>NZ_JBYITE010000058.1:0-43827 GCF_057709105.1 Streptomyces sp. bgisy100
CCCCCCCCCCCCCCCCCCCCCCCCCCCCC
Source organism: Streptomyces sp. bgisy100 (assembly GCF_057709105.1). Lineage (NCBI taxonomy): Bacteria > Bacillati > Actinomycetota > Actinomycetes > Kitasatosporales > Streptomycetaceae > Streptomyces > Streptomyces sp. bgisy100. The sequence continues at coordinate 30 of NZ_JBYITE010000058.1, forward strand.
CCCCCCCCCCCCCCCCCCCCCCCTCCCCCCCACCACACACCCGCACCCAACAAACCGGACACCCGCCGAAACGAACCGCAGAACCCCCAAGCGCGCGCCGCACGGCGAAAACGCACGGCGAAACCGCAAGGCGAAACCGCAAGGCGAAACGCCGCGAGGCGGCCACCCCCTCCAAGGGGTGACCGCCTCGCGCAAACCGCCGCTGACGTGCTCAGACGTCAGACATCAGGCGTCAGACGTCAGACGTCAGACATCAGCCGTTGTACGGCCCGTAGTCGTAGTCCTCCAGCGGAACCGCCTGCCCGGACCCCGTGCCGAAGGGCGAGTAGTCGATGTCGTCGTAACCGACGGCCGAGTACATCGCAGCCTTCGCCTCCTCGGTCGGCTCGACCCGGATGTTGCGGTAGCGGGACAGCCCCGTACCGGCCGGGATGAGCTTACCGATGATCACGTTCTCCTTGAGGCCGATCAGGGAGTCCGACTTGGCGTTGATCGCCGCGTCGGTGAGCACCCGGGTCGTCTCCTGGAAGGACGCCGCCGACAGCCACGACTCGGTCGCCAGCGAGGCCTTGGTGATACCCATCAGCTGCGGACGGCCGGAGGCCGGGTGGCCGCCTTCCGTGACCACACGACGGTTCTCACCCTCGAAGCGCGTGCGCTCCACGAGCTCGCCCGGCAGCAGCTCCGCGTCGCCGGACTCGATGATCGTCACACGGCGCAGCATCTGCCGGATGATGATCTCGATGTGCTTGTCGTGGATCGACACACCCTGCGAGTTGTAGACCTTCTGGACCTCGCCGACCAGGTGGACCTGGACGGCGCGCTGGCCGAGGATCCGCAGCACGTCGTGCGGGTTGGTGGCACCCACGGTGAGCTTCTGGCCCACCTCGACGTGGTCGCCCTCGCCCACCAGCAGACGGGCCCGCTTCGAGATCGGGAACGCCGTCTCGTCGGAGCCGTCGTCCGGAGTGACGACGAGCTTCTTGGTCTTCTCGGTCTCCTCGATCCGGACGCGGCCGGCCGCCTCCGAGATCGGGGCGACACCCTTAGGCGTACGGGCCTCGAAGAGCTCGACGACACGGGGCAGACCCTGGGTGATGTCGTCACCCGCCACACCACCGGTGTGGAAGGTACGCATCGTCAGCTGGGTGCCGGGCTCACCGATGGACTGGGCCGCGATGATGCCGACGGCCTCACCGATGTCGACCAGCTTGCCGGTGGCCAGCGAACGGCCGTAGCAGAAGGCGCAGGTGCCGACCGCGGACTCACAGGTCAGGACCGAGCGGGTCTTGACCTCCTCGACACCGTGCCGGACGAGCTGGTCGATGAGGACATCGCCCAGGTCGACGTTGGCCGGAGCGATCACCTTGCCGTCGACGACGACGTCCTCGGCGAGCATCCGCGCGTACACGCTGGTCTCGACGTCGTCCGCCTTGCGGAGCACGCCGGCGGCGTCCTTCGCGGCGATCCTCAGCTTGAGACCGCGCTCGGTGCCGCAGTCCTCCTCGCGGATGATGACGTCCTGCGAGACGTCCACCAGACGACGGGTCAGGTAACCCGAGTCGGCGGTACGCAGCGCGGTGTCCGCGAGACCCTTACGGGCACCGTGGGTGGAGATGAAGTACTCCAGCACGGAGAGACCCTCACGGAACGACGCCTTGATGGGCCGCGGGATGGTCTCGTTCTTCGCGTTGGACACCAGACCACGCATACCCGCGATCTGACGCATCTGCATCATGTTTCCGCGCGCACCCGAGTCGACCATCATGAAGATGGGGTTCGTCTTCGGGAAGTTCTCGTTCATGGCCTCGGCAACCTCGTTGGTCGCCTTGGTCCAGATCGCGATGAGCTCCTGGGTGCGCTCGTCCTTGGTGATCAGGCCGCGCTCGTACTGCTTCTGGACCTTCTCGTCCTGGGCCTCGTAGCCCGCGACGATCTCCTTCTTGGCGTCCGGCACGACGATGTCGGAGACGGCGACGGTGACGCCGGAGCGGGTGGCCCAGTGGAAGCCGGCCGCCTTCAGGTTGTCGAGCGTCGCCGCCACGATGACCTTCGGGTAGCGCTCGGCGAGGTCGTTGACGATCTCGGAGAGCTGCTTCTTGCCCACCGAGTAGTCGACGAACGGGTAGTCCTCGGGCAGCAGCTCGTTGAAGAGCGCGCGGCCCAGGGTCGTCCGCAGCCGGAAGCTGTCACCCTGCTGCCACTCCGGCTCGCCCTCCTCCGGAACCGGCGGGGTCCAGCCACGCGGCGGGACGGTGCCGATCGGGAAGCGGATGTCGACCTTCGCCTGGAGCGAGAGCTCGCGGGCGTCGAAGGCCATGATCGCCTCGGCGGTGGAGCCGAAGGACCGGCCCTCGCCGATCACCGTGCGCTCCTCCTCGTCCGTGGTGAGGAAGAAGAGGCCCAGCACCATGTCCTGGGTCGGCATGGTGACCGGACGGCCGTCGGCCGGCTTGAGGATGTTGTTCGAGGACAGCATCAGGATGCGGGCCTCGGCCTGGGCCTCCGCGGACAGCGGCAGGTGCACGGCCATCTGGTCACCGTCGAAGTCCGCGTTGAACGCGGTGCAGACGAGCGGGTGAATCTGAATGGCCTTGCCCTCGACCAGCTGCGGCTCGAAGGCCTGGATGCCCAGACGGTGCAGCGTCGGCGCACGGTTCAGCAGCACCGGGTGCTCGGCGATGACCTCTTCGAGCACGTCGTACACGACCGTGCGGCCGCGCTCGACCATGCGCTTCGCCGACTTGATGTTCTGCGCGTGGTTGAGGTCCACCAGGCGCTTCATCACGAACGGCTTGAAGAGCTCCAGCGCCATGGCCTTCGGCAGACCGCACTGGTGCAGCTTGAGCTGCGGGCCGACGACGATGACGGAACGGGCCGAGTAGTCGACGCGCTTACCGAGCAGGTTCTGCCGGAAGCGGCCCTGCTTGCCCTTGAGCATGTCGGACAGCGACTTCAGCGGACGGTTGCCCGGGCCGGTGACCGGCCGGCCGCGGCGGCCGTTGTCGAACAGCGCGTCGACGGCCTCCTGCAGCATCCGCTTCTCGTTGTTCACGATGATCTCGGGGGCACCGAGGTCGAGAAGCCGCTTCAGACGGTTGTTCCGGTTGATCACACGGCGGTACAGGTCGTTCAGGTCGGAGGTCGCGAAGCGGCCACCGTCCAGCTGCACCATCGGACGCAGGTCCGGCGGGATCACCGGGACGCAGTCCAGCACCATGCCCTTGGGGCTGTTGCTGGTCTGCAGGAAGGCGGAGACGACCTTGAGGCGCTTGAGCGCACGGGTCTTCTTCTGGCCCTTGCCGGTCCGGATGATCTCGCGGAGGCGCTCGGCCTCCTCGTCGAGGTCGAAGGTCTCCAGGCGCTTCTGCAGCGCGGCGGCGCCCATGGAGCCGTCGAAGTACGTGCCGAAGCGGTCCCGCAGTTCACGGTAGAGCAGCTCGTCGCCCTCGAGGTCCTGGACCTTGAGGTTCTTGAAGCGGCTCCACACCTCGTCGAGGCGGTCGATCTCGCGCTGGGCGCGGTCACGGATCTGCTTCATCTCGCGCTCGGCGCCTTCGCGCACCTTGCGGCGGGCGTCGGCCTTGGCGCCCTCGGCCTCCAGCTCGGCCAGGTCGCCCTCGAGCTTCTTGGCACGGGACTCCAGGTCGGCGTCGCGACGCTGCTCGATCTGCTGGCGCTCGACGGAGACGTGGGCCTCCAGCGAGGGCAGGTCGCGCGTCCGGCGCTCCTCGTCCACCCACGTGATCATGTAGGCGGCGAAGTAGATGACCTTCTCGAGGTCCTTCGGGGCGAGGTCGAGCAGGTAGCCCAGCCGCGACGGGACGCCCTTGAAGTACCAGATGTGGGTGACGGGAGCGGCGAGCTCGATGTGGCCCATCCGCTCACGGCGCACCTTGGCGCGAGTGACCTCGACGCCACAGCGCTCACAGATGATGCCCTTGAAGCGGACGCGCTTGTACTTGCCGCAGTAGCACTCCCAGTCCCGGGTCGGACCGAAGATCTTCTCGCAGAAGAGTCCGTCCTTCTCGGGCTTGAGGGTGCGGTAGTTGATGGTCTCCGGCTTCTTGACCTCACCGTGGGACCACTGACGGATGTCGTCAGCAGTGGCGAGGCCGATCCGCAGCTCGTCGAAGAAGTTGACGTCGAGCACTTGTCGTCAATCCCTCTTTCGGGGTCGAGTCTTCAATGGTCTGACTGGGGTCCGGCTGGGGGTCCCCCCAGTGCCACAGGGGCTCTGGGGAGGGCCGGGGCTCCTTGCGGGGCCCCGGCCAGACCCGTCAGACCTCTTCGACGCTGCTCGGCTCGCGCCGCGACAGGTCGATACCGAGCTCCTCCGCAGCGCGGAAGACGTCCTCGTCGGTGTCGCGCATCTCGATGGACATGCCGTCCGAGGACAGCACCTCCACGTTGAGGCACAGGGACTGCATCTCCTTGATGAGCACCTTGAAGGACTCGGGGATGCCGGGCTCAGGGATGTTCTCGCCCTTGACGATGGCCTCGTAGACCTTCACGCGGCCGGTGACGTCGTCGGACTTGATGGTCAGCAGCTCCTGGAGGGCGTACGCGGCGCCGTAAGCCTCCAGCGCCCACACCTCCATCTCACCGAAGCGCTGGCCACCGAACTGGGCCTTACCACCCAGCGGCTGCTGGGTGATCATCGAGTACGGACCGGTCGACCGGGCGTGCAGCTTGTCGTCGACCAGGTGGTGCAGCTTGAGGATGTACATGTACCCGACCGAGATCGGGTCCGGGAACGGCTCACCGGAGCGGCCGTCGAACAGGTTGGCCTTGCCCGAGGGCTGGACCATCCGCTCGCCGTCGCGGTTCGGGATCGTCGACTCGAAGAGACCGGCGATCTCGTCCTCGCGGGCGCCGTCGAAGACCGGGGTGGCGACGTTGGTGCCCGCGGCCACCTCGTCGGCGCCGATCCCCTGGAGGCGCTGCATCCAGTCCTCGCCGCCCTCGACCTTCCAGCCCTGGCTGGCGAGCCAGCCGAGGTGGATCTCCAGGACCTGTCCCGGGTTCATTCGGGACGGGACACCCAGCGGGTTGAGGATGATGTCGACCGGGGTGCCGTCCTCCAGGAACGGCATGTCCTCGACCGGGAGGATCTTGGAGATGACGCCCTTGTTGCCGTGACGGCCGGCGAGCTTGTCACCGTCGGTGATCTTGCGCTTCTGCGCCACGTAGACGCGGACCAGCTGGTTCACGCCCGGGGGCAGCTCGTCGCCCTCCTCGCGGTCGAAGACGCGGACGCCGATGACCTTGCCGGTCTCGCCGTGCGGCACCTTCAGCGAGGTGTCACGGACCTCACGGGCCTTCTCACCGAAGATCGCGCGGAGCAGGCGCTCCTCCGGGGTCAGCTCGGTCTCACCCTTCGGGGTGACCTTGCCGACCAGGATGTCGCCGGCCACGACCTCGGCACCGATCCGGATGATGCCGCGCTCGTCGAGGTCGGCGAGGACCTCCTCGGAGACGTTCGGGATGTCCCGGGTGATCTCCTCGGGGCCCAGCTTGGTGTCACGGGCGTCGACCTCGTGCTCCTCGATGTGGATCGAGGAGAGGACGTCGTCCTGGACGAGGCGCTGCGACAGGATGATCGCGTCCTCGTAGTTGTGGCCCTCCCACGGCATGAACGCGACGAGCAGGTTCTTGCCGAGCGCCATCTCGCCCTCGTCGGTGGACGGACCGTCGGCGAGGACCTGGCCCTCGATGACGCGCGCGCCCTCGTCGACGACGACCTTCTGGTTGAAGGAGGTGCCCTGGTTGGAGCGGGAGAACTTGGCGACGCGGTACGTGGTGTACGTGCCGTCGTCGTTGGCGACCGTGACGTAGTCCGCGGAGACCTCCTGGACCACACCCGGCTTCTCGGCCTTGATGACGTCACCGGCGTCGACCGCACAGCGGTACTCCATGCCGGTGCCGACCAGCGGGGCCTCCGCCTTGATCAGCGGCACCGCCTGGCGCATCATGTTCGATCCCATGAGCGCACGGTTGGCGTCGTCGTGCTCGAGGAACGGAATCATGGCGGTCGCGACCGACACCATCTGGCGCGGCGAGACGTCCATGTAGTCGACCTCGTCGCCCGGGATGTAGTCGACCTCGCCGCCACGGCGGCGGACCAGGACCCGGTTCTCGGCGAAGTGCAGGTCGTCCGTCAGCGGGGCGTTCGCCTGCGCGATGACGAAGCGGTCCTCCTCGTCGGCGGTCAGGTAGTCGACGTCGTCGGTGACCTGGCCGCCCGTGACCTTGCGGTACGGGGTCTCGACGAAGCCGAACGCGTTGACCCGGCCGTAGGAGGCGAGCGAGCCGATCAGACCGATGTTCGGGCCTTCCGGCGTCTCGATCGGGCACATGCGGCCGTAGTGCGACGGGTGCACGTCACGGACCTCGAAGCCCGCCCGCTCACGGCTCAGACCACCCGGACCCAGCGCCGACAGCCGGCGCTTGTGGGTCAGACCCGAGAGCGGGTTGGTCTGGTCCATGAACTGGGACAGCTGGCTGGTGCCGAAGAACTCCTTGATGGAGGCGACGACCGGCCGGATGTTGATCAGGGTCTGCGGCGTGATCGCCTCGACGTCCTGGGTGGTCATCCGCTCGCGGACGACGCGCTCCATCCGGGCCAGACCGGTGCGGACCTGGTTCTGGATGAGCTCGCCGACGTTGCGCAGACGACGGTTGCCGAAGTGGTCGATGTCGTCGGTCTCGACAACGATGGAGTTGCCGTTCTCGCCGATCGTCTCGGTCTCGCCCGCGTGCAGCTTGACCAGGTACTTGATCGTCGCGATGACGTCGTCCGTGGTCAGGACGCCGGCGTCGAGCGGCTCGTCCCCGCCGAGCTTCTTGTTCACCTTGTAGCGGCCGACCTTCGCGAGGTCGTAGCGCTTCGGGTTGAAGTAGAGGTTCTCCAGCAGGGTCTGCGCGGCCTCGCGGGTCGGCGGCTCCCCCGGACGCAGCTTGCGGTAGATGTCGAGCAGCGCGTCGTCCTGGCCCTGGGTGTGGTCCTTCTCCAGGGTGGCGCGCATCGACTCGTACTGGCCGAACTCCTCGAGGATCTGCTCGGTGGTCCAGCCGAGCGCCTTGAGCAGCACGGTGACGGACTGCTTGCGCTTGCGGTCGATGCGGACACCGACCATGTCGCGCTTGTCGATCTCGAGCTCCAGCCAGGCACCCCGGGACGGGATGACCTTGGCCGAGAAGATGTCCTTGTCGGACGTCTTGTCGATGGAGCTGTCGAAGTACACACCCGGCGAGCGGACGAGCTGCGACACGACGACACGCTCGGTGCCGTTGATGCAGAAGGTGCCCTTGGGGGTCATGAGCGGGAAGTCGCCCATGAAGACCGTCTGGGACTTGATCTCGCCGGTCTCGTTGTTGGTGAACTCGGCAGTGACGAAGAGCGGCGCGGCGTAGGTGAAGTCGCGCTCCTTGCACTCGTCGATGGAGTTCTTCGGCGGCTCGAAGCGGTGGTCGCGGAAGGTCAGCGACATCGACCCGGAGAAGTCCTCGATCGGGGAGATCTCTTCGAAGATCTCCTCCAGACCGGACTTGGTGGGGACGTCCTGTCCACTGTCCAAGGCCGACTCGACACGAGCCTTCCATGCGGCATTGCCGAGCAGCCAGTCGAAGCTCTCGGTTTGCAGCGCAAGGAGGTTCGGAACCTCGAGGGGCTCCTTGATCTTCGCAAAGGAGATGCGCAGCGGTGCGGTGCTGGCGCCGTTGTTCGTATTGGCAGTCGAGGCGTTGCGCGAGGCGGCCAAGAGGGGGTCCTTCCGAGGGCTCGGACTCACTACGCGCGTACCGGTCCAGTCCGCACATACAGAGAGAAATCCCAGGTCAGGGATCTTCATCCAGTAATGCTCGAACGTGGGCGTGCCCCTGGTGACGGGCAGGGAGCAGCTAACAGGCAGCGCAAAGGGTCAGTGTAGCCACTTGGCCCACTGATGTCCAGAGCGGATTTCCGGAGACCGGCAGTGCCAATCTCTCCCTCCGGTGAGAGGTCTCCCCCTCGCTGTTCTTCAATCTTCGGCAAGCCACGCGCTGGAAGCGCAACTCGTTACTTCCCTCTTCGTCTTCGATCCATGCCTCGGATCCTGGATCGCGGAAGACGCGTCCCGAGAATTGCGCGCCGCGTGCCGTTCGTCAAGGCCCCCCGCCCTCCGGGGACCACCCGGGAGCCCGCAGGCCGGACAACGAAGATCACCATACCTGGCGTCGCGCGACGAGCAAGGGAACCGCAGCGGGAACGACCGAGAGCGACCACCCCGATGGGTGATCGCTCTCGGTTCAGCAGGGTTTCACCGGGACGGGGACACCGCGCGGCGGCGCCCCCGGTCGCCCGGAACCCCAGGGGTCACAGGACCCCGAAGGTCACTTGACCTCGACGGCCGCGCCGGCGCCCTTGAGGGACTCGGCAGCCTTCTCGGCGGCCTCCTTGCTGACCTTCTCGAGGACCGGCTTCGGGGTGCCGTCGACGAGGTCCTTGGCCTCCTTCAGACCCAGGGAGGTCAGCTCACGCACGACCTTGATGACCTGGATCTTCTTGTCGCCGGCGCCGGTGAGGATGACGTCGAACTCGTCCTGCTCCTCGACGGCCTCGGCGGCCGGGGCACCGGCGCCACCGGCGGCGGCAACGGCGACCGGGGCGGCAGCCTCGACGTCGAACTTCTCCTCGAAGGCCTTCACGAACTCGGAGAGCTCGATGAGGGTCATCTCGCTGAACTGCGCGAGCAGCTCGTCCTGGGTGAGCTTCGCCATGGTGGCGGTCCTTCCACTAATTCGGCTGGTGCCGGATGTACAGCTTCGTTGTGGCGGGCGTCTGCCTGACGGCAGTTCGTATACGGGCCCGCTGCGACCGAACGCGGAGTGTTACTCCGACGCCTCGGCCTCGGCGGGAGCCGGCGTACCGGCACCGCCCTGCTCGACCTTGCCGCGAAGGGCGTCCGCGGTGCGGACGAACTTCGAGAGCGGGGCCTGGAAGGTCGCCGCGGCCTTGGCCATGGACGCCTTCATGCCACCGGCAAGCTTGGCGAGCAGCACCTCGCGGGACTCGAGGTCCGCGAGCTTCTTGATCTCATCGGCGGACAGCGCCTTGCCGTCAAGGACACCGCCCTTGATGATGAGGTTGGGGTTTTCCTTGGAGAAGTCACGGAGACCCTTCGCCGACTCCACCGGGTCACCGGTGACGAAGGCGACAGCCGTCGGACCCGCGAACAGGTCGTCGAGCTGGTTGATCCCGGCCTCGTTGGCCGCAATCTTGGTCAGCGTGTTCTTCACCACGGCGTACTGGGCGTTCTCACCGAGCGAACGGCGCAGCTGCTTGAGCTGAGCCACGGTGAGACCGCGGTACTCGGTCAGCACGGCGGCGTTCGAGCTGCGGAACTTGTCCGTCAGCTCGGCAACCGCGGCAGACTTGTCGGGCCTCGCCATGAGCCTCGGCCTCCTTCCGGGTGATGATCCTCGACTGACCTTCCGATCAGCCGTGACACGTCTCTTCGCTCCGTCTGTGCTCTGTGCAAAGCCTTTGGAAGCAAAGCAGCCGGGACCGCCCTCGTGGGCACACTGGGCTCCACCACCCCGGGCTCGGCGACGAGCCGTCGGAAGAGAAGCAACGGAAGGGGCTGCACAAAACGAAACGCCCCGGTGCAGGCGCACGGGGCGTGACTCGACCATACGAACCCGAAGGTCGCATGGGAGTTTCATCCTCATTCACCTGCACGGGCCGTCCGCGAGAAGCGGATCCTTCGGCTGCCGCATGCCCTGGGGCACCCGGCAACGACCAGCGGTCTTTGGCTACCGGAGCAGCTTACGCGGAGGGGCACTCGCCAGGCAAATCGACCTCCGGCGGGGGCTCCGGGGCCGTACCGCGCCGCCGCACCGGCCACCACGCCGCCACGCAAAAGGCCGGGCCCCGCGCCTCGTGCAGAGGTGCGGGGCCCGGCCCGACGCAGACGCGCCGCGGCGGTCGGATCCGAGGATCAGACGGCGGCGGGGTCCTCCTCGGTGAGGAGGTTGCGGGTGCGGTTGGCGTCCAGCGGGATGCCGGGGCCCATCGTGGTGGCCAGCGCCGCCTTCTTGATGTAGCGGCCCTTCGCGGCGGACGGCTTCAGACGGAGGATCTCCTCCAGCGCGGCGCCGTAGTTCTCCACCAGCTTGGCCTCGTCGAAGGAGACCTTGCCGATGATGAAGTGAAGGTTCGAGTGCTTGTCGACGCGGAACTCGATCTTGCCGCCCTTGATCTCGGTCACGGCCTTGGCCACGTCCGGGGTCACGGTGCCGGTCTTCGGGTTCGGCATCAGGCCACGGGGACCGAGCACGCGGCCGAGGCGGCCGACCTTGCCCATGAGGTCCGGGGTGGCGACGACGGAGTCGAAGTCCAGACGGCCCTTCGACACCTCGTCGATGAGCTCGTCGGCACCGACGATGTCGGCGCCCGCGGCACGCGCGGCCTCGGCACGGTCACCGGTCGCGAAGACCAGGACCCGGGCGGTCTTACCGGTGCCGTGCGGAAGGTTCACGGTGCCGCGGACCATCTGGTCGGCCTTGCGCGGGTCAACGCCCAGACGGAAGGCGACCTCGACGGTGGCGTCGAACTTCGTCGCGGAGGTCTCCTTGGCGAGACGGACGGCCTCGAGCGGGGCGTACAGGCGCTCCGCGTCGACCTTGGCGTCCGCAGCGCGGAGAGTCTTGCTGCGCTTCACTGCTGCTCCTCAGGGGTGTGGAGTCGTGGTACGGGCCGGCGCATGGCCCTGCCACGGGGTGTGCCGGGCGGTGTCACCGCTCGGCAGGGGTGGCTGTCAGCCCTCGACCGTGATGCCCATGGAACGGGCGGTGCCGGAGATGATCTTCTCGGCGGCGTCCAGGTCGTTGGCGTTCAGGTCGGGCATCTTGGTGGTGGCGATCTCGCGGACCTGGTCGCGGGTGATCTTCGCGACCTTGGTCTTGTGCGGCTCGCCGGAGCCCTTCTCCACGCCCGCGGCCTTGAGGATCAGCTTCGCGGCCGGCGGGGTCTTGGTGATGAAGGTGAAGGAGCGGTCCTCGTAGACCGTGATCTCCACCGGCACGACCATGCCACGCTGCGACTCGGTCGCGGCGTTGTAGGCCTTGCAGAACTCCATGATGTTGACGCCGTGCTGACCCAGCGCGGGGCCGACCGGCGGAGCCGGGTTGGCGGCACCGGCCTGGATCTGGAGCTTGATCAGCCCCGTGACCTTCTTCTTCTTGGGAGGCATGCTCTCTCCGGGTCCTAGTGAGAGGTGTTTCGCCTCCGGACCGGTTCATCCGGTTGGAGGCATACCGCACAACGATAACGGGTATGGCCGTGCGTCCAAAAACCGAGAGGTCAGACCGGCTTCGGAAGCCGGTCTGACCTGGTCGGCAGCTGGTGTGCCCGCGGACGGTGGTCCGGGGGTCAGTTCTTCTGGATCTGGTCGAAGCTCAGCTCGACCGGGGTCTCGCGGCCGAAGATCTCGACGAGGCCCTTGACCTTCTTGGAGTCGGCGTTGATCTCGTTGATCGTCGCCTGCAGGGTCGCGAACGGGCCGTCGGTGACGGTGACCGAGTCGCCGACCTCGAAGTCCAGCACCTGGACCTCGACCTTGCGGCTCGGCGCCGGGGCACCGGCCTCCTCGGCGGCCTTCTTCGCGGCGGCCTCCTCGGCCTCCGGGGCCAGCATCTTGACGATCTCGTCCAGCGTCAGCGGGTACGGGTCGTAGGCGTTGCCCACGAAGCCGGTGACGCCCGGGGTGTTCCGGACGACGCCCCACGACTCGTTCGTCAGGTCCATGCGCACCAGCACGTAGCCGGGGAGCTTGTTCTGGCGGACGGTGCGGCGGTCGCCGTTCTTGATCTGGACGACCTCTTCCTGCGGCACCTCGGCCTGGAAGATGTAGTCCTCGACGTTGAGCGAGACGGCGCGCTGCTCCAGGTTGGTCTTCACCCGGTTCTCGTAGCCCGCGTAGGTGTGGATCACGTACCACTCGCCGGGCAGGGTGCGCAGCTCGTCACGGAGCGCCTGGATCGGGTCGGCCGGGACCTCGGCGCCTGCGGCGGCCTCGTCCTCGGCGGTCTCGGCGACGGCGGTGGCGTCGTCCTCGAGGTGGAGCGCGGCCTCCTCCGCGGGCTCGCCCGCGGAGGCGTCGGCGGCCTCGGCGAGGTCGACCTCGTCGGCGCCTTCGATGATGTCGAGCGCGTCGTCGTCGAGCCGTTCCTCATCGACCGTGCCGGGCGCGTCCACGGCCGCCTCGGCCGTCGCCGCAGCCTCTTCGCCCTCGACGGGCTCGACGGCGTCGTTCAGGTTCGGGTCAGACACGGTGGCTGCTTCTTCCTGGCTTCAAGGGGTGGAACAGGCGGAGGGACACCTCGCGGGCCCGCCCGCGGGATCATCCGAAGACGTACTTGACGGCCGCGGAGAATCCATAGTCAATCACGGTCACAAGGCCGATCATGATGACAACGAAGACGATGACGACGGTGGTGTACGTCGACAGCTGGCTGCGCGTCGGCCACACGACCTTGCGCAGCTCGGCGACGATCTGTCGGTAGAAGAGCGCGAGCCGGGCCATGGGGCCCTTCTTACCGCGCTTGCCGCCGCGACGCCGCTTCGCCGCCGGAAGTTCGTCCTCGTCTTCGGGACGACCGCTTTCAGGCGTCGCGGTGGAGCCAGGGGCTGCCGTCACTCGTCCTCACCTGAATCCCGGGTCGTGGCCGTGCCGCGCCCGGTGGAGCCGCACGGCGATGCAATTCGTTACGTACATGCGTTACGTACATGCGCACACATCCTGGCGAAGGTGTGTGTAGCAGGGCCGGAGGGACTTGAACCCCCAACCGCTGGTTTTGGAGACCAGTGCTCTACCAATTGAGCTACGACCCTTTGTTGTGTTCCCCCAACCTACCGCATCCGCCCGGGTGCACGGAGTGCGCGGGGAGCAGCGGCCGGTGAGGGCCAACGACCAGTGAGTGTACGTGTTCCCGCGCTGGGCGTCGAACAGGTGGCACCCCGCCCCGGCCCGGCACCCCGGGGCGGGCCCGGCGCAAACCCCCGTTCCGGGTCTCCCGGTGGTCTGCGACGATGCAGGTATGAGCGCTGCTACTCCTCCCGCACAGTCCCCGCGCGACCGACGGGTCTCGGCCCGTATCGGCGCGATCTCCGAGTCCGCAACTCTCGCCGTGGACGCCAAGGCCAAGGCCCTCAAGGCCGCCGGGCGTCCCGTCATCGGCTTCGGTGCCGGTGAGCCCGACTTCCCGACGCCGGACTACATCGTCGAGGCGGCGGTCGAAGCGGCCCGCGACCCGAAGTACCACCGCTACACCCCGGCCGGCGGTCTCCCCGAGCTGAAGGCCGCGATCGTCGAGAAGACCCGCCGCGACTCCGGCTACGGGATCGAGGCGTCGCAGGTCCTGGTCACCAACGGTGGCAAGCAGGCGATCTACGAGGCCTTCGCGACGATCCTCGACCCGGGTGACGAGGTCATCGTCCCCGCGCCGTACTGGACCACCTACCCGGAGTCGATCCGGCTCGCGGGCGGTGTGCCGGTCGACGTCGTGGCCGACGAGACGACCGGGTACCGGGTCTCCGTCGAGCAGCTGGAGGCGGCCCGCACGGAGCGCACGAAGGTCGTGCTCTTCGTCTCGCCGTCCAACCCGACCGGTGCCGTCTACTCGCGCGCCCAGGTCGAGGAGATCGGCCGCTGGGCCGCCGAGCACGGCCTGTGGGTGATGACCGACGAGATCTACGAGCACCTGGTCTACGGCGACGCGGAGTTCTCGTCGCTGCCGGTCGTCGTGCCGGAGCTGCAGGACAAGTGCATCGTGGTCAACGGCGTCGCCAAGACCTACGCCATGACCGGCTGGCGCGTGGGGTGGCTCATCGCCCCGAAGGACGTGGTCAAGGCCGCGACCAACCTCCAGTCGCACGCCACCTCCAACGTGTCGAACGTCGCCCAGGCCGCGGCGCTCGCCGCGATCTCGGGTGACCTGGAGGCCGTGAAGACGATGGGTGAGGCGTTCGACCGCCGGCGCCGGACCATCGTGCGGATGCTGAACGAGATCGACGGCGTGGAGTGCCCGGAGCCGGAGGGCGCGTTCTACGTCTACCCGTCGGTCAAGGGGCTGCTCGGCCGGGAGATCCGCGGCAAGCGCCCGCAGAGCAGCGTGGAGCTGGCCGGGATCATCCTGGAGGAGGCCGAGGTCGCGGTCGTGCCGGGCGAGGCCTTCGGCACCCCGGGCTACCTGCGGCTGTCCTACGCCCTGGGCGACGAGGACCTGGTCGAGGGTGTCTCGCGGGTCCAGAAGCTGCTGGGCGAGGCGCGGGCGTAACGCCGCCCACCGCCCTTTCCGATGCGGGCTCCCGGCTCCGGCCGGGGGCCCGCATCGCGTTTCCCGGACGCTCCTTCCCGGCCACCGGGGCCGGCTGCGGTGCGCCGGGACCGGGGTACCGCCGCACCCGTCGTGGCACCCCGGATCGAACGCGACTGTGGGCAACCCCTCGATCGGGCAATGCCCTACCCGCCGGGGCGACGGATGCGGCAAGATCCTGGGATGGAGAGCGTTCGTGATGTCCGTCAGCTGCCGAAGGCCCATCTGCACCTGCACTTCACCGGGTCGATGCGGCCCAGCACCCTGCTGGAGCTCGCCGACAGGTACGGCGTCCACCTCCCGGAGGCGCTGAGCGGCGGCGAGCCGCCGACGCTCCGGGCCACCGACGAGCGGGGCTGGTTCCGCTTCCAGCGGCTGTACGACATCGCCCGGTCCTGCCTCAGGACGGCCGAGGACATCCAGCGGCTCGTGCGCGAGGCGGCCGAGGAGGACGCCCGGGACGGGTCCGGCTGGCTGGAGATACAGGTCGACCCCACCTCGTACGCGCCGCGGCTGGGCGGGCTGATCCCGACGATGGAGGTCATCCTCGACGCGGTGGAGTCCGCCTCGAGGGACACCGGTGTCGGCATACGGCTCCTCGTCGCGGCGAACCGCATGAAGCACCCGCTGGACGCCCGCACCCTGGCGCGGCTCGCGGTGCGGTACGCGGACCGCGGGGTCGTCGGCTTCGGCCTCTCCAACGACGAACGCCGCGGTTTCGCCCGGGACTTCGACCGGGCCTTCTCGATCGCGCGGGAGGGCGGGCTGCTGGCGGCTCCGCACGGCGGCGAGCTGTCCGGTCCGGCGAGCGTCCGGGACTGCCTCGACGACCTGGGCGCGGGGCGGATCGGGCACGGGGTGCGGGCCGCGGAGGACCCGCGGCTGCTGCGCAAGCTCGCCGACCGCGGGGTGACCTGCGAGGTCTGCCCCTCCTCGAACGTGGCGCTGGGCGTCTACGAGAAGCCGGAGGACGTGCCGCTGCGGACGCTGTTCGAGGCGGGGGTGCCGATGGCGCTGGGCGCGGACGACCCGCTGCTGTTCGGGAGCCGGCTGGCCGCGCAGTACGAGCTGGCCCGGGAGCACCACGGTTTCACCGACGCCGAACTGGCCGAGCTGGCCCGGCAGTCGGTGCACGGATCGGCTGCGCCGACGGAGGCGAAGGCGAAGCTGCTGGCGGGGGTCGACAGCTGGCTCGCCGGGTGACGCGCCCGGGGGCGGACGCCTGGGTCGGCGGCTGACCGCGGTCAGGGGCGGACGCCCGGCTCATCGGCCGACGCGCCCTGGGACGGGCACCCGGCCCGGCGGCTGACCGCGGCCAGAGGCCGACGCCCGGCTCATCGGCCGACGCGCCCTGGGACGGGCACCCGGCCCGGCGGCTGCGTGCGCCGTCGGCGGGGCCCTCGGGCGGACGGCCCGGGGCCCGGCCCGGCACGGGTGCTACAGGCTGACGCCGACCGTCACCGGCTCGTTGACCAGCGTGACGCCGAAGGCGGCGTGCACCCCGTCGCGGACCTCGCGGGCGAGGGCCAGCAGGTCCTCGGTGGTCGCGTTGCCGCGGTTGGTCAGCGCCAGGGTGTGCTTGGTGGAGATCCTCGCCGGACCGCTGCCGTAGCCCTTGGTGAAGCCCGCCTTGTCGATGAGCCAGGCGGCGGAGGTCTTGGTCAGGCCGTTCCCCGCGGGGTAGGCGGGCGGCGCCGCGTCCGGGCCGAGGCGGTCGGCGACCCGGGCGAGGAACGCCGCGTGCTGCTCGGCCGTGAGGATCGGATTGGTGAAGAAGGACCCCGCGGACCAGGTGTCGTGGTCCTCCGGGTCCAGCACCATGCCCTTGCCCGCGCGCAGCTTCAGCACGGCTTCGCGGGCCCGGGCTGCGGGGACACGGTCGCCGGGGCCGACGCCGAGCGTGCGGGCGAGCTCGGCGTACTTGACCGGGGCCGACGCCCCGTCGGCGTCCTCCAGCGCGAAGCGGACCCGGAGGACGACGAAGCGCTCGGGGTCCGCCTTGAAGCGGCTGTGCCTGTAGGAGAAGGCGCACTCCGCGTTCGGGAGGGTCACCGTCTCGTCGGTCCTGCGGTCGTAGGCCACCACCTCGGTGATCACCGAGGAGACCTCCTGGCCGTAGGCGCCGACGTTCTGGATCGGCGTCGCACCGGCGGATCCGGGGATACCGGCGAGGCACTCGACGCCGGCGAGGCCCGCTTCCACGGTGCGGGCGACGGCGTCGGACCAGTTCTCGCCGGCGGCGAGCTCGAGACGGCTGCCGTCGAGGGAGAAACCGCTGGTGGCGATGCGCAGCGCGGTGCCCTCGAAGCCCTTGTCGCCGATGACGAGGTTGCTGCCGCCGCCGACGATCAGCAGCGGGGTGCCGGTGGCGTCGGCGTCTCGGACGGCGGCGATGACCTCGTCGTCCGTGGTGGCGGTGACGAGGCGGGCGGCGGGGCCGCCCAGCCGGAACGTGGTCAGGGGGGCGAGGGGCGCGTCATGGAGTTCCTGCACGGGCTCAAGGGTAAGGGGAGGGCCGGCCGGGGCCGGGGCGGTGGGGCGGAGTACGGCCGCGGGGCCCCGCCTGGGCGGACGGGGGCGGGCTTGTACGTGGGCGACGGCGGCGGGTTCGAGCGGAGTGCGTGATGGCCTTGCGCGGCCTCGGCCCCGGCACCCCGCGGCACCCCGGCTCCGGCACCCGGCCCGGGGTCGGCCCCGGAGCCGGGCAAGCCAGGACCCACCGGCCGAAGCCGGGCCGGGGCGACCGGCGATGCCCGGCACACCCGGGCACCGGCTGCGGCCCCGGCACCAGCCCAGGGGCCGGGCAAGCCAGGACCCACCGGCCGAAGCCGGGCCGGGGCGACCGGCGATGCCCGGCTCACCCAGGCACCGGCTGCGGCCCCGGCACCGGCACCGGCCCCGGCCCCGGCCCCGGCACGTCAGACGGCGACCGGCTCCTCCCTCGTCTCCCCCGCGGCTACGGGCGACGGCTCGGGGGTGTCGCGCCGCCCGGGTATCAGCAGGGCCGCCGCGGCGGCGACGGCCACGGCCGCGGCCCCGGTCCACAGGGCCGGAGTCAGGCCGTCGGTGAACCGCTGGGCCGACTCGTAGCCGCCCCGGGCCGAGAAGACCGCGGCCAGCACCGCGACGCCGAGGGCGCCGCCCAGTTCGCGGAAGGCGTTGTTCGCGCCGGAGGCGATGCCCTGCTCGGCCGGCCGGACGCTCGCCATGACCACGTTGGCGGCGGGCGCGAAGTAGAGGGCCATGCCGACACCGCTGATGATCAGGGCGGGGAGCTGCGCGGCGTAGGAGACGCCGGGTTCGATGACGACGGCGAACAGGGCGAGGCCGAGCGCCTGCAGGCCGAGCCCGGCGGCGACCACCGGCCGGCCGCCGACGCGGTCCGAGAGGTACCCGGCGAGCGGCGCGACGAGCATCGGCATGCCGGTCCAGGGCAGCATCCGCAGCCCCGCCTCGGTCGGCGAATAGCCCGCGACCCCCTGGAGGAACTGGCTGAGCAGGAAGATCGATCCGAACATGCCCAGGAACATCAGCAGGCTCGCGGCGTTGACGGCGGAGAAGGCCCGGCTCCGGAAGAGCCGCATGGGGAGCATCGGGTGCGCGGCGCGGAGTTGATGGCCGACGAAGGCGACCAGCAGCGCACCGCCCGCGAGCAGCCCGGTGAGGACCGGCCCGCTGGTCCAGCCGTCGGCGTTCCCTCGGACCAGCGCGTAGACGATGCCGAAGAGGCCGGTGCCGGCGAGCCCCGTGCCGACGGGGTCGAGCCGGGCGCCCGGGCGCCGGCTCTCGCGGAGCCGCAGCCGGGCGAGGGGCAGCAGGGCCAGGCCGATCGGCACGTTCAGCCAGAAGATCCACTGCCAGGAGAGGTGCTCGGTGAGGGAGCCGCCGATGAGCGGACCGGAGGCGACCGCGAGACCGTTGACGGCGCCCCAGATCCCGTAGGCCATGCCGCGCCGTTCGGCGGGGACCGCGGCGGCGAGCAGGGTCAGTGTCAGCGGCATCATGATCGCGGCGCCGACGCCCTGGACGGCGCGGGCGGCGATCAGGCCGTCGATGCCGGGCGCCAGGGCGGCGCCCGCCGAGGCCGCCGTGAAGACGGCCAGCCCCACGCCGAAGAGCCGTCGGCGGCCGAACCGGTCACCGAGGGCCGCGCCGGACATCAGGAGGACGGCGAAGGTGAGCGTGTAGGCGCTCACCGTCCATTCGAGATCGTCCAGCGCCCCGCCGAGGTCCTCCCGGATGGCGGGCAGGGCGGTGGTGACGACGAGGTTGTCGAGCGCCGCCATGAAACCGGCGGCGCTGGTGATGATCAGTGCCCACACCGTCCGGCCGCGCTGTCCTGTCGGATCCTTCATTGCCGCACCTCCGTATATTAGTTATGGATCACTAACTTTCCGGGCCGGACGACTGCGCCGTCCCGGGCATCGCCGGGCGGACGGACCGGGGGGTCACTCCGGCGGAGCCTGCATCCCGGACCAGACCCGGTGGTCCGGGGGGAAGCCCAGCGCCACCAGAACGTTGATCAGCATGCCGTAGGCGAAGAACCCCGAGGTCTCGGCGCTGTCCCCACCGAGGGCGAGGTGCGCCTGGTCCCAGAGTTCGAGCCAGGCCGCCCGGACCCCGGCCCCGAATTCGTGATCACCCGCGGCTTCCGCCGCGGCCACCGCGACGTACAGCTGGAGCTGCATCAGCAGCATGTCGGGGTCGTGGACGAGGCGGCGGTACGCCGCACCCATCGCGTCGTGCGCGCTGAGCCCCGGCTCCTCGCGGACGGCCGCGGTGAAGGCCCGGCGGGTCTCCGCCACACAGCGGTCCGCCGCCGCCAGGAAGATGGCCTGCTTGTTCGGGAAGAGCCGGAAGAGATACGGCTGCGAAACGCCGACCCGGCGGGCGATGGTCTCCGTGGAGGTGCCGTGGTAGCCGCCGCGGGCGAACTCCGCCATCGCGGCGCGGACGATGCTCTCCCGCCGCTCCTCGGCGCTCATCCTCATGCTTCCCTTGGCCATGAGAACAAGTTAGTGACCAATCACTAACGAGGCAACCCGAAGGACGCCCCGGGAGGCTGTCGCTCGGATCGGGCCGGGCTCGCGGTGCCTGCCCGGCCCGAACGGCAGCCCCTTCGGCACACGGGGCGACGCCGAACGGCTCAGGTCCCGTCCGCAGACTCCCGCCGTCCGCCCGGAGGGCGGAGCGGACGGGAGTTCGACGACAGGGCCTAGGCCAGGCGGACCAGTGCGCGGGACATGCCCAGCACCTTCTGTCCGGCGCTCATCGCGGTGAGATCCACCCGCACCGTACGGTCGTCCAGCTTGGCGGCGACCTTGGCGCTGACCTCGATGGACGCCCCCTCGCCGTCGTTGGGCACCACGACGGGCTTGGTGAAGCGCACCCCGTACTCGACGACCGCCCCGGGGTCCCCGGCCCAGTCGGTGACCACGCGGATCGCCTCCGCCATCGTGAACATGCCGTGCGCGATGACGTCGGGGAGCCCCACCTCCTTGGCGAACGTCTCGTTCCAGTGGATCGGATTGAAGTCCCCGGAGGCACCGGCGTAGCGGACGAGGGTGTCGCGGGTCACCGGGAAGGTCTGCGCGGGCAGTTCGGTGCCGACCTCGACGTCGTCGTAGGAGATCGTCGCGGTCATCAGGCCTCCTCGGCGGCGCGGGCCACCAGCTTGGTGTAGGCGGTCACCACGTGCTCGCCGCTGTCGTCGTGGACGTCGCCGCGGACCGACAGCACGTCGTTCCCGGCGAGGGATTTGATCGACTCGATCGACGAGGTGACCGAGAGCCGGTCCCCCGCGCGGACGGGGCGCGTGTGGACGAACTTCTGGTCGCCGTGGACGACGCGGCTGTAGTCGAGCCCGAGCGCCGGGTCCTCGATGACCTGGAAGGCCGCCTTGAAGGTGACCGAGAAGACGAATGTCGGCGGGGCGATCACATCGGGGTGACCGAGCTCCTTGGCGGCGTCCGGATCGGTGTAGACGGGGTTGGCGTCCCCGATGGCCTCCGCGAACTCGCGGATCTTCTCCCGGCCGACCTCGTACGGCCGGGTGGGCGGGTAGCTCCGCCCGACGAAGGACTGGTCGAGCGCCATCTGGTCTCCCTGATGTGCGGTGGTGCGGCCCGAACGGGCCGTGCGGAGAAGGGTGGTGGCCGGAACCGTCACGGCAGGCCGGTCACCGGCAGCGGGGCGGGCCGAACCACCCGGCCGCCGCCACGCCCGGGGCCACTGCTCCTGCCGGGCGACCGCCGGGCCGGCGGCACGGCCGCCGACCAACGACGCGAGGCCGCCCCCGGCTCGGGGACGGCCTCGTGTGCGAGCCGGTGCTATCGCGTCTCGCGGTGCGCGGTGTGCGAGTTGCAGCGCGGGCAGTGCTTCTTCATCTCAAGACGGTCCGGGTTGTTGCGCCGGTTCTTCTTGGTGATGTAGTTCCGCTCCTTGCACTCCACGCAGGCCAGCGTGATCTTCGGGCGGACGTCGGTGGCAGCCACGTGAGTGCTCCTTGCCGGACGGATGGATGAACGCAGAGAAGAGTAGCCGATCGGAGGACCGAACCCACAATCGGCTACTGTCAGTAGCGGTGACCGGACTTGAACCGGTGACACAGCGATTATGAGCCGCTTGCTCTACCGACTGAGCTACACCGCTTTGATGCATGCGCGCCCCGCCCGAAGGCGGGTCACTCGCACATCAGAGCCCCAATACGGAATCGAACCGTAGACCTTCTCCTTACCATGGAGACGCTCTGCCGACTGAGCTATTGGGGCGAGCGATGAAGACATTACACGGTCGGCCGCCGAAGGTGAAATCCGTATCGGCCGCCCACAGACCGCTCCTGGCCACCACACCGGTACGACTATTGGGCTCCTCCGCGATGCCGCACCGGCAGCGCTCTAGGCTCGTCCCGCGTTGCGTGATCTTGGCGGCGCGGGGCCCCTGCCGATGCCTTCCGGAGGACGGTCCCGGGCCCCCGAACAACGGCAGGGAGCGCGATGTCCGAAAGCCACCCGCAGCACCCCCCGAGACGTGACGGCACGGCGCCGGACCCCGTCACGCTGCTGCTGTGCGGCGCCGGACTGGCGGACGGCCGGACGGTGGACGTCCGGCTCAGCGGCGGGCGCATCGAGGCCGTCGGTACGGCCGGGAGCCTCGAACGCTCGGGCGGCTGCGCCGAGAACGGCGCGCGGGTCGACCTGCACGGCTACCTCCTCCTCCCGGCACCCGCCGAACCGCACGCGCACAGCGACACGGCGCTGACCGCCGCCGCGGACGGGCCGGTCCCGTACACCCCCGATGACGTCCAGCGGCGCACCACGGGAGCCGCGTTGTTGCAGCTGGGACACGGCGCGACGGCCCTGCGTTCGCACGTCCGGATCGGCGACGTGCAGGGGCTGAACTCGCTGGAGGCCGTGCTCCAGGCCGGGCGGGCGCTGCGCGGTCTGACCGATCTGACCACCGTCGCGGTGCCGCGGCTCCTCACCGGCGTGGCCGGCGCGGACGGGCTGGCGATGCTGCGGGACGCGGTGAAGATGGGCGCGTCCGTGGTCGGCGGCTGTCCCGACCTGGACCCGGACCCGACGGGCTATGTGGAGGCCGTCCTGGAGGTCGCCGCGGAGCACGGCTGCCCCGTCGACCTGCACACCGAGGCGGACGACCCCGCCCGGCTCGCCCGGCTCGCGGCGATGGCGGGCGGGCTGCGGCCGGGCGTCACGGTGGGCCCGTGCGCGGGCCTGGAACGGCTCCCGGCGGAGACGGCCCGGCGGGCGGCGGACCAGCTGGCGGCCGCCGGCATCACGGTCGTCTGCCTGCCGCAGGGCGGCTGCGGGTCGATGACCGGCCGCACGGGCACGGCCCCGGTGCGGCTGCTGCGGGCGGCGGGCGTACGAGTCGCGGCGGGCAGCGGGGCGCTGCGGGACGTGGCGAACCCGGTGGGGCGCGGCGACCCCCTGGAGGCCGCGTATCTCCTGGTCACACAGGGCGGTGAACATCCCGATGCGGCCTACGGCGCGATCAGCGGCCGGGCGCGGGCGGCGATGGGGCTGCCGGAGGTACGGGTGGAGGCGGGCTTCCCCGCGGAGCTGCTCGCGGTGCGCGGCGCCGGCCTGGCCGGTGTGCTGTCGCTGGCCTACAGCCGGGTCGTGGTGCACCGGGGCCGGGTCGTCGCGCGGACCAGCGCGGTGCGCGAGTACTGCGACTCGGCGGCCGTGGCGGGGCTCGACCTGCCGAGACAGTCCCAGGGGGGCTCCTGGTGCCACGGGTCCAACGGGAGCAGCGGGTCCTGAACGGGGCGGGGCGGACCCGAACGGCGACGGACCCGGACAGCGGTCGCCGGGAGGCGTTCGGACGGCCTCCCGCGGGCACGAGCTCGCGCGCATGGCCCACCGGCCGCAAGTGGCGGACGGCATACGGCCGGTGCGCGGCGTACGGTCGGAGCCATGCGCATTGTCATTGCTGGAGGGCACGGTCAGATCGCGCTGCGGCTGGAGCGGTTGCTCGCCGCGCGCGGAGACGAGGTATCAGGCATCATCCGCAAGCCTGAGCAGGCCGAGGACCTGCGGGCGGCGGGCGCCGAACCGGTCGTGTGCGACCTCGAGTCCGCCACGGCCGACCAGGTCGCGGCCCATCTGGAAGGGGCGGACGCGGCGGTCTTCGCCGCGGGCGCCGGGCCGGGCAGCGGCACGGAGCGGAAGACGACCGTGGACCAGGGCGCGGCCCAGCTCTTCGCGGACGCCGCGGAGCAGGCCGGGGTCCGGCGGTTCCTCGTCGTCTCGTCCATGGGCGCGGACCGGGAGCCGCCGCCGGACACCGACCCGGTCTTCGCCGCCTATCTGCGGGCCAAGGGCGCCGCGGACTCCTATGTGCGGCAGAAGAGCGGACTGGACTGGACGATCCTGCGCCCCGGCCGGCTGACCGACGACCCCGGTCAGGGCATGGTGCAGCTCGCCGAGCACACCGGGCGGGACGCGGTCTCCCGGGACGACGTGGCCCAGGTCCTGGTGGCCCTGCTGCTGGAGCCGGGCACCGCGGGACTCGTGCTGGAGCTGATCAGTGGGGCGATGCGGGTGGAGGAGGCCGTCCAGGCCGTCCAGGCCGTCGCCCGGCGCTGACGCGGTGCGCCGGCCTCCGCTCCGGGCATGGATCGTCCGTGCCTCACTCCGGGCATGGATCGTCTGTACCTCACTCCGGACGTGGGTCGTCCATGCCTCGCTCCGGGCATTGAGACCCTGCTCGGACTCGCTCCGGGGGCTGTTCCGCTGTGCGGCTTCCGCCGGGGGCCGCGGTCGCCGTCGCCGGTCCCCGCCGTCTGTTCATCACCGGGTGAGTCGCTGATCAGCGGGCCGGGCCACTGATCAGCGACTCAGTGGGCCGGGCCGCCGCCGGGATGCGTCCCGCGGCGGCCCGCAGCACGCTGGGGGCATGGACGGAGAGCAGGGCCCGCCCGTGGTCGTGCACCCGTGGCTCGACGGCGCGCGGCGGGTGACGATCCGCGGCGAGTCCGTCGGCAAGGCGCACTCGCTCGGGGACGTCGTCGAGTTCCTCCGCGTGGCGGGGCTCGACGAGGACACCGTCCGGGTCGACGACCCGCGCCTCATCGACTGGCGCGGCGGTGGCCCCGCGGACTGGCCCGACGAGCAGAACTAGCAGGTGCCGCCATGGAAGCACCCATCACCAGACACGAGCGCACCGTGCTCCGGGCGATCGCCGGGTTCCTCGACACCAAGCCGCCGGTCTGCCCGCTGGAGCAGGACCTCGTAGGGGCCACCGGGCTGCCCGAGGAGGACGTGACCGAGGCCCTGCGGTCGCTGGAGCGGCTCGACTACATCGTCGTCGGGCAGCCCGCGCTGGGCGGCCGCGGTGAGGTCACCCATCTCACGCGGTCCGGCCAGCACCACCTCTGAGCCGGTGGCCGGGGGGCACGAGCGGTGAAGGGCGTTTCGCGAATGCCGGGGCGTCCCGTGCGGCGGCGTCCCCCCGTCGCGCCCGCGCACGGTCCGGGTGGGCCGGACCCGGTCGCGGTGCCATCGGCGCGCATCGGCCGTGCCCGGGTGCCGCGCGCCTAACGTCTCCACCGTGGATCATGCATCCGCTGCCGCGGCAGCACCTGGGACGGCCGGGGGTTCCGAGCGCCTGACCGCCCTCTCGGACGGCGTCTTCGCCATCGCCATGACGCTGCTGGTGCTCGATGTGTCGGTGCCGCCGGGCCTGGGGCCGGCCGGCTTCCACGAGGCCCTCCACCAGAACGTGCCGAACCTCCTGGCGTACGTCCTGAGCTTCGCCGTGATCTCGCAGTTCTGGTGGGACCACCGGCGGATCCTGGCCACCCTCCCCACCACGGATTTCGGGGTCACCTGCCTGACGCTGACGGGGCTCGGCCTGATCGCGCTCATGCCGTTCCCGACGTCCCTGCTGGCCGAGTACGGCGGGGAGCCGCTGGCCGTCGCCGTCTACTCGGGTGGTGTGGCGGTCACGAACCTGGCTCATGTCGCGCTGCTGCTCGTCTCCCACCGGCTGCAGCGCCGCGGCGGACTCCCCGTCGACCGCAAGGCCCAGCGCCTGGACGTCGCCGACCTCGCCTCGACCGTGGTGATCTTCGGCGCGGCCGCGCCGCTGGCCTTCGTCTCCCCCGGGCTCGCGAAGCTGGTGTGGATCCTGCTGATCCCGGCGAAGATGCTGATCGGCCGCAGCCAGCGCCGCGCGGCGAGAGCGGGCCACGGCGCCGCCTGACGGGCGAGCCGGGGCTCCGGCACGACGCCGGGCGCGCCCTTCCCCGCTGTCCGCGCTCCGACCGGGTCCGGTCGCGAACCGGCGCTTCCGCTCTTCGGCCTCCCTGTTCGGCTGCCTACGGCAACGTTCGACTGTGCAAGGCAACATTCGGCTGTGCAGGACCTTCGGCTGTGCAGGGCAACTGTCGGCTGTATACGGCAACGAAGGACCGGCTACTGTCTGCACTCTCCCAGCAACCCGTCCGACCATCGGTCGATCAGCCCGTGGGGAAGCCGCACATGCCGCAGTCCGGCCCCGTCTTAGACCACCGCATCAACGCCCTGATAGCCCACCGGCGGACCATCGCCACGCTCCAACGCCAGATCAAACGCACGCGCCTGGTCGGCGTCGTCCGCCTCACCGGGCTGATCGCCGCCGCGCTGCTGGTGCTCTCCCTGATCGGCGCGACTGCCTTCACCTGGCGTCGCTACGACATGGCGCACATCAACATCTTCGGCTTCTTCGTTCTCGTCGCCCTCGCGGTCGGATACCTCTTCTTCGAGGAGAACTTCGAGACCGGACAACCCGCGGGCCAGGACAAGCCGGTCGCGGAACTGAGACTCGACCTCGAACTCGCCGAAGAGGAAAGGGTCCTGGCCGCCGCCCACATCGCGCGCCCGGCCTATGAACGCCAGTACTCGTACCGGGACGCCATCCCCCGGGAGATCGACCGGCTGCGCGCCGAGAGCGCGACCTACCGCCGCTGGCACAACTGGCTGCAGTGGACGCTGATTCTCTGCTCGGCCGCCATCCCCGCCGTCACCGCCCTCTACGACCCGCCGCAGCCCGGCAAGGGCATTCTCATCGGCCTCGGCGCCGCCGTCTCCGTCATCACCTCGGTGATGGGCTACTTCAAGTTCAAGGAGCGCGGCTTCAACCTCCACCAGACCGCCGACGCCATCGAGCAGCACGCCACCGCGCTCGATCTGGCCATCGCCCCCTACAACCACGCGGACGAGAAAGAGAACCTGGGGCTGTTCGCCGAGAACGTCGAGTCCCTGCGGATCGAGCAGCGCAAGCGTGAGCAGCAGCTCGACCAGCCCCATCAGGGGCCGCAGGAGGTCGTGTGATGACGTCCGTCCGGTACAGCCTCCACCGGTGGCTTCTGGCACCCCGCACCACCTGGCGCGCCCGACGATTACGCGCCGCCCTCCCCCACCTAGGCGGCGACCAGGCATGGCACCTCGCCCGGCTGCACGGTCACCCCGACGAGGTCCCGTACGCCCGGGCCCACCTGCGCCGGCACAACCCGGGCGCGGGGGACTGAGGCCGCGGCCCCGCTCCCAGCAGTCCTCCTCCTGACCGATCGCCGGAATGCCGGAATGCCGGAATGCCGGACGGAGGATGCTGACGGTCGTGGCTCAGGGAGGCAGGTGCGGGGCACCGCACCGAACGTTCACATCCTGTGCCGATCCCGCCACACTTCGTACGGCCCGGGGAGGCAGCCCAAACAAGGCTTGCAGAACGAGAAAACCCCTCTGACCTGCAATTCAGCAGGTCAGAGGGGTCCTCTTCCCAGTGTGGCGGGTGCAGGGTTCGAACCTGCGTAGGCGTAAGCCGACAGATTTACAGTCTGCTCCCTTTGGCCGCTCGGGCAACCCGCCGGGGATGTGGCCGGGGCGCGCTCCTGTGTCGGTGCTCCCTGGCAACGACGTAAACCATACCCGATGCCGGGGGGTGGTTCGCCACCCGGTTGATCACCGCTGGAACAGGGCCCGACTGGCTAGGCTGGCACTGCGGGCCGGGGACGGCGCCGCACACCTGACGGATCTACGTACGAGGAGCCAACTCAACATGGCCGACTCCAGTTTCGACATCGTCTCGAAGGTCGAGCGGCAGGAAGTCGACAACGCCCTCAACCAGGCGAGCCGGGAGATCTCCCAGCGGTACGACTTCAAGAACGTCGGCGCTTCGATCGAGTGGTCCGGCGAGAAGATCGAGATGCGCGCCAACTCCGAGGAGCGGGTGAAGGCGATCCTCGATGTCTTCCAGTCCAAGCTGGTCAAGCGCGGTATCTCGCTGAAGGCGCTGGACGCGGGCGAGCCCCAGGCATCGGGCAAGGAGTACAAGATCTTCGCCTCGATCGAAGAGGGGATCTCGCAGGACAACGCCAAGAAGGTCGCGAAGATCATCCGCGATGAGGGGCCGAAGGGCGTCAAGGCCCAGGTGCAGGGTGACGAGCTCCGGGTCACCTCGAAGAGCCGGGACGACCTCCAGTCCGTGATCTCCCTGATCAAGGGGAAGGACCTCGACTTCGCGGTGCAGTTCGTTAACTACCGCTAGGTCCGGGCCGCCCGGGCCGGGACGTGTGCCCCGGCCCGGGCGGTTCCGACGGAGATGCGCTTCGGCCGGGCCGTGACATGCCGGGCCGGTGGCCGTCGGGCGTACTACCCGCCCGACGGCCGTTGAATGGACGGGCCCGTGGCCGTCAGGCGGCGGTGAACGGCCGGTCGGTGGGGACGATCTCGCGGCCGAGCGGCATCAGGGAGATCGGGATCAGCTTGAAGTTGGCGATCCCCAGCGGGATCCCGATGATCGTGACGCACAGCGCGAGCCCGGTGAAGAGGTGCGTCAGGGCCAGCCACCAGCCGGCGAACACGATCCAGATGACGTTTCCGATGACGGAGCCCGCGCCGGCGTCGCGCCGGTCCACCGTCGTCCGGCCGAACGGCCAGAGGGCGTACCCCGCGATACGGAACGCGGCGATGCCGAACGGGATCGTGATGATGAGGATGCAGCAGATGACTCCCGCGACGACGTAGCCGACGGCGAGCCAGAAGCCCGACAGCACAAGCCAGATGAGATTCAGGATCGTTTTCACGGTCGATACCCTGCCATCTGTTCGAGGCGTGCGATGCGTTCGGCCATGGGGGGATGGGTGGAGAACAGCTTGGACATCCCCCGGCCCGGGCCGAACGGGTTGGCGATCATCATGTGACTCGCCGTCTCCAGGCGCGGTTCCGGTGGCAGCGGCAACTGCTGGGTGCCCGCCTCGAGCTTGCGCAGCGCGGAGGCGAGGGCGAGCGGATCCCCGGTGAGCTGCGCGCCCGAGGCGTCCGCCTCGAACTCCCGGGAGCGGCTGACCGCCAGTTGAATGATCGACGCGGCGAGCGGGCCGAGGAGCATCACCAGCAGCATGCCGAGGATGCCGGGCCCCTCGTCGTCGTCGGACCGGCCCACCGGGATCAGCCAGGCGAAGTTCACCAGGAACATCACCACCGAGGCGAGCGCTCCGGCGATCGACGAGATGAGGATGTCGCGGTTGTAGACGTGGCTGAGTTCATGGCCCAGAACGGCCCGGAGCTCGCGCTCGTCGAGGATCCGCAGGATGCCGTCGGTGCAGCACACGGCGGCGTTGCGGGGGTTGCGTCCGGTGGCGAAGGCGTTCGGGGCCTGGGTCGGGGAGATGTAGAGCCGTGGCATGGGCTGGCGGGCGGCGGTCGAGAGCTCGCGCACCATGCGGTAGAGCGCGGGGGCTTCGAACTCGCTGACGGGCCGGGCCCGCATGGCGCGCAGCGCCAGCTTGTCGCTGTTCCAGTAGGCGTAGGCGTTGGTGCCCAGCGCGACGACGAGCGCGATCAGCAGCCCCGCGCGGCCGAAGAGGCTGCCGATGACGATGATGAGGGCCGAGAGGCCACCGAGGAGTACGGCGGTCTTCAGCCCGTTGTGCCGGCGGTGCACGCTTCGCCCTCCTGGTCGTGGCCGGGAACCCTTGACGCGGTGTTTCCACCTTCCAGTGGACCCTCCTGTACTGGTCAACGCCAGGCGGGAGTCGCTGGTTCCCCAGGTCCCGGCCCGCGCCGTACGGCCGTTCGGGTGAGGGTGCGGGGCGGAGCGGGCCGCGCGCCGCGCCGGGCATGGGCGGGCGGCCGCTCGCCGACGGGGCCGGACGGGCAAGGCCCGTCGGGCACGGAATCGTCGGGGCAAGGCGGCGCGACGGCGTTGCGCGGCGCGGGGCACGCGCGGGCCGTGGCAGGGCCGGAGCCGGGACCGTCGGGGTCGCCAAGGCCGCCGTCGGGGCCGTCAAGGCCGTCGAACCGTCGAGGCCGTCGGAGCCGTCGGAGCCGTCGAGGCCGTCGGGGTCAGAGCAGGGTGGCGGAGGCGAAGCGCAGGACCAGCTGCGGTGCGCCGGAGAGCACCACGCCGAGGACGGCCGCCAGGCCGATGGCCGCGCCGATGGGGGCGGGGATGCGGTGCTTCACCACGGCGGGTGCCAGGACGGTTCCGGCGCCCTCGGCGGCCGGCTCCGGGGCTCCTGCCCGGCCTGCCGTCGCCTCGGGGGCGGGCCGGAAGAGGACGGCGGTCCACTGGAGGTAGTAGTAGAGCGCGATCACGACGTTCACGGCCATGACGACGGCGAGCCAGCCCAGCCCGGCGTCCACGGCCACGGAGAACACCGTGACCTTCGCGAACAGGCCGATGATGCCGGGCGGGAGGCCCGCCAGGCAGAGCAGGAAGAAGCCCAGGGCGAGCGCGGCCAGGGGGCGGGAGGCGTACAGGCCGCGGTAGTCGGCGATCCGGTGGTCCGGGTGCGTCCGGGCGACGAGTGCCGCGACCGCGAACGCGCCGAGGTTCACCGCGCCGTACATCAGGGCGTACGCGACGGTGGAGCCGATGGCCCGGGCCGGGTCGTCCAGGTAGGCCGCCGCGGCGATCGGCACCAGCAGGTAGCCCGCCTGGCCGACGGAGGACCAGGCGAGGAGGCGCACGGCGCTGTGCGCGCGCTCCGGCCGCTGCCGCAGTGCGCCGACGTTGCCCGCGGTCATGGTGAGGGCGGCGAGGACGGCCACGATCGGGCCCCACACATCGGCGTACGCGGGGAACGCCAGGACCGTCACCAGGATGAGTCCGGAGAAGCCGACGGCCTTGCCGACCACCGAGAGATAGGCGGCGACCGGCAGCGGCGCGCCCACATAGGTGTCGGGGACCCAGAAGTGGAACGGGACGGCGGCGGCCTTGAAGGCGAAACCGACGAGGGTGAGGGCGACTCCGGCGGTGACGAGGGAGTCGAACCGGACGGGGACGTCGGTGAGCCCGTCGGCGACCCGGGAGAGGTGCAGGCTGCCGGTGGCGGCGTAGAGGAAGCTGACGCCGAGCAGCATGACGGCGGTCGCGGCGACGGACGACAGGAAGAACTTGAGCGCGGCCTCGGAGGAGAGCCGGTCGCCGCGGCGCATGCCGACGAGGGCGAACGCGGGCAGGGAGGCGACCTCCAGGGCGATGACGAGGGTCGCGAGGTCGCGGGAGGCCGGCAGCAGGGCGGCGCCCGCGGCCGAGGACAGCAGCAGGAACCAGAACTCGCCCGCGGGGAGCCCGGAATCCCGCACGGCGCTCATCGACAGCAGGGCGGCGAGCAGCGCCCCACCGAGCACCAGGAGCTGGATGATCACCGTGAAGTGGTCGGCGGCGTAGCTGCAGACGTCGGTGTCGGAGGTGAGGCAGAACGTCGTCCGGTCGCCGCCGACGAGGGGCAGCAGCGACAGCGCGGCCAGCGCCAGGCCAGCGACGGTGACCGGGCCGAGCAGGGCTTTGCGCCGCTCGGGCAGGAACAGGTCCGCGACGAGGACGATCAGGGCCACCACCGCGGCGATGGTGGGCGGGGCGATCGCGAGCCAGTCGACGGACTGGACGAGGGAGGTCATCAGCTGCCTCCTCCGAGGAGGTTCTGCACGGCCGGGTCGGTGAGCCCCAGGAGGGCCGCGGGCCAGAGCCCGGCGAGGACGGTGAGGGCGACGAGGGGGGTCCAGGCGGCGAATTCGTACCCCTGGACATCGGTGAGGACGGGGGCGGCGGCCGGTCCGTCCGGCACGGGGGCCGGTGCGCTCGCGGCGGGCTTCGCCGCGGTCGCGGGCTTCGGTGCCGTGGGTTCGGGCGCTCCGGCCGGGACCTCGGGCTCCTCACCCGGCCGCTCCCCCATGCACACCCGCCGGACGACCACGAGCAGATAGCCGGCGGTGAGCACGGTGCCCAGTCCGGCGAGGGCCATGAACGTCAGGTAGGCGGGCCGGCTGAGCCCCGCGGCGGGGTCGAAGGCCGCGAACATCGCCAGCATCTCGCCCCAGAAGCCGGCGAGGCCGGGGAGGCCGAGGGAGGCGACGGCCGCGAAGACGAGCAGCCCGCCGAGCCGCGGCGCCTTGCCGTAGAGGGCGGCGCCGGTCGCTCCGGCGAGGGTGTCCAGGTCGGTCGAGCCGTAGCGGTCCTTGACCGCGCCGACCAGGAAGAAGAGGAGGCCGGTGATGAGGCCGTGGGCGATGTTGGCGAACAGCGCGCCGTTGAGCCCGGTGGGGGTGAGGGTGGCGATGCCCAGCAGGACGAAGCCCATGTGCCCCACGGAGGAGTAGGCGATCAGGCGCTTGAGGTCGCCCTTCGCGCCGGTGCGGGCGAGGGCGAGGCAGGCCAGGGACCCGTAGACGATCCCGACGGCGGCGAAGGCCGCGAGGTACGGGGCGAAGGTGTGGGCGCCCTCCGGGACGACCGGCAGCACGATCCGCACGAAGCCGTAAGTGCCCATCTTCAGCAGCACACCGGCCAGCAGCACCGAGCCCACGGTGGGGGCGGCGGTGTGGGCGTCCGGGAGCCAGCTGTGCAGCGGCCACATCGGGGCCTTCACGGCGAGGCCGATACCGATGGCGAGGGCGGCGATCAGTTGCGTGGTGTGACTGAGCGATGACCCGTTGTCAGTGGCGAGTGCCACCATGTCGAACGTGCCGCCCTTGAGCCCGACGAGGAGGAGACCGAGCAGCATGACGACGGAGCCGAGCAGTGTGTAGAGGATGAACTTCCAGGCCGAGGCCGTGCGGCCGGCACCGCCCCAGCGGGCGATCAGGAAGTACATCGGGATGAGCACCATCTCGAACGCCAGGAAGAACAGCAGCAGATCGAGGACGGCGAAGGTGGCGAGGGTGCCGGCCTCGAGCACGAGGATCAGCGCGACGAACCCGCGGGCGGAGGGGCCCTCGGGCATCCGGAAGTAGGAGTACAGCGCGCAGAGGAAGGTCAGAGTTGCGGTGAGGACGAGCAGGGGGAGCGAGATGCCGTCGATGCCCAGGTGGATCCGGACGTCGAGAGCGGGGATCCAGCTGATGTCCGTGGTGGCCTGCATCCGGGCCGGGTGGTCGTGGTCGAATCCGGCGGCCAGGGCGACGGACAGGGCGAGGACCACCCCGGTGACGGTGACGCCGTGGCGCAGCACGGCCTGTTCGGGGTTGCGGCCCTTCAGTCCGGGCGGCGCGGGCAGCAGGGCGGCGAGAGCGCCGAGCAGCGGCAGCACGACGACGCCGGCGAGGAGGTACTGCATAACGGTGTCATTCATGGGTCCACTCACGGCTCACGCTCCGGCGGCGACGAGGACGGCGGCGATGGCCAGGACGACGGAGCCGGCGAGCAGCGCACCCAGATAGGTCTGCACATTGCCGGTCTGGGCGCGGCGGACGGCCGCACCGAGCAGGCGGGCGCCGGTGCCGGCGCCGCGGACGTAGGTGTCGACGACCTCACGGTCGAGGAACCGGACCAGTTCGGCCGCCGCGCGCACCGGGCGGACGAACAGGGCGGAGTACAGGGCGTCGAGGTGGAAGCCGTGCGCCGCGTGCCGGTGGAGGGGGCCGAGGAGCAGCCGCCCGGGGTCGGCGGGGTCCTGCGCGGTGGCGATGTCCCCGTACACCTCTTCGTGGGTGGCGATGGCCTCGATCTCGGTGAGGGCGGGCTCGGTGTGGGTGTGTGCCACGACGGCACCGACCGGCACCTTCCGGGCGACGGCGGTGGTGTGCCGCCAGGCGCCGTAGGTGATCAGAGCGCCGGCGAGGGCGAGGCCGGTGCCGAGGACGGAGGTGGTGAGGGTCGGGCCGAGGGGACGGCCGTCGAACCAGTCGGGGAGCAGCCCGGCCGTGATGCCGAACGCGGCGGTGGGGACGAACAGCACCCACAGCACGGCGTTCATGACGAACGGCTGGCGGCCGAGGTCGGGAGCGGCGGCGCCCCGGCCGCGGAAGGCGAGGAGCCAGAGGCGGGCGGCGTAGCCCGCGGTGAGGAGGGCGGTGAGCAGACCGGAGACGAGGACGATCCAGCCGGCGGTGCCGGGGATCCGCTCGGCGTGGCCGGTCGCGGCGTGCTCGGCGGCGCCGAGGACGGCTTCCTTGGAGAAGAAGCCGGCGAACGGCGGAATGGCGGCGAGCGCGAGCAGGGCGACGGTCATCGTCCAGAACGCGTCGGGGATGCGCCGGCTCAGTCCGCTCATGCGGGACATGGCGGCCAGCGAGTTGGTTCCGGCGGCGGCGATGACGACACCGGCACCGAGGAAGAGGAGGCCCTTGAACGCACCGTGGGAGATGAGGTGGAAGACGGCGGCGCCGCGGTCGCCGACGGCGAGCGCACCCGTCATGTAGCCGAGCTGGCCGATCGTCGAATAGGCCAGGACCCGCTTGATGTCGTCCTGCGCGAGGGCGGCCAGGGCGGACCCGACCATGGTGACGGCGGCCATCACGGCGAGGACCACCAGGGCCGCCGCGGAGGAGAGGAAGACGGGCAGCAGCCGGGCCACGAAGTACACACCGGCGGCGACCATCGTGGCGGCGTGGATCAGCGCGGACACCGGGGTGGGGCCGGCCATCGCGTCGGGCAGCCAGGTGTGCAGCGGGAACTGCGCCGACTTCCCCGCGACTCCGGCGAGCAGCAGCAGCGCGATCACGGTGGGGTGGTCCAGCCCGCCGCCGGAGACGGTGGCGGTGAGGATCCCGTTGATGCGGAAGGTCCCGGCGTCGGCAGCGAGCGCGAACAGTCCGAAGAGGAAGGGGACGTCGCCGAGCTTGGTGACGAGGAACGCCTTGAGGGAGGCGGAGCGGGCGGCCTCGGTCTCCCAGTAGTGGCCGACGAGGAAGTACGAGCAGATGCCCATGATTTCCCAGCCGACCAGCAGCACCATCAGGTCGCCGGTGTAGACGACGAGCAGCATGGCGGAGGTGAAGAGGGAGACGATCGCGGCGTACGAGGCGTAGCGCGGGTCGTTCCGCAGATAGCCGGTGGAGTAGAGCTGCACGCAGGTGGCGACGGTGCCGACGAGCACGGCCACGAGGGCGGCGAAGCCGTCGATGTGGAGCGCCAGGTCGATCGGGACCGAGCCGGTGGGGGTGAGTTGGGTCGCGGCGTCGATCGCCGCTCCCCCGCCCTGCCGGACGGCGACCAGGACGGCCAGGACGCCGGCGACCGCGGTCGGGAGGATGGCCAGCGGCCGGACGAAGCCGGGGGCCCGGCGGCCGAGGAGCAGGCCCGCGGCCGCTCCGAGGAACGGCAGCAGCGGGACGAGGACGGCGAGAGTCGTGGTCGTCACGCGGCGGCCTCCGCCTTGTCTGCCGTGAGGTACGAGGGGAACGAGGGGAGGGGCAGCTGGATCATGTGGCGGCCTCCGCCTTCTCCGCCGTGCCGGCGCGCTCGGCCTCCGCCCCGACCGGGGCGTCGCCGGGGCCGGCGGTGTCGGCGAGGTCGCGGAGCCGGTCGACGTCGGAGCTGCCGCGGTTGCGGTAGACGAGCAGCACGATCGCCAGGCCGATGCCGATCTCGGCGGCGGCGATGGCGATGGTGAAGAGCGTGAGGGCCTGTCCGGCGTGGAGGGAGTCGCGGAGCCAGACGTCGAAGGCGACGAGGTTGAGGTTGACGGCGTTGAGCATCAGCTCGACGGACATCAGGACCAGGATCGCGTTGCGCCGGGCGAGCACGCCGTAGACACCGGTGCAGAACAGGAGGACGGCGAGTACGGCGGGATAGGCGAGATGCATCAGCGCTTCCCCTCCTCAGTGTCCTGGGGGGAGGTGTCCTGGCGGGCGGCGTCCTGGCGGGCGGCGTCCTGGCGGGGTGATGGGCCGCTGGTCCGGCCCGTGGTGGTGCCGCTGCCGGGCCCGGTTGCGGTGCCGGTCGCGGGGCCGGTGCCCCGGCCCGTGGTGGTTCCGCCGCCGGTTGCGGTGGCGCCGGCCGGGCCGGATGCCGTTCCGCCGCCCTGCCCACCGTTCTTGCCGTCGTCTTTCGCGTCGTCCTCCGCGTCGTCCTTGCGGGACAGGACGATCGCGCCCACCAGCGCGGCGAGCAGCAGGACGGACAGGGCCTCGAACGGCAGCACCCAGTGCTGGAAGAGGATCTCTCCGGAGACCTTGGTCGTCCCCTGGGCGGGGCCGTCGAGATCGATCCAGGTGGCGCGGAAGGCGTCCACGACCACCCAGACCAACGCGGCGGCAGCGGCGACGGCCACGGCGAGGGCGATGGGGCGGTTGCCGGAGTCCGCGTCCGGGGACCGGCCGATGGGGGCCCGGGTGAGCATCAGTCCGAAGAGGAGGAGCACCACGACGGAGCCGACATAGATCAGCACCTGCACCCAGGCGATGAACTCGGCGGTGAGGAGGAGGTATTCGACGGCGAGCCCGCCGAGCGTCACGACCAGCCACAGCGCGGCGTGCACCAGCTGCTTGGTCGTGACGGTGACGAGGGCCGCGCCGAAGGTCACGAGTCCGACGAGAAGAAAGGCGATCTCGACCCCGGTCGGCGAGAGGAACCCGGGGTGGCCTGCTGCGAGGATCACGCGCCGTCCTCCCGCTGCTCCCCGGCGGCCTGCTGCCGTGCCTGTTCCGCAGCCTGCTGCTGTTCGGCGGCCTGCTGTTGTTCCGCAGCCTGTTGCTCCGCGGCCTGCTGTTCCGCGGCTTGCTGTTCGGCGGCGGCGAGCTTGTCCGCGGTCTTGCGGGCGGCGCCGAGCTCCTTCGGTTCCTCGGCGGCATCGTCCAGCGCGGGCGGCGCGGGCACGGTCCACATCCAGTCGCGCAGCTTGTCGCGCTCGTGGGTGAGGTCGTGGATGTCCTCCTCCGCGTACTCGAACTCCGGGGACCAGAACAGCGCGTCGAACGGGCACACCTCGATGCAGATACCGCAGTACATGCACAGGGCGAAGTCGATGGCGAAGCGGTCCAGCACGTTGCGGCTGCGCTCCCGGCCGCCGGGGGCGGCGGGCGGCACCGTCTCCTTGTGGGAGTCGATGTAGATGCACCAGTCCGGGCACTCACGGGCGCAGAGCATGCAGACCGTGCAGTTCTCCTCGAACAGCCCGATCACGCCACGGGTACGGGGCGGCAGCTCGGGCTGCACGTCCGGGTACTGCGCGGTGACCGAGCGCCGCGTCATCGTCCGGAGCGTGACGGCGAGGCCCTTGGCGAGGCCGCTGCCGGGGAACGACGAGCGTCCGGAGGTCTTCTCCTCGGGAGCGGGGCCGGGCGACGGACGGGACACTACTGGATCACCACCTTGACGATGCCGGTGAGCGCGATCTGGGCGAGGGCGAGCGGGATGAGAACGGTCCAGGCGAGTTTCTGGAGCTGGTCCTCACGGAGGCGGGGATAGCTGACCCGTAGCCAGATGACGACGAAGGCGAGGATCGCGGTCTTGAGCAGCGTCCACACCCAGCCGAGGCCGTCGGCGCCGAACGGGCCGTGCCAGCCGCCGAGGAAGAGGACGGTCGTCAGCCCGCAGAGCACGACGATGCCCGCGTACTCGGCGAGCAGGAACAGCGCGAAGCGCAGGCCCGTGTACTCGGTGTACGCGCCGAAGATGATCTCCGAGTCGGCCACCGGCATGTCGAACGGGGGCCGCTGGAGTTCGGCCAGGCCCGCCGTGAAGAAGACGAGCCCGCCGACGATCTGCCACGGCACCCACCACCACTGGAAACCGTCGAGGATCCCGACGAGGGAGACGGTGCCCGCCGCCATGGCCACGGACCCCGCGGCCAGCAGCATGGGCAGCTCGTACGCCAGCAGCTGGGCAGCGGTGCGCAGGCCGCCGAGGAGGGAGAACTTGTTCGCCGAGGCCCAGCCCGCCATCAGCGAACCGAGGACGCCGACACCCATGACCGCGAGGACGTAGAAGATGCCCGCGTCGATGACCTGCCCGACGGCCCCGTCGCCGGGACCGATGGGAATCGCGATGATCACGAGCAGGTACGGGAGCAGGGCGACGGCGGGGGCCAGCTGGAAGATCCGCCGGTCGGCGCCGGCCGGGACGACGTCCTCCTTCTGCGCGAACTTCACCCCGTCGGCGACGAGCTGGGCCCACCCGTGGAACCCGCCCGCGTACATCGGTCCGAGACGGCCCTGCATATGCGCCATGACCTTGTGCTCGGTCTGGCCCACGACCAGCGGGAGGACGAGGAACCCGGCGAAGACGGCGATCAACCGCCAGGTGACGTCGAGGACGTCGCTCATGCGGTTCCGCCTTCCTCGGCTTCGGCCTCGGACTCGTCCTGACCTGCTGACTTCGATGCTTCGGTGGTGGTACGGGCGCCCGGTGCGTCCCTGCCCGCGGGCCGGTCGCCACCTCGGCTCGGGTCACCGCTGCCGGTTCCCTTGCCACTGCCGGCTGCGTCACCACTGCTGGTTCCGTCACCGCTGCTGGTTCCGTCGCCGGCCCCGGCCTCGGCTGTACCGCCGGGCGCGGCCTTGCCGCGACCGCCGGGCGCGGCCCTGCCGCCGGTTCCGTCACCACTGCCGTCACCGGTGTCGGTTCCGTCACCGGTGTCGGCTGCGTCACCGGTGCCGCCGTCGGCCTTGGGGCTGCCGGTTCCGGCCGTGCCGTCCGCTCGGTCGTCGAAGGCCGGGCGGGCGTGATGCCACGGAGCGTCCGAGGAACGCTGTGCCCGGGGCGTCCGGGCGGAGGCTTCCGCCTCCGGGGTGCCGGCCGCGCCCTCGGGTTCACCGCTGCCGCCCTGCGGAGCGCCGGCTGCGGAGGCATCTGCCGCCGCGCCGTCGGCTCCCTCGGGCCGGTTCTGGCTCACCGAGCCCTGGCTCGCGCTCCGGCTGCGACGCGCGGGGCGCTCGGCGGCGCCCGCCGCGGCCGACGCCTTCGGCGCAGCAGTCGCTGTGCCGTCGGCCGCCGCAGAACTGCCGGCCGAAGGGGTCTGCGTGGCCGGAGGCGTCTGGGCGGTCGCCGAGTCCTGCCCGGCCGGAGAAGTCCGTTCGGCCGCGCCGCCCTGCGCCGCACTCGGCGCCTCGGGCGCGTTCTGCGGGGTCTCGCCCGCCGGGTGCTGGCTGGCCGAGCCGGCGCCCGCGGTGCGGGCGCGGCGCGGCGGGCGCTCGCCCGCCGCCGCGCGGGCGCCACGGGCCGGGCGGGCCGGCGCCGGCGGGAGCTGGCCCTTGAGCGGCCCCCACTCGTTGGGGTCGGGGACGCCGGGCGGAAGCATCTGCCGCCGCTTCGGCCCGCCGTGGTCGGACTCGCCCGGCTCCTTGGCACCGGGCCAGGCCTTGACGACCCGGGCCGCCAGGACGAAGTCCTTGCGCAGCGGGTGTCCCTCGAAGCCGTCGGGGAGCAGCAGCGGCGCCAGCTGCGGATGGCCGGTGAAGTCGACGCCGAACATCTCGTGCGTCTCGCGCTCGTGCCAGCCCGCTCCGGCGTACACACCGGTCGCGGTCGGCAGGACGGCGGCGCCGTGCGGCACGGTGGTGCGGAGCAGCAGGCGGCGCGGCGGGCCGTCCACCGCCAGCGCGACGACATGGGCGGACACGCGGAAACCGGCGTCCGCCTCGTCGACCGCGCTCAGCCAGTCGAAGTAGGTGCAGCCGAGGGTGTCCCGGGCCGTCTCGAGCGCGCCGATCCACTCGTCGGCCGGAACGTCGACGGTGAGCAGGTCATACGCCTCCTCCGCCAGCGCGCCCGCGCCGAAGAGCTCCTCGGCGGTCCGCGGCAGCCAGCCGACGGGCGGCAGCGCCACGGCCTCGGCGGCTTCAGCGTCCCCGACGGCCTCGGCGTCCCCAGCAGCCCCGGTGCCACCAGCGGCCCCGGTGCCACCAGCGGCCTCGATGTTCCCAGCAGCCCCGGTGCCCCCGGCGGCGTCTGCGCTCCCGTCACCCGCTTCGGCGCTCCCGGCAGCTCCGCCGTTCCCCGCAGGTGCGGAGTCCCGGGCAGGCGCGGCCTGGGCCGGTGCGGAGTCCTGTGCGGACGCGGCCTGAGCAGGTGCGGAATCCTGTGCGGGTGCGGGTGCGGATGCGGGCTGCGCGGATGCGGCGTTCCCGGCGGACGGCTGCTTCCCGGGCACCTCCGGGACGGCCTGCTCCTCGCCCCGCTCGGTGGGCTCGGTCACCGGTCCCCCTCCTCGGTGCTTCCCTGGTCACCCGGTGCCGGGCGATCCGCCGGCGTACTGCCGCCCTGCAACGGCTGCTCCGGGCCCGTGACCAGCCCGCTTCGCAGCGCCGCCGTCGAGGGGCGGCCCGCGGCACCGGCGGCCCGGCCGGACGCGTACCGCTCGCTCAGCGACTCCCGGGCGATCTTCTCCTGGAGCTTGAGGATGCCCTGGAGCAGCGCCTCGGGGCGGGGCGGGCAGCCCGGGACGTACACGTCCACCGGGATGATCTGATCGACGCCCTTGGTCACCGCGTACGAGTCCCAGTAGGGGCCGCCGCAGTTCGAGCAGGCGCCGAAGGAGATCACGTACTTCGGCTCGGGCATCTGCTCGTAGAGCCGCTTGACCGCGGGCGCCATCTTGTCCGTGACCGTGCCGGAGACGATCATCAGGTCGGCCTGCCGGGGACCGGGCGCGAACGGGATCACGCCGAGCCGGATGAAGTCGTGGCGGGCCATGGAGGCGGCGATGAACTCGATCGCGCAGCAGGCTAGCCCGAAGTTGAACACCCACAGGCTGTAGCGGCGGCCCCAGTTCAGGACCACCTTCATCGGCTCGGGCGCGAGGCGGGCGAGCGGGCCCAGCCGGCGCGGCTCGGGCAGCAGTTCAGGGGCGGATGTCGCGTCCACAGCAGTTGTCGCGTCCACAGGAGTCGGTGTCACGTCCATTCCAGGACGCCCTTCTTCCAGGCGTACAGCAGGCCCACGGCGAGGAAGCCGAGGAAGATGAACATCTCCACGAGCGTCGTTCCGCCGTAGCCCGGGGCGGCGAAGATCGTCGCCCAGGGGAACAGGAAGATCGAGTCCACAGCGAAGATCACGTACAGGAAGGCGTAGACGTAGTAGCGGACCTGGGTGTGCGCCCAGCCCTCGCCGACGGGGTCGACGCCGCACTCGTACGTCAGCAGCTTCTCCGGGGTCGGAACCACGGGCCGCAGCAGCCGCCCGGCCCCGAAGGCCACGGCCACGAACAGTATCCCGACCACCGCGAGCAGGCCGACCACCGAGTAGCTCTGGAAGTAGTCGGCTGCCAGCTGGACGGGTGCCGTGCGCACGGTCGGCGTCGGCTCGAGCACGTCCGCCCCTCGCTCCCTGACTGCCTTGTTGGACGATCTGTACGCAGGCGAGTCTAGGCCCTGCCCGATCCGCCGTGACCAGCCGTCTCACGGGGTGGTGACGCACCGGTGGGGTTATCCCCACCGCAACCCACCCAAGCACCCCATGGCGCCCGGGTAGCCCGGCCGGGCAGGGTGATCTCCATGACCGAGAACACCCCGGGGTCCGGCGGCGCCGGCAACGACGACCGGCCGCCCCCCGCACGCATAGCGATGGGCGCGCAGACCTGGCGCGAGATCGCCCACCTCCTGGCCAACCTGCCGATGACGCTCCTCGGCTTCGTCTACACCTATGTATGGCTCGCCCTCGCCGTGGGGCTCTCGGTGACCGTGATCGGGCTGCCGCTGCTCGCCTTCGGACTGTCCGGGGCGCGGACGCTCGGCAAGGGGGAGCGCGGGCGCGCGCGGAGGCTGCTGGGGGTGCGGATCGACGAGCCGAGTCCGCTGCCGCGCCCGGCGCGGGAGGGCCTCTTCCCCTGGGTGTGGAACAGCCTGAAGGACCCGGTGGGCTGGCGCACCGCCCTGTACGGCCTGATCCGGCTCCCGTGGGGTGTGGTGACGTTCGCGCTGACGCTCGTCGCCCTGCTGGTGGCGTGGCCGGTGCTGCCGTACATCGCGCGCGGGCTGGCCAACGTGGACCGCGCCATGGTCCGCGGGCTGCTCTCCCCCTCCAGCGAGCTGGAGCGGCGGATCGCCGAGCTGGAGTCGGACCGCGGGACGGTCGTCGACACCGCCGCCGCCGACCTCCGCCGCATCGAACGCGACCTCCACGACGGCGCCCAGGCCCGCCTCGTCGCCCTCGCCATGGACCTCGGACTCGCAAAGGAAAAACTCCTCGAGGACCCCGACGCCGCCGCCCGCATGGTCGACGAAGCCCACGGCGAAGTGAAACTCGCCCTCCAGGAGCTCCGCGATCTCGCCCGCGGCATCCACCCCGCCATCCTCACCGACCGCGGTCTCGAAGCGGCGCTGTCCTCGCTGGCGGGGCGGTGCACCGTACCGACGAAGGTGGCCGTGGAGCTGCCGGCCCGGCCCGCGCCCGCCGTGGAGGGCATCGCCTACTTCACCGTCTCCGAACTGCTCCAGAACATCAGCAAGCACAGCCGCGCGCGGACCGCGCAGGTCGAGCTGTGGCGGTTCGGCGACCGGCTGCTGATCCGGGTGACGGATGACGGACGGGGCGGCGCGCTGCCCGGCCGCGGGAGCGGGCTGGCGGGACTGACCGAGCGGCTGGGGGCGGTGGACGGGCTGCTCGTGGTCGACTCGCCGGACGGCGGCCCGACGGTGGTGACGGCGGAGCTGCCGTGGCGGGACCGGGGGCGGGGGTGATCCCCTCCGCGTACGGCTGATCCCGTCCGCGTGCCTGCTTCCATCCGCCGTGCGGCTGCTGCTGTCTGCCGCGCTACTGATTCCGTCCGCGCGCGACTGATTCCGCCCCGCAGCGCGGCTGATCCCGTCCGCGGGCGGCACTTGCACCCGCCGCGCGACTACTTCTGTCCGCCGCGCGACTGATTCCGTCCCGGCCGCCCGTCCGGGCCTTCGCCTGACGTCCGGTCCCGGCATCCACCCGGACAATCCGGCCCGGCAGGTGCTGCCCAGTGCTGCCGGTTTCGGGCAGGGCCGCAAGGTGCGGCAGCCGGCCCCGAGGGGGGGTGGGGAAAACCCCCTGCGCGAGACGGGGACCGACTCCATGGTCCGGAGGGCCCCGCACCGGCAGCCTGGAGTACGCAGGCGGACGGACCTCAACGACCGAACGGCCCGCACCACCCCGGTACGCCCACCCCGTACGCACGCCCCGCACACAGGCCCGTACGCACCACCGGACCCGCACCGCACCACCCCCCGTACGCACCGCACGTGCAAACGCCGTGCAAGGAGCGGATCGCCCGCCGCGACCGCAGAACGGACGACGACACCATGGCCACCGCATACGGACAGGAGACCACCGCCGCCCACCGGGTGCCGGTGGCGCTCCGCGCCCCGCTCATGGGCCGCTCCTGGCGCGAGTTCCTCTATCTGCTGCTCAACCTGCCCTTCGCCGTCGTGACGTTCGTCTACGCCATCGCCACGGTCTCGGTGGGGGCCGGGCTGCTGATCACCTTCCTCGGGGTGCCCGTGCTCGCCGCGGGCCTGGCGGGCGCGCGCGGCCTCGGGGCCGTGGAGCGCGCCCGGGCCCGCGGCCTGCTGGGGCTCGTGGTCTCCGCCCCCGAGCCGGTACGGCCCCGCAAGGGCCGCAGCGGGCCGCTCGCGTACATGACCGCGCAGCTGGCGAGCGGGGCCTCCTGGCGGCACGTGCTCTACTGCGTCCTGCACTTCCCCTGGGCGGTGTTCGGCTTCTGCGTCTCGCTCGTCCTCTGGACGACCGGGCTGCTGTTGCTGCTCTACCCGCTGTACCACTGGCCGGTCAGCCACGTCACCGGGCAGCCGGGCGCCCAGCTGTACGGGGACGGCGAAGGCCACGGCATCTATGTCGACACCCCGTTCGAGATCGGCGCGACGGCCGGGCTCGGGCTGCTGGTCGTGCTCGTGGCCCCGTGGGTGGTGCGGGGGATCACCCAGGTGGACCGGCTGATGGTGGCGGGCCTGCTCGGCCCGTCCCGGCTGGACGCCCGCGTGTCGGAACTGGAGTCGGACCGCGGGACGGTCGTCGACACCGCAGCCGCCGACCTCCGCCGCATCGAACGCGACCTCCACGACGGCGCCCAGGCCCGCCTCGTCGCCCTCGCCATGGACCTCGGACTCGCGAAGGAAAAACTCCTCGAGGACCCCGACGCCGCCGCCCGCATGGTCGACGAAGCCCACGGCGAAGTGAAACTCGCCCTCCGGGAACTCCGCGCCCTCGCCCGCGGCATCCACCCCGCCATCCTCACCGACCGGGGGCTGGGTCCGGCCCTGTCGGCGCTGTCCGCCCGCTGTGCGGCGCCGGTCACCGTGACCGTGGAGCTGCCCCGCCGGCCCGCCGCCGCGCTGGAGGGCATCGCCTACTTCACCGTCTCCGAACTGCTCCAGAACATCAGCAAGCACGCACGGGCCACCCGCGCCACGGTGGAGGTGTGGCGCGTCGCGGACCGGATCATGCTCCAGGTC
Organism: Streptomyces sp. bgisy100; assembly: GCF_057709105.1. Taxonomy (NCBI): domain Bacteria; kingdom Bacillati; phylum Actinomycetota; class Actinomycetes; order Kitasatosporales; family Streptomycetaceae; genus Streptomyces; species Streptomyces sp. bgisy100. Next base: position 43,493 of record NZ_JBYITE010000058.1, read on the forward strand.
GCCGACGACGGCCGGGGCGGCGCCACGGCGGCGCCCGGATCCGGGCTGGCGGGGCTGGCCGAACGGCTGGACGCGGTCGACGGGGTCCTGGTCGTCGACTCCCCCGAGGGCCACGGCACGACGGTCACCGCCGAGCTCCCCTGGCGGAGCCCGGACGCGTCCCCGGGCGGGCGGACCGGCTGAGGCGGCGGGCCGTCGCCCCACCGGGACACCGGGACACCGGGCCCGCCGATACGAAGAGGCCGCTTCCACCGTTGGTCCGAGCACCGGCCCGGTCCCGGGGGGGGGGGGGGGGGGGGGGGGGGGGGGGGGGGGGGGGGGGGGGGGGGGGGGGG
>NZ_JBYITE010000059.1:0-36771 GCF_057709105.1 Streptomyces sp. bgisy100
TGCCGCCATTTTTTTGTCCCGGCCCTCGTCGTATCGCAGCCGCCGGAGCGGCCGTCGGCAGGACCTACGCGTCCTTGCTCAGGTTCGGGCCCGAGCCACCCGCCGCCGACTCGATCGGAGGAACGTCCGGCAGAGCCGACTTCTCCTCGCCGCGGAAGGTGAACTTCTTGTCCTCACCCTCGCCCTCGATGTCGACGACCACGATGTGACCGGGGCGCAGCTCGCCGAAGAGGATCTTCTCCGACAGCACGTCCTCGATCTCCCGCTGGATCGTCCGGCGCAGCGGCCGGGCGCCCAGGATCGGGTCGTAGCCCCGCTTGGCCAGGAGCGACTTGGCCGCGCCGCTGAGCTCGATGCCCATGTCGCGGTCCTTGAGGCGCTCGTCCACCTTGGTGAGCATGAGGTCGACGATCTGGATGATGTCTTCCTCGGTCAGCTGGTGGAACACCACCGTGTCGTCGACACGGTTCAGGAACTCCGGCCGGAAGTGCTGCTTGAGCTCGTCGTTGACCTTGGCCTTCATCCGCTCGTAGCCGGTCTTGACGTCACCCGTGGCGGCGAAGCCCAGGTTGAAGCCCTTGGAGATGTCCCGGGTGCCGAGGTTGGTCGTCATGATGATGACCGTGTTCTTGAAGTCCACGACCCGGCCCTGGGAGTCGGTCAGGCGACCGTCCTCCAGGATCTGCAGCAGCGAGTTGAAGATGTCCGGGTGGGCCTTCTCGACCTCGTCGAACAGCACGACCGAGAACGGCTTGCGGCGCACCTTCTCGGTGAGCTGGCCGCCCTCCTCGTAGCCGACGTAGCCGGGAGGCGAGCCGAAGAGCCGCGAGACGGTGTGCTTCTCGCTGAACTCCGACATGTCGAGCTGGATCAGCGCGTCCTCGTCGCCGAAGAGGAACTCCGCCAGCGTCTTGGACAGCTCGGTCTTACCGACACCGGACGGACCGGCGAAGATGAACGAGCCGCCCGGGCGCTTCGGGTCCTTCAGACCGGCACGGGTACGGCGGATCGCCTGCGACAGGGCCTTGATGGCGTCCTTCTGGCCGATGACGCGCTTGTGGAGCTCGTCCTCCATGCGCAGCAGCCGCGAGGACTCCTCCTCGGTGAGCTTGAAGACCGGGATGCCGGTGGCCGTCGCCAGGACCTCGGCGATCAGCTCCTCGTCCACCTCGGCGACGACGTCCATGTCGCCGGCCTTCCACTCCTTCTCCCGCTTGGCCTTCGCCGAGAGCAGCTGCTTCTCCTTGTCGCGGAGAGAGGCCGCCTTCTCGAAGTCCTGGGAGTCGATGGCCGACTCCTTGTCCCGGCGCACGTCGGCGATCTTCTCGTCGAACTCGCGCAGGTCCGGCGGAGCGGTCATCCGGCGGATGCGCATCCGGGAGCCGGCCTCGTCGATCAGGTCGATCGCCTTGTCCGGCAGGAAGCGGTCGGAGATGTAGCGGTCGGCCAGGGTGGCGGCCGCCACGAGGGCCGAGTCCGTGATCGAGACGCGGTGGTGCGCCTCGTAGCGGTCCCGGAGGCCCTTCAGGATCTCGATGGTGTGCGGCAGCGACGGCTCCGCGACCTGGATCGGCTGGAAGCGGCGCTCCAGCGCCGCGTCCTTCTCCAGGTGCTTGCGGTACTCGTCGAGCGTGGTCGCACCGATGGTCTGCAGCTCACCGCGGGCCAGCATCGGCTTGAGGATGCTGGCGGCGTCGATCGCGCCCTCGGCGGCACCCGCACCCACCAGGGTGTGGAGCTCGTCGATGAACAGGATGATGTCGCCGCGGGTGCGGATCTCCTTGAGCACCTTCTTCAGGCGCTCCTCGAAGTCACCGCGGTAGCGGGAGCCGGCGACCAGGGCGCCCAGGTCGAGGGTGTAGAGGTGCTTGTCCTTGAGGGTCTCGGGCACCTCGCCCTTGACGATGGCCTGGGCCAGGCCCTCGACGACCGCCGTCTTGCCGACGCCGGGCTCGCCGATGAGCACCGGGTTGTTCTTCGTACGGCGGGAGAGCACCTGCATGACCCGCTCGATCTCCTTCTCGCGCCCGATGACCGGGTCGAGCTTGGATTCGCGGGCGGCCTGCGTCAGGTTGCGGCCGAACTGGTCCAGCACGAGGGAGGTCGAGGGGGTGCCCTCGGCCGGGCCGCCGGCGGTGGCGGCCTCCTTGCCCTGGTACCCGGAGAGCAGCTGGATGACCTGCTGCCGCACCCGGTTCAGATCGGCGCCCAGCTTCACGAGGACCTGGGCGGCGACGCCCTCGCCCTCGCGGATCAGGCCGAGCAGGATGTGCTCCGTGCCGATGTAGTTGTGGCCGAGCTGGAGGGCCTCGCGGAGCGACAGCTCCAGGACCTTCTTGGCACGGGGGGTGAAGGGGATGTGCCCGGACGGAGCCTGCTGGCCCTGCCCGATGATCTCCTCCACCTGCTGCCGGACCGCCTCGAGCGAAATCCCGAGGCTCTCCAGGGCCTTAGCGGCGACACCCTCACCCTCGTGGATCAGCCCCAGGAGGATGTGCTCGGTGCCGATGTAGTTGTGGTTGAGCATCCGGGCTTCTTCCTGAGCCAGGACGACAACCCGCCGCGCACGGTCGGTGAACCTCTCGAACATCGTTAATCGCTCCTCAGAGCGGTCAGAAAGATCGGGGACGATCCCCTCCCTGTCCTTCCGCATGCTAGTCCCGCTACGGGGGACAGCTCATTCCAACTGCCGACACCGTCCTTGGCCTCCTGCCCCGAACAGCCGACAACAGCTCCAACCCGATGGTGCGAGACGATGTTCCCGCAGGCCAGGCGGATACCCACCATGACGCTACGCCGATGGCGAACGCCATCCCGGCCGGACCTGCGCGTCGCCCCTCCCACTAGGAAAGTTCTTACCCGCACGCACTGACACTCCATGCGGCGTGGGCCGGTTCCATCCGCTACGGGCGAACATCCCTGCGCGCCCGTACGCCTCCACACGCCCCCGCCTCTACCACGGTGAGTACCCGGATGCCAACTGTGCGTAACCCGGCGGCGCTCCGCCAGTTACTCCGGACCTGACCCGCTCCGCGCCCCGTCCCCTCCGGCCGTCCGTACCGACTCCGGGGAGGCCGGTGACGCCGTACGGCGGTGGTACCGGGACCGGCTCGGCCGGGGGACCACCGGCGGCGCCTGCGTGGAGCTGCCCCTCGGGGAGCGGTTCGACGCCCTCGAACCGCCCGCGGACGCCGGTTCCGTGGTGCCGCGACGGGTGCCGTGCACCGGGCCGGTCGCCCTGCAGGGGTCAGGATGCACCTGCTGACCGCCGCGGGCGGCGCGGACCGGCTGCCGGAGCCGCTCGACCGGCCGGAGCGGGGCGGCGCGCCCCTGGACCCGGTCGCCCGCGGCGACCGCATTCCGGCCCCGCTCCCGACGGGCCGGCGGGAGGCCGCCGACGGCCGGAGCGTTCCGGTGTGGCCGCGGCCTCCCGAGCCGGGGAGTGCGGTGGAGCGGACGCTGCCCACCGCGGCCCTGGGCAGCGGGGGCGACGGCCCGGGCGCTCCCGATCTCGGAGCTGGTGGGCGCTGCGGCGACGGAAGTCCACCGGGCCCGGTTGCTGCGCGCTGCGAGCGCTCAGCCGTTCGCCTTCTCGTACGCCTCGCGCACGGTGGCGGGGACACGACCGCGGTCGTTGACCTCGTAGCCGTTGTCCTTCGCCCAGGCGCGGATCTTCGCGGTGTCCTGGCTGCCACCGGAGGAGGAGCGGGCCTTGCTCCGGCCGGCGGCGGCACGGCCGCCGGTGCGACGGCCGCTCTTGGCGTAGGGCTCCAGCAGCCCGCGGAGCTTGTCCGCGTTGGCGGTGGTGAGGTCGATCTCGTAGGTCTTGCCGTCCAGCGCGAACGTCACGGTCTCGTCCGCCTCGCCACCGTCGAGGTCGTCGACAAGAAGGACCTGAACCTTCTGTGCCACTGGATTTCCTTTCATCGAAAAAGCAGTACGCGGAAAGGAAACCGCCTTTTCCGGAAAAACACAAACCCCCGGGTGAGGTTCAGCTGCCTTCACGACGGGAAACGTACGCGTTTCGGACATAGAGCGCCGTCGTTCACAGATGCAGAAGCATCCGGCTGTTGCCGAGGGTGTTCGGCTTCACCCGTTCGAGACCGAGGAACTCGGCCACACCCTCGTCATAGGAACGCAGCAGCTCGCTGTACACATCGCCGTCCACCGGCGTCTCCCCGATCTCGACGAACCCATGCTTCCCGAAGAAGTCGACTTCGAAGGTGAGGCAGAAAATGCGCCGTACCCCGAGCCAGCGCGCGGTCTGGAGCAGCTTGGCGAGCAGGTGGTGACCCACTCCGGTGCCCTTCAGGGCCCGGTCGACGGCCAGCGTGCGCACCTCGGCGAGGTCTTCCCACATCACGTGGAGCGCGCCGCAGCCGATGACTTCGGCGTCCTCGTCCCGCTCGGCCACCCAGAACTCCTGGATGTCCTCGTAAAGGGTCACCATCGCTTTGTCGAGGAGGATCCCATCACGTACGTAGCCGTCGAGGAGGCGGCGCAGCGCGGGTACATCGCTCGTTCTGGCCCGGCGGACAGTGACCTCTTTTGATACTGGGGACATGTGCGGACGCTATCGCTCCGCGTCTCCCGGGGTGCCATCGGGATCGTCGAGTTGTACGACGCGCATGGCATCGCGCAGCGCTTCCCGCTGTTCCGCGGACATCATGCCGAAGAAGGCGACGAGAGCGGCCGCGGGGTTGTCACTCGTGGACCAGGCCTCGTTCATGAGTGCGGCCGAGTAGGCGGCGCGGGTGGAGACCGCCTCATATCGATAGGCGCGGCCTTCTGCTTCCCGCCGCACCCAGCCCTTCTGATACAGGTTGTCCATTACGGTCATGACCGTCGTGTAGGCGATCGAGCGTTCCTGCTGAAGGTCTTCAAGGACTTCCCGAACGGTGACCGGGCGGTTCCACTGCCACACCCGCGTCATCACCGCGTCTTCCAGGTCACCCAATCGTCGAGGCACATTGGAATAATAGTGGCAGATGTCCTGAATGCCGGGTGATTTCCTCAGCAAAAAGGCGTACGACCGGGACGGGTGTTCCCGGTCGTACGCCTGTTGTCGCTGCGGTCCGCCTGTTGCCGCCGCGGAGGGTCAGGCCCGCGCCTCGCCGGTGTGCCGGGCCTGCGTGCCGTTCGTCTCGCGGGAGAGCGCCGCGTCGACCGCCGCGTCCTCCTTGGACTTGTTCGCACCGCCCTGACTCTTCACCATCGTGACGACGAGTGCGATGAAGGCAATGGCCATCACCACGGAGGGCAGAAGCGCGGAGATGTATTCCATGCCTCCAGAGTAGCCAGTCAGCCCGCGGCCAATTGCCGGAGCCCCTCAGAGGGCGGCCCCTGCCGCCGGCGGCGGGGCGGGAACACCTCGGCCGGGGTGGGCACCGGGCGGCCCCGGCGCTCCTCCGTATCCGGTTCACGTGGGCTTTTCTCCGGCTTGGCCCCGGGCTCCGCCTTCGGGTCGGCCGGGGGTTCCGCCTTGGGGCCGGGGCGGGGCTCGGGCTTCGGCTCGGACGGTTCGTCGGCGGCGCGCCCGCCGGGCAGCACCACCGGCCGGGCCGGGGGCGGTTCGGGCGCGGCCTGCGCCTGCCGGACCAGCCGGGAGCGGAGCGCGCGTTCGGCCAGCGCTTCGCACCGGTGCAACAGCACACGCCGGCGTTCCCGCTCGGCCTCCCCGGCAGGTTCCGCGCAGAGCCCGCGGAGGGCGGCGAGATCCTCGGCGCCCGGGAGATGGCCGTCGGCCAGCACCTCCCGGAGCTGCGTCAGATACGCGGTGGCGGCACCGGGGAGGGCGGCGCGGGAGCGGGCCAGGTCGGCGAGGAGGAAGGCGCGCAGCCTGCCGCCCTCGCGGACCGCCTCGTCCACGGCCCCGGCGAGACGGAACAGCTTCTGCACCTCCTCCTCCCGGTCGGGCCCGAAGGAGTCGGAGGCGGGCTGCAGGGCGATGGCGAGGGCGCGGCGCAGGACGCACAACTCTGCTGCGCTGAACGCCATGGCACCGCGGGAACCGTAGGGCGTGGGCATGAGCCGACTTTAAGTGCTAAGCGGACAAATTTCCCATAGCGCACCTTGCCGGGGGTGTCGGCCCGGCGGCCGGTCCGGAGCCCGGTGACGGGCGGCCGGGGACGGCGCCGGGCGGGCAACTGCCGGGGCCCGGGTCCGCCTCGGTGCGGAGGCGGACCCGGGCCCGTCGGGTTCAGGTGTGGCGGGTGTGTGCCGGACGCGGATGTGGCCGGAGCGTGCCGGGCTGAGGCGTGGCCGACGCGTACCGGACTCGGGTGGGGCGGTGCGTGCCGGACGCGGGTGGGGCTAGCGCGTGCCGGAGTCGTTGCCGCGGCGCCGGGCGAAGAGGAGCGCCCCGACGCCGGCACCGAGCGCCACCAGCGAGCCGACGGCCGCCAGGGTGACGCCGTGCGCACCGGTGTCGGCCAGCGACGCGCCCGACGCCGTGGTGCCGGAGCCGCCGGTCGTCGTGCTCCCCGTCTCCGAGGTGCCGCCGTGGGTGCGGGGTCCGGAGCTGTCGCCGCCGCGCTCGCCGCGGCCGCCCGTCGCGCCCCCGGTGCCCGTGCCGCCGGTGCCCTTGCCGCCGGTGATCTTCACCGGGACGGCGGCGGTGTTGTTCTCCGGGCGGGGGTCGCGCGTCGGGTGGTCGTCACGGTCCCGGACGACGACCTTGCCCTCGGCCCCCTTCACCTTCTTGTCGATGCGGATGTTGAAGACGAGCGACTCCTGCTCCCCCTTGCCGAAGGTGTCGTCGAGGTTGCAGACGTACGTCCGGCTGCCCGCGCTCCGGCGCGAGCAGGCCCAGTCGTCGTCCTCGCCGGGGAAGGGGATCGAGGTGATCGTGGTGCCCCGCGGCGGGGTGACCTCGTAGGTGCCCGCGCCGTGGCCACTGGCGTCGGAGAGGTCCATGGAGCCGGGACCGGCGTTCCGGGCACCCAGGGTGACCGGCACGGTCTGCCCGACCTTGCCCTTCACCGTGCCGGTGACCGCCTGGTAGTCGGCGTGCTGGGTGGTGGTGACGTCGGCGTGGCCGCCGTAGCCCTGAAAGCCGGTGCCCTCGGCCTTCTTCAGGGTGAGCGGGGCGCCGTCGCCCGTCCGGTCGTACTCGCCGGGCTGCTCGTTCTCCCAGGGGTCGTCGGCGCCGTTCACCCACGCGTGGTAGCCGACGCTGCCGTACATCAGGTCCTCGGCGGCGGTGTAGCGCAGCGGCTTGCTGAACTCGAGGGCCGCGCCGGGCTCCAGCGGGGTGTCGAAGACGCAGTACGCGGAGGTGTCCGCCCAGGACTTGTAGTGGCAGTTGCTGTGCTCCCGGGCGATCCTGACGCCGTCGGACCCGTACAGCTTGAAGCCGACGCCTTTCTCGGCGGGCAGTCGGCCGTGGTTGGCGACGGCCGGGGTCAGCTCGACGGTCGAGCCGGGGGCGACGTCCTTCAGCGGCGCGTGCTTGCGCTCGACGAGGTCCGGGCGGTCGATGAAGACCTTCGTCGCGGCCTTCACGGCCGGGGCGTTGGAGGCGGTCGCGGAGTACCGCACCGTGCCGCCGAAGCCCGGCTTCACACCCTTCGCGCCCCGGATGTAGAAGGGCTGGACGCTGGTCTTGCCGTCGATCGAGCTGTAAGTGCAGGTGAAGACCAGGTCCTTGGCCGTGCAGCCGCTGCCGGCCGGCCGGACGTCCGCCTTGTCCTTCAGGTCGGAGACGTCGATGGTCAGCTTCACGTCCTTGGCGAGCGGCTCCTCGCCCTCCACCCGCGCCAGGTTGAGGTGGAGGAGGAAGAGGGCGCCGCCCTGCGGGCCCTGGTCCGCCGCGAAGGTGTAGTAGCGGGCGGGCGCCTGGATCAGCAGCGTGGGATCGACGGCCAGCGCCGGCCCCGCGCCGAGACCGGTCGCCAGCGCGAGCACGGCTCCGGCCGTCACCACCCGTGCCGTCGTTCCTCGGTGCCCCATATTCCCCACCCATCCCGTTCTGCTCATCCGTGGTCCCAGGCAAGACCGGTGAGGAGGACGGATGGTTGCGTCCGGCCGGAAAGAGACCCCGGAACGGCCGGGACCGTACGGAGATCGGCGCCATCGTGACGGCGGGCGCCATGGTGACGGCGGCGCGGGGTGGGCGCGAGCCCGGGGTGGGCCCGGCCGGCGCGGGGCGGTGGGGCTCCGCCGGCCGCGTACCGTCCGCAAGGTGCAGGACAGCGTGACCGGCCAGTCGTCGGCCTCCGCCGTCCGGGACCCAGCGGCGGCCGGCGCGGGACGGTGCGCCTCCGCGCCGGAGGCCGGGTCGGCGGAGCGGTGTGCCTCCGCGCCGGAGGGCGGATCAGCCGCGGGCCACGTTCCGCTGGTAGACCAGGCGCAGGCCGATCAGCGTCAGCCAGGGCTCGTGCTCGTCGATGACCGAGGACTCCCCGAGGACCATCGGCGCGAGCCCGCCGGTGGCGATCACGGTCACCTCGTCCGGGTCGTCGGCCAGTTCCCGGGCCATGCGCTCCACCACGCCGTCGACCTGGCCGGCGAACCCGTAGAGGATGCCGGACTGCATCGCCTCGACGGTGTTCTTGCCGATCACGCTGCGCGGCCGGGCCAGTTCGATCTTCCGGAGCTGGGCGCCGCGCATGCCCAGGGCGTCGACGGAGATCTCGATGCCGGGCGAGATCACACCGCCCACGTACTCGCCGCGCGCCGAGACCGCGTCGAACGTCGTGGCCGTTCCGAAGTCGACGACCACGCACGGGCCGCCGTAGAGCTCGACGGCCGCCAGGGCGTTGATGATCCGGTCTGCGCCGACCTCCTTCGGGTTGTCCATCAGGATCGGGACACCGGTCTTGACGCCCGGCTCCACCAGGACGGCGGGGACGTCGCCGTAGTAGCGGCGGGTGACCTCGCGCAGCTCGTGCAGGACGGAGGGAACGGTCGAGCAGATGGCGATGCCGTCGATGCCGTCGCCCAGTTCGTCGCCGAGCAGCGGGTGCATGCCCATCAGGCCCTGGAGCAGGACGGCGTGTTCGTCCGCGGTGCGGCGCGCCTCGGTGGAGACCCGCCAGTGCTCGACGATCTCCTCACCGTCGAACAGGCCGAGGACGGTGTGGGTGTTGCCGACGTCGATGGTGAGCAGCATCAGCCCTGTTCCTCACGGAGGTCCAGGCCGATGTCGAGGATCGGCGAGGAGTGGGTGAGCGAGCCGACGGCCAGGTAGTCGACGCCGGTCTCGGCGTAGCCGCGGGCGGTGGCGAGGGTGAGCCGGCCCGAGGACTCCAGGCGGGCCCGGCCGGCCACCAGGGCGACGGCCTCCCGGGTCTGCTCCGGGGAGAAGTTGTCGAGCAGGATGAGGTCCGCGCCCTCGCGGAGGACGGGCTCGATCTGGTCCAGGCGGTCCACCTCGACCTCGATCGGCACCCCGGGGAACTCGCTGCGCACCGCGGTGAAGGCCGCCGCGACACCGCCCGCGGCGACCACGTGGTTGTCCTTGATCAGCGCGGCGTCGGAGAGCGACATCCGGTGGTTGACGCCGCCGCCGCAGCGCACCGCGTACTTCTCCAGGGCCCGCAGGCCGGGGGTGGTCTTCCGGGTGTCGCGGACCGCCGCGCCGGTGCCCTGAAGCAGGTCGGCCCACTCCCGGGTGGCGGTGGCGATGCCGGAGAGCCGGCACATCAGGTTGAGGGCGCTGCGCTCACCGGTGAGGAGGTCGCGGGTGCGGGTGCGGACGGACAGCAGCTTCTGGCCGGCCGCCACGCGCTCGCCGTCCTCGACGTGCCGCTCCACCTCGAACTCGTCGGTACAGACGACCGAGAGCACCGCCTCGGCGATCCGCAGGCCGGCGACGGTGCCGGCTTCGCGCGCGGTGAAGTCGCCGACCGCGACGGCGTCCTCGGGGATGGTGGCGACGGTCGTCACGTCCACGCCCTGGTCGAGGTCCTCGTCGATCGCCAGGTGGGCGATGTCCTCCACCTGGACGGGGTCCAGGCCCGCGTCGGCGAGCAGCTTCGCCAGCCCCGGGTCGAGGCCGCACTCCAGCGGGTCCAGCTCGTAGTCGTCACCGCCGCAGCCGCATCCGTCGCCGCAGCCGCCCCCTGCGTCGGAACCGGCGGCCGGCCCCCCGACCTGGAGCAGGGGAAGCTCCACGGGCTGTGAACGGTCGTCGGCGGTGCTCACGATGAGGACTCCCTCGAGGAGTGGGTGGATCGGTCCGGTGCGGCGGCGGGGGCCGCGGGGGCGGTGTCCGCCGCGGGAGTTCGGCCGGGCAGGGTCACCGGCGGGAAGTCTGCCGTCCCGGTGGCAGTGATCACCAGCTCGGCGGACGGGGTGAGGCGGGCGGCGAGGTGACGGCGCCAGTGCGCGTCGTCCCGGCCGGGGTGGTCCTCGCGCCAGTGGCAGCCCCGGGTCTCCTCGCGTGTCCGGGCCATGGCGACCAGGACCCGGGAGACCAGGAGGAGGTTGGTGGCCTCCCAGGTCTCGACACAGGGCTCGGCGGTCTTGCCGTTGCGGGCCAGGTCCGCCACGGCCTCGGTGTGCAGGGCCTCCAGGGCGACGGCGGCCGCGGCGAGGCTCTCGGCGCTGCGGAGGACCCCCGCCCCGGTGGTCATGATCCGCTGGATCACGAACCGGGACTCGGGGGCGAGGAGAGGGGTGGCGGCCTCGCCTGTGGGAGGCGCCGGTTCGGAGGCGGACGCGGCCTCGTACGAGCCGTCGGGGGAGGCGGAGCCGGGGTCGGGCTCCGTCGAGACGGGCTCTGCGGAGGCGGACTCAGTGCAGGCGGGCTCTGCGGAGACGGCGCCGCCGGAGACAGCGCCGTTGGAGACGATGCCGCCGGAGACGATGTCGGCGGCGATGCGCTCGGCGAACACCAGGCCTTCGAGCAGGGAGTTGGACGCCAGCCGGTTCGCCCCGTGCACGCCGGTGCAGGCGACCTCGCCGCACGCGTAGAGGCCGGGGACCGTCGTCCGCCCGCGCAGATCGGTGCGGACCCCGCCGGACGCGTAGTGCGCGGCGGGCGCCACCGGGATCGGGGCGGTCACCGGGTCGATGCCGTGCGCCCGGCAGGCGGCCAGGATCGTCGGGAAGCGGTTCTCCCACATCGCGGCGCCGAAGTGGCGTGCGTCGAGGTACATGTGCTCGGCGCCCTGCTCCTGCATGCGCCGCGTGATGCCCTTGGCGACGATGTCGCGCGGCGCCAGCTCGGCCAGTTCGTGCTGCCCCTGCATGAAGCGGACGCCGTCCGCGTCGACGAGGTGCGCGCCCTCGCCGCGGACGGCCTCGGAGACCAGCGGCTGCTGTCCCTCGGCATCCGCGCCCAGGTAGAGGACCGTGGGGTGGAACTGCACGAACTCCAGGTCGCTGACCTCGGCTCCGGCGCGCAGCGCCAGGGCGACGCCGTCGCCGGTGGAGACACCGGGGTTGGTGGTGGCGGAGAAGACCTGGCCCATGCCGCCGGTGGCGAGCACGACGGCGGGGGCGTGGACGGCGCCGACACCATCGCGCTGCCCCTCCCCCATGACGTGCAGGCTGACCCCGGCGGTGCGGCCCTCGGTGTCCGTGAGCAGGTCCAGGACCAGGGCGTTCTCGACGGTCTCGATCGTTCCCGGGCCCCCGCCGTCGGCTCCGGCCTCCCGCACCGCGGCGACCAGGGCCCGGGAGATCTCCGCGCCGGTCGCGTCCCCGCCGGCGTGCGCGATCCGGCGGCGGTGGTGGCCGCCCTCCCGGGTGAGCTCGATCCGTCCGGTCTCGGCGGAGGTGTCGAAGTGCGCGCCGGTGGCGATCAACCGGCGTACGGCGTCGGGGCCTTCGGTGACCAGGGTGCGTACGGCGTTCTCGTCGCAGAGCCCCGCGCCCGCCACGAGCGTGTCGTCGAGGTGCTGCTCGGGGGTGTCCCCCTCGCCGAGCGCGGCGGCGATGCCGCCCTGGGCCCAGCGGGTGGAACCGTCGTCCAGCCGGGCCTTGGTGACGACGACGGTCCGCCGGCCGGCGGCGGCGCAGCGGAGCGCCGCGGTGAGCCCGGCGACACCGGAGCCGACGACGACCACATCGGCCTCGACGGCCCAGCCCGGTGCGGGGGCGTGCAGGGTGAGCGGGTGCGCTCCCGCGGCGGCGCCGCCGGGCACCGGGACGCTCCCGGACGCGGTGTCCGGGGCGCCGGGCGCGGTGCCCGAGGTGCCGGACGCGGTGCCCGAGGTGCCCGGGGCGGTGTCCGAGGTGCCCGGGGCGGTGTCCGAGGTGCCCGACGCGCCGGGCGGCGGACCTATGTGATCAGCGGTCATCGGTCGCTCCCGGACTCGCGGTCTCTCCGGACTGGGGTCTCCTCGAACCACAGCCGGACGTTGTCGATCAGCCGGGTCGTACCGACCCTGGCGGCCACCGCCAGCACCGCCTCCCCCCGGAAGTCCGGCGGGACCTCGGTGAAGTCGGCGGCGTCGAGCAGGGCCAGGTAGTCGAGTTCGAGCGGGGGGCTGAACCGCGCCGCCTCCTCCAGCACGGCGGCTCCCGCGGCACGCACCGCCTCCGGGCCGGCCACGACGGCCGGGGCGCCCGGGGCTTCGGTGCCGTGCCCGGTGGCCCGGGCCCGTCCGGAACCCTCCTCCGGGCGGCCACGGCCGGGGCGGTTCGAGCCGGAGCCGTCCGATGCTGAGCCGTCCGATGCGGAGCCGCCGGGCCCGGAACCGTCGGAGCCGGAACCGTCCGGCCCCGAGCCGTCCGGCCCGGAGCCGTCGGGGCCCGGTCCGCCGCCGGCGCCGTCGGTGACGCCGGCGGCGCGCCGGCCGGCTTCCCGCGCGGCGAACAGCGCCCGGGACAGCGCGAGCGCCGTCCCGCGCTCCTCCGCCGAGAGGTAGCGGTTGCGGCTGGAGAGCGCGAGGCCGTCCTCCTCGCGCACGGTGGGAACGGCGACGATCTCCACGTCCTGGTCCAGCTCCAGATCGAGCACCATGCGCCGGATCAGGGCCAGTTGCTGGGCGTCCTTCTCCCCGAACATCGCGTGGTCGGCGGCGGTGATGCTGAGCAGCCGGTGCACCACGGTCAGCATGCCGTCGAAGTGACCGGGGCGGGTGGCCCCCTCCCACCGCTCCCCCATGGGGCCCGCGGTGATCCCGATCTGCGGCCGCCCGTGCGGGTAGACGGCGTCGACGGTCGGTGCGAACACCACGTCCGCACCGGCCTCCCGGCACACCTCCAGATCGGCGTCGAGGGTGCGCGGATAGCGGTCGAAGTCCTCGTTCGGGCCGAACTGCAGGGGGTTGACGAAGACGGTGACGACGACCATCCCGGCCTGCCCGGCCCGGCGCCGCGCCTCCCGGATCAGCGTGGCGTGCCCCTCGTGCAGGGCGCCCATCGTCATCACCACGACCGTGCGGGTGTTGTCCTCGAAGTGGTCGTCCTCGACGTCCTCGAGTTCGCGGCGGGTCCGCACCAGGTGGACCTGGCGCTCCTTCACCGCGGTGCGCTTGCCGAACATCGTCAGCGACCTCCGTCCGAGAGGACACCCAGCAGGTCCTCCGCCAGCTCCGGCTTCAGCAGACCGTGCGCGAGCGCCCGGTCCGCGGTCGTACGGGCCATCGCCAGATACCCGGCGACGGCCTGGGGCGCGTGCCGGCGCAGCTCCTCGACGTGCGCCGCGACCGTGCCCGCGTCACCGCGGGCCACCGGCCCGGTGAGGGCGGCGTCACCGGAGCGCAGCGCGTTGTCGAGGGCGGCGCCGAGGAGCGGGCCCAGCATCCGGTCGGGGGCGCTCACCCCCGCGGTCCGCAGCAGCTCCATGGCCTGGGCGACCAGAGTGACCAGGTGGTTCGCGCCGAGGGCGAGTGCCGCGTGGTAGAGCGGACGGGCCGCTTCCTCGATCCACTCGGGCTCGCCGCCCATCTCGATGACGAGGGCCTCGGCGGCCAGCCGCAGTTCCTCCGGGGCGGTGACCCCGAAGGAGCAGCCGGCGAGCCGCTGCACGTCGACCGCGGTGCCGGTGAAGGTCATGGCCGGGTGCAGGGCGAGCGGCAGGGCTCCGGCGCGCAGGGCCGGCTCCAGTACGGCGGTGCCGTACCGGCCGGAGGTGTGCACCAGCAGCTGGCCGGGCCGCACCGCACCGGTCTCCGCGAGGCCCTCGACGAGGCCGGGGAGGGCGTCGTCGGGCACGGTGAGGAGCACCAGCTCGGCGTTCCGCAGCACCTCTGCGGGCTCCACCACCGGGACGTCCGGGAGGAGCGCCCCGGCCCGGCGCACCGAGGCGTCGGAGACGGCCGAGACGGCCACCGGGCGGTGCCCGGCGAGCTGCAGGGACGCGGCGAGCGCGGGCCCCACGCGGCCCGCCCCGACAACGCCGACGGTCAGTCGCGCGGGGCGGTCCTTGGGCTCTGGATGATGGGGTGCGTTCACGCGGGGACGGCCTTCCGTTCCAGTCCGCCAGGGGTACCGGACGTGTCCTGGCCATGCTACGCGAGTGCTTCCGCCGCCCTCCGCGCCGTCCACGGCCTGTGGACAACCGGCGGGCGGGGGTGCGGCGTGCCGGTCGTGGTGCGCGGTGGGACGGGCCTGCCGACCGGCACCGGCCGGTGCGGGCCGGGCCGGGCCGCCGGGAACTCCGGCGCTCGCGCGGGACCGGAGTGCGCCATCATCGGCCGTATGACGGACGAGACCGGGGACCTCGCCCCCGCGACGGACCATGGCCCGTACGCACCCCACGGAGCGGCGCCGCACGGAGCAGCAGCGGACACGGCGGCAGGGGCCACGGAGAACGGACCGGCATCGGCATCGGCATCGGCATCGGCATCGGCCAACGAGCGCGCCGCCGGGGAGCCCGCCCACAAGGAACCCGATCACGAGGAACCCTCCCACGCGGACCGCTCCGACGCGGCGCTCCGGCGCAGGCTGACGGCCTGGCACCGCGCGGAGCGGACGCTCACGCACGGCGTGGCCGGGGAGACCATCGCCGAGCGGCTGGCGCGGCTGGCCGCCGAGGCCCCCACCGCGTACGTCCTGGACGACTGGACCGATGTCTACGGGGACGGCGTCACCGCGGCCCTGGAGCGCCGGGTCGCCGAACTGCTGGGCACCGAGGACGCGGCGTTCTTCCCGACCGGCACCATGGCGCAGCAGGTCGCCCTCCGCTGCTGGGCCGGGCGCACCGGCAACAGCACCGTGGCGCTCCATCCGCTCGCGCACCCCGAGCGGTGGGAGCGGGGCGCGCTGTCCGCGGTCGCGGGGCTGCGCACGGTCCATCCGACCACCCGGCCCCGGCTGCCGACCGCCGACGAGGTGCGGGATCTGGCCGAGCCGTTCGGCGCCCTGATGCTGGAGCTGCCGCTGCGCGACGCGGGCTTCGTGCTGCCCACCTGGGAGGAGCTGACGGACGTGGTGGACGCCGCCCGGGAACGCGATGCAGTGGTGCACTTCGACGGCGCACGGCTCTGGGAGTGCACCCCGCACTTCGGGCGCACGCTCCCGGAGATCGCCGCGCTCGCCGACAGCGTGTACGTCTCCTTCTACAAGTCCCTGGGCGGCCTCTCCGGCGCCGCCCTGGCCGGCCCGGCGACCCTGGTCGACGAGGCCAGGGCCTGGCGCCACCGGTACGGCGGAGTGCCGTTCCAGCAGTGGCCGGCCGCGCTCGCGGCGCTCGTCGGGCTGGACCGGGAACTGCCGCGGCTGCCCGAGTACGTGGCGCACGCCCGGGTCGTCGCCCGGGCTCTGGCGGACGCGCTGGCCGGCGCGGGGGTGCCCTGGTACCGGCTGTGTCCGGACCCCCCGCACACCCACCAGTTCCAGGTGTGGCTCCCGCACCCGGCCGAGGTGCTGACCGAGGCCGCCGTGCGGCAGGCGGAGGAGACCGGCACGGCGCTCTTCCGGACCTGGGACGAGGCACCGGTGCCGGGGACCGCGATGACGGAGGTGGCCGTCACCGCTCCCGGTCTGGCGTGGCGGCCGTCGGACGTGGCGCGGGCGGTCGCGGAGTTCCTGGAGCGGATCCCGTCCGGCGCGGGGGAGCCGCCGCGGTCACGGTGAGGACGGCGGCCGGGTGTCGGCGACGATGTCGCTGCTGCCGTCCGGGCCGGTTCGCCCCGCGGCGACCCGGGTCCCCCCGCCCGTGCGCTCCGCGGCGGGAGCGTGCTCCCGGCCCGTCGGATCCGTTCGGCCCAGGGTCCGTTCGACGAGCGCCCGGAAGCGCCGGACCTCGCGGAAGGCATGGAGAGCGCGCGCCTCGGCGGCGCCGGGTGCGGGCGGTGCCGTATCGCCCCGCCGGGCGGCCCGGTAGAGGTCGAGTGCGTACTGCTGGGTGATGCTCACGGGAATCCTCCGCGTCGACGGGTGGCCCCGTCCTGCGGGACGGGGAGAACGGCCCGGCCGTACGCCGGAGTCGGCGGGCCGGGGGTGTTCCACCACCCTGGTCGCGCCCCGCGCCGTCCCGCACGCCGATTGACGCGCATCGTCAATCGACACGGCTCGTGCCCGCCCGCCGGGCACGATGAGGCCATGAGTCTGAGCATCGGCATAGCGGGGCTGCCTCCCGAGCGGATCGTGTTCGCGCCGTCCCCGCTGGCCGAACTGGCCGCGATCCTGCACGCCCTCGCCGAGCCCGCGCACCATGCGGACCGGCACGGCCGGCTCACCGCGATCGCCGCCGCGCTACCCGTGGACCTCGCCGACCGGCTGGTCGAAGCGGAGTTCCTGTGGCGCTCCACCCGGGCGGACATCCTGCTGCCGAACGCGCCGGGCGACACCCTGACCGAGGACCTCGACACGCTGGACCGGCTCGACGACGAGACCTTCGTGCACGCCGCGTTGGAGATCACGTGCTCGCGCGGGTACGGCCGGCGCCGTCCGGAGCCGCTGAGCGACAGCGGCGACCGGGAGCGGGTACGGGCCCTGGCCTCCGCCCGCGGCCCGCTCCAGTCCGCCTTCGCCGACCGGCTGCTCACCGATCCACCGGCCGTACGGGCCTGGCTGCGCAGGCTGTTGGAGGACTGCGAGCAGGCGTTCTTCGCCGACGTCTGGCAGCAGGTACGGGTCCGGCTCGCCGCGGACGCCCGGCACAAGGCCCGGCTGCTGGCCCGGCAGGGCCTCGCCGAGGCGCTGGCGGCCGTCTCGCCCGCGATCACCCTGGACGCCGCACGCTCCCGCATCGTGGTCGACAAGCTCCAGGACGCGGCGACGTCCGCCACGGACGGCCTGACCTTCCTGCCGACCGTCTTCGGCCGGCCCCACCTGATCGTGGTGCACGCCCCGGGGTGGCAGCCGGTCGTCCACTACCCGGTCGCCACGCGCGGGGACGAGGAACCACGGGCGCTCTCCCCGGAGACGGTCGGCCGGCGGCTGGACGCCGTGGCGCACCCGGTCCGGATGCGCCTGTGCCGCACCCTGGCCCGCGGGCCCCACACGACGGGCGAACTCGCCTTCGCCTACGACCTCTCCGCGCCCGAGGTCTCCCGGCACCTGGCGGTCCTGAAGAAGGCCGGGCTGCTGGCCACGCGCCGCCGCGGCCGGTACGTCCTGTACGAGCTGGATCTGCCCGTGGTGGCCCGGCTGGGCACGGACTTCCTGGAGAGCGTGCTGCGCTGACCGGCACGGCCGGACCCGGCTGGGGGACCGCCGGCCGTTCCGGCTGAGCGGCGGGCGACCGGGCCGGGGTGGTGGCTCACCGTCGACCCGGCCCGGAGACGTGCCGACGGCCAGGGGGTGGTGGCTCACCGTCGACCCGGCCCGGAGACGTGCCGACGGCCAGGGGGTGGTGGCTCACCGTCGACCCGGCCCGGAGACGTGCCGACGGCCAGGGGGTGGTGGCTCACCGTCGACCCGACCCGGAGACGTGCCGACGGCCAGGGGGTGGTGGCTCACCGTCGACCCGACCCGGAGACGTGCCGACGGCCAGGGGGTGGTGGCTCACCGTCGCCCCGACCCGGAGACGTCCCCCGGAAGCCGCGCCGGGTCCCCTACTGCCCGCCCCCGCCGCCCGCGCGGACCAGCCCCGTCTCGTAGGCCAGCACGACCGCCTGCACCCGGTCCCGCAGCCCCAGCTTCGCCAGGATGCGCCCCACATGCGTCTTGACGGTCGCCTCCGAGAGGACGAGCCGGCCGGCGATCTCGCCGTTCGACAGCCCCTGCGCCACGAGCAGCAGGACCTCGCGCTCCCGGTCGGTGAGCCGCTGGAGTTCGGCCGCGGCCGGTTCGGAGCCGGCGCTCGGCAGCATCGGGCTGAACCGGTCCAGCAGCCTGCGGGTGGTGCTCGGCGCGACGACCGCGTCACCGCTGTGCACCGCGCGGATCGCGGCCAGCAGCTCGTCCGGCGGCACGTCCTTGAGCATGAAGCCGCTGGCCCCGACCTTCAGCGCGGAGAACGCGTACTCGTCGAGGTCGAACGTGGTCAGGATCAGCACCCGGGGAGTGGACGAGCCGCCCTGGCCGGCCCCCGCGCAGATGCGCCGGGTCGACTCCACCCCGTCCATCCGCGGCATGCGGACGTCCATCAGCACGACGTCCACCGGCTGGGTGCGCAGCACCTCCAGGGCCTCGGCGCCGTCCCCGGCCTCGGCGACGACCTCCATGTCGGGCTGCGCCTGCAGCACCATGCGGAACCCGGTGCGCAGCAGCACCTGGTCGTCGACGAGCATCACGCGGATCGACATCTGCGGTTTCCTTTTCTCGGCGGTTCTCGGCGGTTCTCGGCGGGTTCTCGGCGGGCGGGTGGCGGGCGGGTGGCGCGGCTCCCGGTTCGGTGGCCGCGCGGGGAGGGGTTCGGGTCCGGGTCCCGGACGGATGGATACGGACAGGGGTACGTCTGCGGGCCGGTCGGCGATCAGTGCACGGCTCCCGTCGTCCCGTCGCGGGTCAGTGGGCAGGTTTCATCGGCAGCACGGCGCTGATCCGGAAACCCCCGCCGGGCCGCGGTCCGGCGTCGAGCCGACCGCCGACCATACCGACCCGCTCCCGCATACCGATCAGTCCGTGGCCGAGGCCGTCGGCACCGCCCTCGGTGTACAGCTCCTGCTGGGCGCCCCGCCCGTCGTCCTCGACGAGCAGGTCCAGCTCGGCGTCCCCGTAGGTGAGGCGGACGGTGGCACCCGCCTCGGGCCCGCCGTGCTTACGGGTGTTGGTGAGCGCCTCCTGCACGATCCGGTACGCGGTCAGCTCGACACCGCTGGGCAGCGGCCGCGGGCTGCCCTCGACCGTGAAGTCCACGGCGAGCCCGGCCCCCCGGACCTGCTCGATGAGGTCGTCGAGCTGGCCGACGTCGGGCTGCGGCACGTAGTCGCGCCCCTCGCCGGGCTCACCGGTGCGCAGCACGCCCAGCAGCCGGCGCATCTCCGCCAGCGCCTGGCGGCCGGTGCCGGAGATCGTGGCCAGCGCCTGTTTCGCCTGGTCGGGGGCGGCATCCAGGACGTAGGCGGCGCCGTCGGCCTGGACGACCATCACCGAGACGTTGTGCGCCACCACGTCGTGCAGCTCGCGGGCGATCCGGGCCCGCTCGGCGGCGACGGCCATCTTCGACTGCGCCTCGCGCTCCTTCTCCAGCCGGGCGGCACGCTCCTCCAGCTGCGCGTAGTACGCCCGCCGGGTCCGGACGGAGTCCCCGAGCACCCAGGCCAGCGCGAACGGCACCGTGAGGAAGACGATGCCGACGATCCGCGACGCGCCGGGGAAGTCGTCCGGCCAGCGCGTCAGCGCGAGGGTGGGCGCGAGCAGGCCGCCGACCAGCGCGAAGCGGGACGCCCAGCGGGTGCCGTTGGCGGCCGCTGTGTAGATGATGACGAGCATCCCGAAGTCGCTCAGGTTCTGCTCGATCCCGAAGATCAGCTGTGCCACGCCCGTCGCGGCGGCCAGCAGCAGCATCTTCTCCGGGGCACGGCGGCGCAGCGCGATCACCGTGCCGAGGGCGAGCACCGTCAGGACCGCGACGAAGCGCGGGGTCGCGTCGAACGTGTCCTCCGCCAGCCACAGACCGCTGAGCCCGATCACCGGGAGGGCCCAGAAGGTGTCCACCCCGGTCGGGTGCCTGCGAAGGAAGTCATAGAGGCGCTGCACGTCACCCAGCGTAGGCACGCCGGGTACGTGCCGGGGTCAACCGGAGGGCCGATTACTGAGCGGACGCATACTCCGGAAGGTGGATGGGCCCGGCGTACGCCCCGGGGCACAGGGCGGTGCCCGCCCGGTGCGGTGGCCTGCGCGGACACCTCTACGGTGGGGGCGTGGTGAACGACACGCGGCAGCGGCGGGGATGGCGGGAAGCGGCCGGTACGGCGCTGTACGGGCCGGAGGGTTTCTTCGTCCGGGAGCGTCCGGCCGCACACTTCCGCACCTCGGTGCACGCCTCCCCGCTGTTCGCCTCGGCCGTGGCCGAGCTGCTGCGGCGGGTCGACGAGGCGCTCGGCCGGCCGGACGCGCTGGCCCTGGTGGACGTCGGGGCAGGCCGCGGCGAGCTTCTGGAGGGCGTGCTGGCGCAGGTGTCCCCGGAGCTCCGCGCACGGCTGCGGCCGTACGCCGTGGAACGCGCGGCCCGCCCGGCGGGGCTCGACCCCCGCGTCGCCTGGCACGACGAGCTGCCGGAGCCGGGCTCCGTCACCGGCCTGGTGTTCGCCAACGAGTGGCTGGACAACGTGCCGCTGGAGGTGGCCGAGGCCGGACCGGACGGAGTGCTGCGCCGGGTCCTCGTCACGGCCGACGGGGAGGAGTCCCCGGGCGAGGCCGTCTCCGGTGCGGACGCCGCCTGGCTGACGCGCTGGTGGCCGCCGGCCGGGAAACCGGAACCGGACGCGGGGCACGGAACGGCCGGCGGCACGGGGACGGAAGCGGAATCGGCGGCGGGGGGCGTTCGGGGGATCGGTCCGGGGGGCGTACCCGCGCTCCGTGCCGAACCGGGACCGCGGGCCGAACCGGGGCTGCGGGCGGAGATCGGCGCCCCCCGGGACGAGGCCTGGGCGCGGGCCGTCGCCTGTCTGCGGCACGGACTGGCCGTCGCCGTCGACTACGCCCACACCCGCGAGGACCGGCCGCTCTTCGGCACCCTGACCGGCTTCCGCGACGGCCGCGAGGTCCGCCCGGTCCCGGACGGCTCCTGCGACATCACGGCCCATGTGGCCCTCGACGCCTGCGCGGCGGCCGGCGCCATGGCGGCGGGCACCGCGGTGGCGGAGGCCGGCCCGAAGGCGGAGTCGAGCCCAACGGCGGGAACGGGCGCTGCAGCGGGGGCGGGCCCAACGGCGGGAACGGGCGCTACGGCGGGGCCCGACGCTCTCGACGGCGCCGCGCTGCTCAGCGGCGGCCCGTCCCTGCTCACCCAGCGGGACGCGCTGCACGCCCTCGGGGTGGACGGCCGCCGGCCGCCGCTGGCGCTCGCGTCCACCGACCCCGGCGCCTACGTCAGGGCGCTGAGCTCGGCGGGCGAGGCGGCCGAGCTCACCGACCCCTCCGGGCTGGGCGCGTTCGGCTGGCTGATCCAGCCGGTGGCCCGCTGACACCTGCGGCGCGGGGCCCGCGCCGGCGCCCGGCTGCCCTCTGCGGGCCGATGGACCGCCGCGGGCCCTCCGGAAACGGTCAGCGGCCCCCGGAACGGCCCGGAACCGGTGGCCGGCCCCCGGCGAGCGCTCCGCTAGGCCCGGGTGCCCGTCATCCAGCGGTCGGGCAGCGCCTCGCGGCGGCCGGTGCGGGAGCGGTCCGCCTGGGCGGACAGGATCCGGATGGCCTCGTCGGCGTCGCGGAGCCGGGCCGTCACCGACTTGTCGGCGCCGGTGTCCACCACCACGTCCGCGAGCCCGCGCCGCCGCTCCCACGGCCCCTGGGTGCACCGGACGCTCTGCACCTTCGCGTGCGGTACCAGGGCGAGCGAGCGGCCGAGCAGCCCGTGCCGGGCGGCGAAGACCGAGGCGTCGACGGTGAAGCCGTAGCCCCGCCACCACGCCGGGACGCACCAGCGGGCCCGTGACGGGGCCGGCTCCAGCGCGGCCGTCACCGCCTCCACGTCGACGCCCGGCAGCACCCGGCCGACGATCCGGGCGGCGACCGCCCGGTCGGCGACCGGCAGCAGAACGCCGTTCTTGGAACCGGCCACGTCCAGTTCGACCCGGACCCAGCCGCGGCGCCGCCACAGCAGGGGCTCGACGATCCGCACGGTCTGCACCCGGCCCGGCGGAACCGTCTCGTGCTCGCGGTCGAGCAGCCCGTGGTCGAGCCGCAGCCCGTCCGGGGACTCCCCGACCGTCCAGTCGTACTCGGCGATGTACCGTCCGGCGCTGCTCGTCCAGACCCCGCCCAGGAAGGGCAGCCCGGTCGCTATCGCCACCCAGATGCTCCCGCTCAGCAGCCACACCAGCGGCGGGCCGGCCACCGCGACGGCGAGCGCTCCCCAGGTGCTCACCATCAGCAGCAGCGACACGGCAAGATCCTTGGGATCGACCCGGACCAGCCGCCGTACCGGGGCCTCACCGGCCGCGTGGACCGCCTCCGGGGCGATACCGGCGGCGCGCGCCAGCAGTTCGGCGCGGAGCTCCCGGGCGTCCCGCTCGCTGAGGAACGCCAGCTCGTCCTTGTCCTCGGTACCGATCACATCGAGCTTGAGCTTGGCCACGCCCAGGAAGCGGGCGAACAGCGGCTGGGTGACGTCGACCGCCTGGAGCCGGTCCAGCCGGATGTGCGCCACCCGCCGGAAGATCAGCCCGGTACGGATGCGCAGCTCGGTGTCGGTGACCGAGAAGTGGGTGAACCACCAGGACAGGAAGCCGTACGCGCCGGCCACCGGGACCAGCACGGCGAGCCCCAGCAGCGTCACCTCGACGGAGAGCCCGGTGATCCACCGCCGGGCCTGGTCCAGGTCGTGGACGGCCACACCGGCCGCGACCGCGAACGGCGCCCAGGCGCGGCGCAGCGGGGTGACGGGGTGCAGCCGCCGCTCCACTCCGCCCGCCGCCGGACCGGCCGCCTCTGCCCCCGGACCGGCCGCCTCCGGACCGGCTGCCCCCGGACCGGCTGGCTCCCGACCGGCTGTCCCTGCCCCCGGACCGGCTGCCTCCGGCGGTACCGCCTCCGCCCCGCTCACAGCCCCGCCGATCGGGCCTGGCCGAGCTCCGTGAGGCGCTCCCGCAGCCGCGACGCCTCCTCGGGGAGCACCCCCGGGATCCGGGCGTCGCTCGCGGCGGCCGCGGTGTGCAGCTGCACGCTCGCCAGCCCGAAGCGGCGCGCCAGCGGCCCCGACATGACCTCGACGAGCTGCATCCGCCCGTACGGGACGACCGTGGTCTCCCGCCAGAGCACCCCGCGGCTGAGCAGCAGGTCGTCGGCGCGCTCCGCATAGCGCCAGGAGCGCCAGTTGCGCTCCAGCAGCCACCAGCCCCAGGCCGTGAGGGCCAGCGGCGGCAGTGCGGCGAGCGCGGCCCAGCCGGGGCCGGCCAGCGGCAGCAGCACCGCCGCGGCGGCGACCGCGAGCGGTACCAGCGATACCGCCAGCACCAGCCGCCGCAACGTCAGCAGGGCCCGCGGCAGGCCCGTCCATCCCGCTCCGGTGCCGGGCTCGATGTCCCCGACGGCGTCCCCGCGGGCGCCGTCGGAAGCGTCTCCGCCGGAGGCCTCTCCTCCGGGCGCATCTCCGCCGGACGCTCCGACGCCGGTCTCCCCCGCGCCGGCCTCCCCGGCCTTGCTCTCCCCGGCACTGCTCTCCCCGACGCCGCTCTCCTCGGCTCCGGCGTCACCGACCCCGCTCTCCCCGGCGCCGGCGTCACCACCCAGGCCCCCGAGGGGGGTCCCGCCGCCGTCCCCCGCGGTGTTTCTTCCGCTGTCCCCGCCCATGTCCGCTCCGTCCCCGGTTCCGGTACGGGCCCCGTCCCCGTATCCATGGCCACCAGCGTAGGCCGCCGGGGGAGCTGCGAGACTGTTCCCATGACGGAGACGACAGTCGGGATCGGCGGTGCGGCGGAGAGCACGGACATGGTGCTCAACATCGGGCCGCAGCACCCGTCCACGCACGGGGTGCTGCGCCTGCGGCTGGTGCTCGACGGCGAACGGATCCAGCACGCGGAACCGGTGATCGGCTACATGCACCGCGGTGCGGAGAAGCTGTTCGAGGCGCGCGACTACCGCCAGATCATCATGCTCGCCAACCGTCACGACTGGCTGTCGGCCTTCTCCAACGAGCTGGGCGTCGTCCTCGCCGTCGAGCGGATGCTGGGCATGGAGGTGCCGGAGCGCGCCGTCTGGACCCGTACGCTGCTCGCCGAGCTGAACCGGGTGCTCAACCACCTGATGTTCCTCGGCTCGTATCCGCTCGAACTGGGCGGAATCACCCCGATCTTCCACGCGTTCACCGAGCGCGAGGAGCTGCAGCACGTCATGGAGGAGATCTCCGGCGGGCGCATGCACTACATGTTCAACCGGGTCGGCGGGCTCAAGGAGGACCTCCCGGCCGGCTGGCTGGGCCGGGCGCGGCACGCGGTCGCCGCCTGCCGCTCGCGGATGGACGTCTTCGACCGGCTGGTCCTCGGCAACGAGATCTTCCGGGGCCGGACCCGCGGGGTCGGCGTGCTGGCCCCGGAGACGGTGCACGCCTACGGGGTGAGCGGACCGATCGCCCGCGGCTCCGGCGTCGACTTCGACCTGCGGCGGGACGAGCCGTACCTCGCCTACGGGGAGCTGCGGGAGGTCCTGCGGGTCGCCACCCGCACCGAGGGCGACTGCCTGGCGCGCTTCGAGTGCCTGCTGGACCAGACGCACAACTCGCTGGAGCTCGCCGAGGCCTGCCTGGACCGGATCGAGGAGCTGCCGCAGGGGCCGATCAACCAGCGGCTGCCGAAGGTGCTGAAGGCCCCGGAGGGCCACACCTACGCGTGGACCGAGAACCCGCTGGGGATCAACGGCTACTACCTGGTGTCGAAGGGCGAGAAGACGCCGTACCGGCTGAAGCTGCGCTCGGCGTCGTACAACAACATTCAGGCGCTGACCGAGCTGCTGCCGGGGACGCTGGTCGCCGACATGGTCGCGATCCTCGGCTCGCTGTTCTTCGTCGTCGGCGACATCGACAAGTGACGTCCGGCCAGTAGACGTCCGGCAAGCAAACGCCGGCGCCGGTGTCCTCCACCCCATGGGGACGGGACACCGGCGCCGACGTCACTTCTGAGGAATCAGGACGTACGGACCCGCCGCAGCCGCCGGATGTCGATCTGCTCGGTCTCGTCGTACTCGGTGAGGTCGATGACCTCGCCCGACTCGCCCGTGGCACCGGACGTGTTCCCCGCTCCGTCCGTGCCCTCGGACGCCTCCTCGACGCCGTCGGCGGCGGCTCCCGGCCGGGCTCCGTCCGCATCGGCCCCGTCCGCGGCCTCGGCGCGAGCATCGGCCGTCGGCGTCCCCGGCGCATCGGCCGCCTCCGCTTCGGTCTCCTCCGCGTCGGCCGCCTTCGCCTCCTCCGCCCGGTTCGCCTCGTGTTCGGCGAACGCCTCCGCGCCGACGACATCGGCCAGGTCCTCGTCGGGGGCCGGTGCGGAAGCCGGTCCCGGACGCTCGGCCGGAGCCGGGACGGCCTGGTCCAGCCCCTGGGTCCCGAAGAAGTCGAAGCCGCCGACACCGGGCGCGGCCGGGCGGCGGAGCGGTGCGTGCGGCACGACCGCGGAGGCCGTGGGCACCTTGTGCTGCCGGCCCTTCTCCACCGCGGTGTCGTCGGTGGCGGCCGTACGGGAGGAGGTCCCGGCGGCCGCCGCGTGCTTCCCCGTGGGCTCCTCCGCCTCCCGTCGCTCGGCGAGATCACGCCGGCGGGCGGCCGCGACGGTGCGCTGCGCCTGCTGCCGGGCCCCGTTGCGGAGGAGTTCGGACAGCGCGCGGTCGGCCTTCAGATAAGTACTGGGCGTGGGCGCGCCGTTCGCGTCCAGGTCGGAGGAGTCGGCGGACAGCGCCTTGGCGGGCTCCCCGGACTCCAGGGCGAGCTGCCGACGGCCCTCCAGGGCGCTGGCCCGCTCGGTCTCGGCCGTGGCGTAGCGGCGCAGGAGTTCGGCGTGCTCGTTGCGCAGCCGGGCGAGTTCGGCACGCTTGGACCGGAGCTTGCCCTCGAGGCCGCTGCGCAGCTCGCGCGACTCCTCGAGGTCCATCTCCAGCTCGGCGATCCGCTCGTCGGTGCGCCACTCGTCACGGACCCGTGCCGCGGTGAGTTCGGCGACCCGCTTGCCGGCGACCCGGTCCCACTGCCGTGTCAGGGCCGCGCAGCCGATGCCGAGGGCGGCCGTACCCGCCACCAGCACACGGAGCGCGACAGCGTCGCCCATCAGCCAGGCGCCGGCAGCACAGACAACGGATGCGGCAGCGATCGACGTCGGGGGAAGAAGCCGGTGCAGGGGTGGTGAATGGCGGTGACGTCCACGTGGCATGGCCAGAAACTTACCGTGCGTGCGGTCTGTATGGGGACCCGCCCGCCCATCTGTTTTCGGCCGGTTACCTCCCCGGCAACCCGTTCCGCTTACTTCCCCCGAATCCCGGCTCCACTCCCGCTACTTCCCCAGCAGCCCTTTCCGTTCCAGGTACTCGGCGGCGACGTCCTTCGGCTTCTGCCGCTCCGCGTCGACCTTCCGGTTGAGTTCGATCAGATCGGCGGTCGTCAGCGTCCGGGTGAGCTTTCCGAGCGCCGACGCGATGCCCTTGCCCCCGGCCTGTTCGGCGTTGACCACGGGCAGTACGTTCTCGGCGTTCTGCAGCCGCTTGTCGTCCTTCAGCAGCACCAGGCCGAAGTCGTCCAGGGTGGCGTCGGTGGTCGTGGTCAGCATCATCTGATGCGTGCCGTCCTTGACCGCCTGCTTCGAGGCCGGGCTGCTGACGCCCTTGGGGTCCACCCCGGTGATGTCGATGCCGTAGGTCTTGACCAGACCCGGCCGGCAGAACGGCCGCTCGTCGCACTCGTCACCGGCGGCGAGTTTGACCTCCAGCTTTGATTTCCCCAGGTCGGAGAGGGTTTTGAGGTGGTGCTTCCGGGCGAATTCCGCAGCCACCGCGAAGGCGTTCTGATCGGTCGCCGCGCCGTGCGGCAGAACCTTCAGTCCGCGCTCGGCGGCGACCTTCTTCAGCGCCGCGACGGTCCGGTCCGCGTCACTGGACGCGATCGGCTTCGCCTTCGGGCCGTTCTCCTTCGCGTTGAGGAATTCGGCGAGCGTGGCCGCGTACTCCGGCACCACGTCGATGTCGCCCTTCTCCAGGGCCGGTTCGTACAGTTCGCGGTTCTTCAGCGTGGTGACCGACGCGTGGTAACCGGCGTCGTCGAGCAGCCGGACGTAGAGCTCGGCCAGGATCGTGGACTCGGTGAATCCGGCCGAGCCGACGACCACGGACCCCTTGCCGCCCCCGGAGCCGCCCTGGCTCTCCAGGCTCTTGCCGCCGCACCCGGCCAGCCCGGCCGTCAGCGCCGCGGCGGCCAGCACCGCACCCGCCGCTCGTGCGCCGCGCACCGCTCCCGGGGCCGTGCTCTCGGAGTTCTCGGAGCTCATGCGTCCACCCTCCAACGGGTCGTCGTGTCCACGGCCTTGGCCGGGGCGGCGGTGCGCCGCCGCCTCATCGGGTCGAAGAGCCACTGCCCCAGGGCCAGCAGCGCCTCGACGAGCAGGGCCAGTGCGGCGACCAGGATCGCCCCGGCCACCACCTGGGGGGTGTCGTAGGTGTTGAAGCCCGCGGTGATGATGCGGCCCAGCCCGCCGCCGCCCGGCAGCGCCGCCAGCGTCGCCGTGGCGACCACCTGCACCGCCGCGGAGCGCACCCCGGTCATGATCAGGGCGAAGGCCAGCGGGAGTTCGACCCGGACCAGCACCTGCACGCCGGACATCCCCATGCCGCGCGCCGCCTCCACCACGTCGCGGTCCGCCTCCCGCATCCCGACGTAGGCGTTGGTCAGCAGCGGCGGCACGGCGAACAGCACCAGCGCGATGATCGTCGGCACATCGCCGTACCGGCCGAGGGGGGTGAGCGTCAGCAGTACGAGCACCGCGAACGTCGGAACCGCCCGGCCCGCGTTGGAGAGGTTGACCGCCAGCGCCCCGCCCCGGCCGATGTGGCCGAGCCAGAGCGCGACCGGCAGCGCCACCGCGCAGGCCAGCCCCAGGCAGACCGCCGTCAGGAAGAGGTGCTCGGACAGCCGGTGCCCCGCGCCGTTCTCCCCCGCCCAGTGCGTGGCCGTCGTCAGCCAGGTCCAGGCCTCCGCCATCGCCCCCATGCGCTCAGCCCGCCTTCGCCGGGCGGGCGGTGGAGGTGCCGGTGGCAGTGGCGGTGCGTATGCGGCCGCGTATGCGCCCGCGGCCGGATATCCACGGGGTGAGCAGCCGCTGGAGGCCGAGCAGCAGAACGTCCGCCAGCACCGCCAGGGCCACGCACAGGGCGGAGGCGGTCAGCACCTGGGCCCGGAAGTTGCTGCCCATGCCCTCGTAGATGAGATTGCCCAGCCCGCCGTACCCGACGATCGCGCCGACCGTGGTCAGCGACACCGCGGAGACGGTGGCGATGCGCACCCCCGCCATCAGCGCGGGCAGCGCGAGCGGCAGCTCCACGCCGAACAGCAGGCGGCCCGGCCCGTAGCCCATCCCCCGGGCGGCCTCCCGCGTCTCGGCCGGCACCGCCGCCAGTCCCGCCAGGATGTTCCGCACCAGAACGGTCAGGGAGTAGAGGACCAGGCCCGTCACCACGACCGAGGCCGAGACTCCGAACACCGGCATCAGCAGGGCGAACATCGCCAGCGACGGCACGGTGTACAGCACGGTCGTCAGCGCCAGCACCGGCCCGGCGAAGGCCCGGCGACGGGCGAGCAGCGCCAGCGGGAAGGCGATCAGCAGACCGAGGGCGACCGACGCGAGGGCGATCCCGACGTGCTGGAGCGTGGCGTCGACCAGCTCCTCGCTCCGCGAACGGAGGTATTCGCCGCATATCCAGTCATTGGCCGCCAGACAGCTCCGCGCACTCATGCGCGCCCCCTTTCCCTCGCTCGCCGTGACAACGCCTGGCGACCCTATCCCCAAGGGCTGACAATCGGTGAGAACACCCACACCGCCGCAATGTGTTCTTCACAAGAACCGGGCCCTGACCGGCCACAATGGGGAGCCATGATCCGCTTCGAGCACGTCACCAAGCGCTACGACGACGGCACCACCGCCGTCGACGACCTGTCCTTCGAGGTCGCCGAGGGGGAGTTGGTCACGCTCGTCGGACCGTCCGGCTGCGGCAAGACCACCACCATGAAAATGGTGAACCGGCTGATCGAGCCCACCGCGGGCCGCATCCTGCTGGACGGCGAGGACATCGCGACCGTCGACCCGGTGCGGCTGCGCCGCCGGATCGGCTACGTCATCCAGCAGGTCGGGCTGTTCCCGCACAAAACGGTGCTGGACAACACCGCCACCGTGCCGCACCTCCTCGGCCGGCCCCGCAAGGAGAGCCGCAAACGCGCCGCCGAACTGCTCGACCTGGTCGGCCTCGACCCGTCCGTCTACGGCGACCGCTACCCGGACCAGCTCTCCGGCGGCCAGCGCCAGCGCGTCGGCGTGGCCCGCGCCCTCGCCGCGGACCCGCCCGTCCTCCTGATGGACGAACCGTTCGGCGCGGTCGACCCGGTGGTGCGCGAGCACCTGCAGAACGAGTTCCTGAAACTCCAGGCGACCGTCCGCAAGACCGTCCTCTTCGTGACGCACGACATCGAGGAGGCCGTGCGGCTGGGCGACCGCATCGCCGTCTACGGCCAGGGCCGGATCGAACAGTTCGCCCCGCCGGCGGCCGTGCTGGGCGCCCCCGCCACGCCGTACGTGGCCGACTTCGTCGGCGCCGACCGGGGCCTGAAGCGGCTGTCGGTCACCACCATCGAGCCGGGGGACCTCGAACAGCCGCCGGTCGTCCACCTCGACGACCCGCTGTCCGCGGCAGCCGTCCGGCTGACGGCTGACGGCGCGCGCTGGGCCGTCGTCCTGGACGACTCCGACAACCTGCACGGCTGGCTCTCCCGGGAGGCGGCGGCCTCGGGAGAGAAGGGCACGGTCCGCGAGCACGCCCGCCGGATGGACGCCTGGCTGCCCGTCGGCGCCTCCCTGAAGCAGGCGTTCAGCACCATGCTCCAGCACGACGCGGGCTGGATCGCCGTCCTGGAGGGCGACCGCTTCCTCGGCGTCCTCACCCCGGCCCGCCTCCACGAGGCGCTCCGCCGCTCGATCGACGCCGACGCGAACGCCATCCCCCGGGCCGAGGTGGACCTGGAGTCGGTGGGCGGCGCCTGACCCGGCCACCGCGGAACACCGGACATCCGCTCCGGGCGGCCGGCCCGGAACGCCAACGGGCGACAGCCTCCGCGGGGGCCGGCCGCGGCCCGCCCCCGGCCCGGCCGGTCACCGCTCCTGGTCGGTCCCCGGGCCTGGTCGGTCCCCGGGCCTGGTCGGTTCCCTGGCCTGCCCAGCCCCCGGGCCTGCCCAGCCCCCGGGCCTGCTCAGTCCCCGGGCCCCGGCACCCGGAGACGGTGCGTCAGCCAGTCGAGCGCCGGAGGCACCTCGCGGCTCCAGGTGCTGAAGTTGTGCCCGCCGGATTCCAGGACGATCGACGACACCCGCAGCGGCCGCTTCGCCCGCGCGACGAACGCCCGGGCGTCGGCGTAGTTGTCCTCCCCCCTCCGGCTGGTGCCCAGCAGCACGGAGACCGGCGGCATCGGCCGGTGCGCCAGCCGCCACAGCAGGTCGTTCTCCCGCTCCAGCCTCCTGCTGCCGCCGAAGAGATCCCCGGTGGTCGCGTCGGAGGGCGCCCGGTACACGTTGGAGAGCCCGGCCGCGGCCGAGAAGGCACCGGGGTGGCGCAGCGCCATCTTCAGCGCGCAGTACCCCCCGGTGGAGTTGCCGATGACGCCCCAGTTCCGGGCCCGGCCGCCGACCCGGTAGTGCTCCGCGACCGCCCGGCGCAGGTCCTCGGTGAAGAAGGTCTCGGCCTGCGGCCCGCCGGGCACGTCCATGCACTCGGTGTCCCGGGGCGGCGCCACGGTCGGACGGGCCAGGACCAGAACGGTGGGCCGCATCGTGCCCCGTTCGATCAGCCGGGCGGCCGTCTGCGGATACCTCAGCCGGGTGATGAGATTCTCCGCCGTACCGGGAAAACCGGTCAGCACGAGAGCGGCCGGGAATTTCCGGCCGGCGTACCGGGACCGGAAATACTGCGGAGGAAGATAGACATAGGCGGATGCCGTGATTCCGGTGCCCTCGCCCGCTATCGTCACCCGGTCGACCCGGCCGGCTTTCCCCGGATTGCCGCCGTCCGGCAACCCCACGCTCCGGGTGCCCTGCACCACCAGGCGCCCCGTGCCCGTCCCGTCGTGATCGACGACGACGCCCATCTCCTGTTCGGTGCCCAGCAGATCCGCCCATGAGCTGTAAAAGCCGAAATACAGGTTGGCCGCGACACCCCCCGCCGCCAGGATCGACAGCTGCGTACCGAGCAGAATGCCGACCCGGCCCAGCACGGCAGGTACGCTGCGCCGCGCGAGCCGTGGCCATAACCAGATGGTCACGGTGAACACCGAAACCGCCACGACGACGGCCAGCATCAGAAGCCTCTTGCTGGTGAGGGCCATATGAAGCTTTCTCGAAGGCGACCCGGCATCCGTGTCGCGGCGGCAGTGCCTCCCCTTCAGGTGCAGTACGGGCCCCTTTCGGACGGAACGTCCGGGACGGGGAACCCGGTCCCGGATGCCGGCGTCCTACAGGACGCACCTGGTCCGGGAGGCGCGACCAACGGCCGCAAAAGTTCTCGACGGAGCTAACGGGAAGCGATGTCTGTCAGGATAGATGGCGAAAAGTCCGAAGAGGTTCCGGCGCGGTTCGCACGAGTGCGCCGGGTGCTGCGAGGACCCCGCCCCGAGAAGGTGCCCGGCCTCATCGGCACCGCCTGCACGCTCCTGGGCCTCCTCGACATCGCCGCCGGAGTCTTCCCCCGCTTCCGGCACAGCCGGATGCACGCCGCCGCCGAAGTCCTGCCCGGCACCCTGGGCCCGTTCACCGCGGCCATGGCGATCTGCGCGGGCGTCCTGCTGCTCCTCCTGGCCCACGCCCTCAAACGGCGCAAGCGGCGCGCCTGGGTCGCGGCCGTCGTCCTGCTGCCCGTCGGCGCGGTGGCCCAGTACGTCTACCGCCACTCGGTCTGCGGCACGCTCCTCTCGCTCGCGCTGCTCGCCCTGCTGCTGCGCCACCGCCGGGAGTTCGCCGCACTCCCGGACCCGAGGAGCCGCTGGAAGGCCCTCGCCAACTTCGCCCTGCTCGGCTCCGGCAGCGTCGGCCTCGGCATGCTGATCGTCAGTTCCCACCCCGGCCGGGTCGTCGGCGAGCCCGGCTTCACCCAACGCCTCGAGCACGTCCTGTACGGCCTGTTCGGCTTCGAGGGCCCGGTCGGCTACACCGGCGGCGTCTCCTGGACCGTCGGCTACTCGCTCGGCGCGCTCGGCCTGCTCACCGCCGTCACCACCAGCTACCTCGCCCTGCGGCCGGAGAAGCCGGCCGCCCGGCTCACCCACGACGACGAGACCCTCCTGCGGGACCTGCTGGAACGGCACGGCGGCCGGGACTCCCTGGGCCACTTCGCCCTCCGCCGGGACAAGGGCGTGGTCTTCTCCCCCAGCGGCAAGGCGGCCGTCTGCTACCGGGTGGTCTCCGGCGTGATGCTGGCCAGCGGCGACCCGATCGGCGACGTCGAGGCCTGGCCCGGCGCCATCGAACGCTTCATGGAGCACGCCCGGGCGCACTCCT
Organism: Streptomyces sp. bgisy100; assembly: GCF_057709105.1. Taxonomy (NCBI): domain Bacteria; kingdom Bacillati; phylum Actinomycetota; class Actinomycetes; order Kitasatosporales; family Streptomycetaceae; genus Streptomyces; species Streptomyces sp. bgisy100. Next base: position 32,673 of record NZ_JBYITE010000059.1, read on the forward strand.
GGACCCCGGCCGTCATGGGGTGCAGCGAGACCGGCGGCGAGGTCTGGACCCGGGAGACCGGCCTCGACGCCCTGGAGCTCGGCGACGAAGCCGTGGTCGAGGTCGCCGACTTCACCCTGTCCGGACGGGCCATGCGCAACGTCCGGCAGATGGTCAAGCGGATCGAGCGCAACGGCTACGACACCCGGGTGCGGCGGGTCGCCGACCTCCGCCCGGAGGAGCTGGAGCGGATCCAGCGCGCGGCCGCCGACTGGCGCGGCACCGACACCGAGCGCGGCTTCTCCATGGCACTCGGCCGGATCGGCGACCCCGCCGACGGCGACTGCGTCATCGCCACCGCCCACAAGACCGGCGAGGACGGCGGGAACGGCCCGTACGGCGACCTGAAGGCCGTCCTCCACTTCGTCCCGTGGGGTGACCACGGGATGTCGCTGGACCTGATGCGCCGCGACCGCTCGGCCGACCCCGGGATGAACGAGCTGCTGATCGTGGCCGCCCTGCAGGCCGCCTCCGGCCTCGGGGTGAAGCGGGTGTCGCTGAACTTCGCCATGTTCCGCTCGGCGCTCGCCCGGGGCGAGCGGCTGGGGGCCGGACCGGTGCTGCGCGGCTGGCGCGGACTGCTGGTGTTCCTCTCCCGCTGGTTCCAGATCGAGTCGCTGTACAAGTTCAACGCGAAGTTCCGGCCGTCCTGGGAGCCCCGCTTCCTGGTCTTCCGCAACACCCGCGACCTGCCGCGGATCGGCTTCGCCGCCATGCAGGCCGAGGGCTTCGTCACCCTGGCCCTGCCGCGGCCCTTCACCCGCCGCCCCGGCTCCCGCCGGGCACGCCCCTGCGCCCACCTGTCCACGGCGCCGACGGCGGAACGCGAGCCGCAGGCGGCCTGAGTGCCGGCGTTCGGCTCAGGCCGTCCGACACCGCTCCCGGATCCTGCCCGTTCCGCATGCCAGCCCCTGCAACGTCCCGCCGGGCGGAAGCCCCTGCCCCCGACGGGTACCGGAGCAGGCCGTGCGCTCTACGCTGGGGGCATGAGTACGTTGCGGGGCCGCGTGGCCGGTCTTCCGGAGTGGGACCGCTGTGCGGTCATGGGCGTGGTGAACGTGACGCCCGACTCGTTCTCCGACGGCGGTCGCTGGTTCGACACCGCCGCCGCGGTCAAGCGCGGCCTCGGCCTGGCGGCCGAAGGCGCCGACCTGGTCGACGTCGGCGGCGAGTCGACCCGCCCGGGAGCCAGCCGGGTCGACGAGGACGAGGAACTGCGCCGGGTCATCCCGGTGGTCCGGGACCTGTCGGCCGAGGGCGTCGTCGTCTCCGTGGACACCATGCGCGCCTCGGTCGCCGAACAGGCCGTCGCCGCCGGAGCGGTGCTGGTCAACGATGTGAGCGGCGGTCTCGCGGACCCCGCGATGGTGCCGGTCGTCGCGGCGGCCGGGGTGCCGTTCGTGGTGATGCACTGGCGCGGGTTCAGCGCCGACATGAACAGCCGCGCCGTCTACCGGGACGTCGTCGGCGAGGTCCTGGCCGAGCTGCGCGAGCGGCTGGACGCCGTGGTCGCCGGCGGGGTCGCCTCCGAGCGCGTGGTGATCGACCCGGGACTGGGCTTCGCCAAGAACGCCGAGCACGACCTGGCCCTGGTCGCCCGGCTGCGCGAGCTGCGCGGCCTGGGCCGTCCGCTGCTGGTCGCGGCGTCGCGCAAACGGTTCCTCGGACAGGTGCTCTCCGGGGGTGAGGGCAGCCCGCCGCCGGCCCGGGAGCGGGACGCGGCCACCGCCGCCGTCTCGGCGATAGCGGCCCGCGAGGGCGCCTGGGCCGTCCGGGTGCACGAGGTACGGGCCACCGCGGACGCGGTGCGGGTGGCCCGCGCCGTCGAGGGCGCGGAGCGCACCGGGGCGACCGGGTGAGCGCGGCCCGGACGGACCGCGAACAGGTCGAGCTGGCCAACACCGCCCTCTACGAGGCCATGGAGCAGGGAGATTTCGAAGCCCTGTCCGGTCTGTGGCTGGAGGGGGACGTGAGCTGTGTGCACCCCGGCTGGCCGGTGCTGCGCGGCCACAGCGAGGTGCTCCGCTCCTATGCGGTGATCATGGCGAACACCGAGTACATCCAGTTCTTCCTCACCGACGTCGAGGTGGCGGTCGAGGACGACACCGCCCTGGTGACCTGCACCGAGAACATCCTCAGCGGCGGCCCCGCGGAGGAGGACGGCGAGCTCGGCCCGCTGGTCGGGCAGCTGGTGGTCGCCACGAATGTGTTCCGACGCACAGTGGACGGCTGGAAGATCTGGTCGCACCACGGGTCGCCGGTGCTGGCCGACACCCAGGGCGACGAGGACGGCGACGGCGAGGAGCCCACGGCCGGACGCTGAACGTCAGCGCCCGGTGACACGCCACTCGTTCGAGCCACGCGGTGGACGGGTAGGGGTGGGCAGGAGGCCCTTGGCAGATGCGCGGGCCCAGCCCCTGCTACCAGCCGGACGGGCCGAAGTCCATAGCCCCCATGGGCGAGCGCACCCCTGGTTCGCAGGTAGATTCGGGGGCGAGTGGCGTGCCGGGGGCCGCCGCCGACCCGTACATCCGATGACCGGCAGGAGTGATCCGTGTGGACCGTGTCGCACTGCGCGGCCTGAAAGGCCTCGGCCACCACGGGGTGTTCCCCGAGGAGCGCGAGAAGGGCCAGATCTTCGTCGTGGACGTGGTGCTGGGCCTGGACACCCGCCCGGCGGCTGCCGACGACGACCTGACCCGCACCGTGCACTACGGGGTGGTGGCGGAGGACGTCGTGGGCGTCGTGACGGGCGAGCCGGTCGACCTGATCGAGACACTGGCGGAACGGATCGCCGAGAAGTGTCTCCAGCACGAGACGGTGCAGGAGGTCGAGGTGTGCGTCCACAAGCCGGACGCCCCGATCGCTGTCCCGTTCGACGACGTGACCATCACGATCACACGGAGCCGAGTATGAGCATGAGCACCAGCGACCCGACCGTGCAGCCCGTGCCCGCCTCGGTCGTCCAGCAGGTGGACGCCGCCGACACCACGCTCAGCAACCCGAAACGCGCGGTGATCTCGCTGGGGAGCAATCTGGGCAACCGGCTGGAGACCCTGCAGGGTGCGGTCGACGCGCTGGAGGACACCCCGGGCGTCCGGGTCAAGGCCGTCTCCCCCGTCTACGAGACCGAGCCGTGGGGCGTCGAGCCGCAGTCCCAGCCCTCGTACTTCAACGCCGTGGTGCTGATCAAGACCACCCTGCCGCCGTCCTCCCTGCTGGAGCGCGGACACGCCATCGAGGAGGCCTTCGAGCGGGTCCGCGACGAGCGCTGGGGCCCGCGGACCATCGACGTCGACATCGTGGCGTACCAGGACGTCGTCTCCGACGACCCGGTGCTCACCCTGCCGCACCCGCGGGTGCACGAGCGCGCCTTCGTCCTCGTGCCCTGGCACGACGTGGACCCGGAGGCCGAGGTGCCCGGCCGCGGCGCGGTCGCGGAGCTGCTGGACGGCGTCGGCCGCACCGGTGTGGACGCCCGCGCCGACCTGGAACTCCGCCTCCCCGAGTAGTCGTTGCAGTCGTTAGGCTCCTCGGGTACGGGCAGGGACGCCATCGCGAGGGAAGGCCAGGCCAAGTGAAGCAGCTGCGGGTCCGGGTGCTGTTCGGACTGTTCGCCGTGGCCGGAGTGCTGTCGTGGGCCGGATCGCGGCTCTGGGACACCTTCGGCACGCTGCCGAGAGTGCCGGTCGCGGCCCCGATCGTGCTGGGGGTGATCGCCGCGGTGCTCGCGGCGACCGCCCTGGCGCTGCGGGCCCGGCTCAAGGCCCAGCGGGAGCGGCGGCCCGACGCCAAGGGCGTGGACCCGATGGTTGCCGCCCGTGCGGTGGTCTTCGGCCAGGCCAGCGCGCTGGTGGCGTCGCTGGTGGCCGGGGTCTACGCCGGGGCGTTCGTCTTTCTGCTGATCGACGGCCTGGACGCCGGTCCGCGGCGCGATCAGGCGATCTACGCGGGGCTCTCGGTCGTCACCGGGGCCGCCGTGGTCGTGGCGGCGCTCTTCCTGGAGCGGGTGTGCCGGCTGCCGGAGGACGAGGACAGCGGCCCCCCGAAGGCCCCTGCC
>NZ_JBYITE010000060.1:0-36617 GCF_057709105.1 Streptomyces sp. bgisy100
ACCACCGCCGTGACGCAGCTCGAAGGTGCCCGGCTCTATCTGTGCACCGACGCCCGCAAGCGCCAGGGCGACCTCCCGGAGTTCCTCGACGCGGTGCTCGCCTCCGGCGTGGACATCGTCCAGCTGCGCGACAAGGGCATGGAGGCCCGCGAGGAGCTGGAACACCTGGAGGTGTTCCGGGACGCCTGCCGGCGGCACGGCAAGCTCCTCGCGGTGAACGACCGGGCCGATGTCGCGCACGCCATCGGCTCCGACGTCCTCCACCTGGGCCAGGGCGATCTGCCCGTGCCCGCCGCCCGCGCCGTCCTCGGCGACTCCGTGCTGATCGGGCGCTCCACCCACGCCGAGGCGGAGGTGGCGGCCGCCGCCGACGAGCCCGGCGTCGACTACTTCTGCACCGGCCCCTGCTGGCCGACCCCGACCAAACCGGGCCGTACCGCGCCCGGCCTGCCGCTCGTCCGCTACGCCGCCTCGCTGCGCCCCGCACGGCCGTGGTTCGCGATCGGCGGCATCGACGCGTCCAACCTCGACGAGGTACTGGACGCCGGGGCCCGGCGGGTCGTCGTGGTCCGCGCGATCACCGAGGCGGACGACCCGGGGGCGGCCGCCGCCGACCTCGCCAAGCGGGTGCGCGCCCGCGACGCGTGAGCGAACGCGCCACGTGGGCGACGGCTGCGGGTGAGCGACCGCTGCGGGTGAGCAAGGCCGGCGACTGGGCGAAGGCCGCCGGATGGATGAACGCAACGGGTGAGAGAACGCGACCGGTGGGTGAACGCGCCGTGTGACCGACGTGGTCAGTGCGCGTCACCGGCCCAGCATGTGGACGGGAGCGTAGCGAATCGGTCATATCGTCGGCTTTGATTGGGGCTCGGCCCGGCCGATGGATAACCTGCCGGTATGGCCCTCGGCACTGCTTCCACCCGCACGGATCGCGCACAAACGGTCCGCGACCTGCTTGCCTCGGGCAAGCGGTCCTTTTCGTTCGAGTTCGCCGCACCCAAGACCGAGAAGGGCGAGCGCACGCTGTGGAACGCCATCCGCAGAATCGAGGCGGTCTCGCCGACCTTCGTCTCCGTGACCTACGGCGCGGGGGGCTCCTCCCGTGAGGGCACCGTGCGGGCCACCGCACGGATCGCCACCGACACCACCCTCACCCCGGTGGCCCATCTGACCGCGGTGAACCACTCGCTCGCGGAGCTGCGCAACGTCATCGGGCACTACGCCGACGCCGGGATCCGCAACATGCTCGCGCTCCGCGGCGACCCGCCCGGCGACCCGATGGGGGAGTGGGTGCGGCACCCCGACGGGGTGGAGTACGCGGCCGACCTGGTGCGGCTGATCAAGGAGTCGGGCGACTTCTGCGTCGGCGTCGCGGCCTTCCCGGAGATGCACCCGCGCTCGACGGACTGGGACAGCGACGTCCGGCACTTCGTGGACAAGTGCCGGGCCGGAGCGGACTTCGCGATCACCCAGATGTTCTTCTACGCGGAGGACTACCTCCGGCTGCGCGACCGGGTCGCGGCGGCGGGCTGCGCCACCCCGATCATTCCGGAGATCATGCCGGTCACCAACGTCCGGCAGATCGAGCGGTTCGCCCAGCTCAGCAATGCCGCGTTCCCTCCGGAGCTGGCCGACCGCATCCTGGCGGTCAAGGACGATCCAGCGGCTGTACGCTCCTTGGGGATCGAGTACGCCACGGAGCTGTGCGCGCGGCTGATGTCCGAGGACATTCCCGGGCTGCACTTCATTACCCTGAATCACTCCACGGCGACGCTGGAAATCTACGAGAATCTGGGGCTGCATCAGCAGTCCTGACGGCCGGGAAGCGGCGGAATCGGGGCGGTAATGGGCTGGACGATCCTCTACATCGCGTTCGGCATCGTTGCGCTGTGGCTGCTCGGTGAGGTGCTGCTGCAGTACAAGGCGCGTCTGCGCTGGCGGCTGCTGGCCTTCGTCGGGTTCCTCGGCGTGGTGATCGGCGTGCTGATGCCGTCGGTGCTCGTGATCGCGGTGGGCGCCATCGCCTTCGCGATCGGGCAGACCTACGTCACGCTGTCGTTCCGCAGCGGCTTCTCACGGGGCTGGGCCCTCAAGGGGCTCGGCCGCTTCGGCCGGACCAAGGACGATGCCCCCTCCGCGGAGCCCACCCTGGAGGTCTCGGACCTCCAGGCGGTGGACGGCCACGAGGAGCAGGGCTCCCCGGAGGTCCACCAGCCGCAGCCGATACCCGAGGAAACCGGCCAGTACGGCATCTACGGCAGCGAGGCCAACCCCTACGGCCGGGAGTCCTACGGCCGGGAGTCCTACGCCGGGGACGCCGGCTACGACGAGTCCGTCTTCACCGCCGGAGCCCCCGGTTACGGCGCCACGGCCTACCAGGAGCCGGGGTACGGAGCGGAGCCGCAGAGCCCCTACGCAACCTACGGCGACTACGGCCAGAACCCCCAGCCCGACCAGGGCGCCTACGCGGCGCAGTACGACTACGGGAACGCGCAGTACGCCGCCTACTCCGACCCCTACGGCGCGGCGGGTGCCCCCCAGGGCTACGACCCGTACGGCGGCTACGGCGGCCAGCAGCAGTACGACTACGGCACGGGCCAGTACGCCGACCCGTACGCGGCGGCCGGACAGCAGCCGCACCCCGAGACCCCGCCCGGCGGCGTGTGGGTCCCGCAGCAGCGCGAGGACGGCCAGGCCACTCCCGAACAGGACGAGCAGGCGTACTACCAGCAGGGTTACCAGCCCGGCTACGGCGAGTACCGCTACTGACCGTCGGCTGTCGACCGCCGACTGACGACCGCCGACCGCCGACTGGCGGCCGTCGGCTGCTGGCCACCGACCGCACCGACGGCCGTGCCCCGGCCCACCGTCGGCTGCACCATCGGCCGTGCCCGGTCGGTTCAGGCGCCCGGACCGGGCCGGACGACGGCCGTCCGGCCGCCGCCCGCGGCCGTCACTGGGAGCCGCGCCAGTCGGCCCCTTCCACGATGAGCCCGGCGACCAGCGCCCCCGACATCCCGGCGTGAGCGAGCCCGCCACCGGGGTGCGACCAGCCGCCCACCAGATGGAGCCCGGGAATCCGGGTGGTGTTCGCCGGGCGCAGCTGCTGCCCCCCGGCCCCGGCCAGTACCGGGCCCGGCACCGAACCGCCCTCCGCGCCGGTCTGCGCGGCCGTGTCGGCCGGCGTGCGCACCTCCCGCCAGAGCGTCCGCTCCCGCAGGCCCGGTATCGCGGCCTCGGCGATCGCCACGACCCGGTCGGCACTGTGCCGGACCGTGGTGTCGTCCCGCCAGTCCACCGGCCCGTGCGGCGGCACCGTGACGGACAGCGTCACCGCCTCGTGCTCCGCGTCGGGCACCAGGGAGCGGTCGTCCGGCCGCAGCACGGTGACCGTCGGGAACTCGCAGAGGCTCTCCTGGAGCGTGGGCTCCGGATCGAAGAGCCAGCCCAGCTCCTCGCCGCGGTCGGCCGAGTGGATCACCGTCCGGTGGGCCACCCCGCCCGGGCGGGCGCCCCGCAGGGCCAGACAGACCGTCAGCCGGCCCGGCACCCGGGCCCGGGCAGCCGGGTCCGGCTGCTTGTCGCCCTCCTGCCACAGGGCCCGGCCCCGCCACGGTGACCCCGCGGACCCGTCGAGCAGCTGAGCCGGCAGCGACGGGTCCACTCCGGCGACCACCTGGTCCGCCTCCGCCACGCTGCCGTCCGCCAGCTCCACGCCCGCCGCCCGGCCGTCCTTTTCCGGGATGCCGATGACGCCCGCGCCGAACACGAACTCCACCCCGCGGGCCCGGCAGCGCTCGTACAGCGCCTCCGCCAGGGCCCGCATGCCGCCCTCGGCGTACCAGCAGCCGAAGGTCTGCTCGATGTACGGCAGCACCGTCGCGCTCGGGGGCGCGGACACCGGGTCGAAGCCGTGCGCCAGCGCGTGGCTCTCCAGCAGAGCCACCAGCCGTGGGTCGCGCAGCTCGCGCCGGGCGACCGTGGCCAGGGTGTCCGGCCGCTTGCCGCGCCCGAACAGCCCGCGCCGCCGCACCGCCGGATACGGGTCGCGGCCCAGGACCTGCCAGTCCTGCCACAACGGCTCCTCCAGCAGCGGCCTGCGTGTCGCGTCCCAGACGTCCCGGGCGCGGTTGATCAGGTCGCTCCAGCGCTCGCCCGCACCGGCGCCGAGGGCGGTGTCCAGCGCCTCGACGACCCCTGCCCGGGAGGCGTTGGGCAGCGCCACCGAGGTCCCGTCGGGAAAGAGGTGCCGGCTCGCCGGATCCACCTGGGTGAGCCGGACGCAACTCTCCAGCGGTTCCTTGCCCGTCTTGACGAACAGATCGCGGTACACCGCGGGCAGCCGGAGCAGACCGGGCCCGGTGTCGAACCCGAAGCCGTCCCGCTCCAGGCGCCGCACGCCACCGCCGAAGGTCTCCGTGCGCTCGTACACCGTCACCCGGTGGCCTGCCACGGCCAGCCGGGCGGCGGCTGCCATCGCGCCCGTCCCGGCGCCGATCACCGCAATCCGTGCCATGGACCAGACCTTATCCGCCGCCACCGACAGCCCTGCCCCGGCCCGGAGGAGGGCTCCCGCGGATCTCTGGGCAGGAGTGCGCAGCCCTGAGTACCCGTACTCAGGACGGGAGATGAGTAGCGGCGCGGATGGGCCGCGGCCCCTCCGGACGGAAGAGTGGAGGCCACGGAAGGGGCGCGGCGCCGGCACCGCCGACACGGGGCGGCGGAACGGCGCGGCACCCCGGCCGTACGGGGAGCGTCACGGGGGGAACGAGGCGCTTCACCGGAAGGGGGACACGGGGGACGACGGGGGAAGCGCTGTCCGTCGCGGCTCGGGGGGATCGAGCCGCGACGGACAGCGCATTTCTGTGCATTTCTGTGTTCGGCCGGCCGGCGCCGGACCGCCGCCGGCGGCAGATGCGCCGCCGGGGTCGCTCCGGCGCCTCGCAGCACCGGAGCAACCCCGGGGACCGGCCCGCGGCCGGGAGTCAGTCCCGGCTCAGCCTGCCCTGGAAGAGCCGGGTGAGCGCGGCGTGCACATCGTCCAGCGACCGCTCCGGCTGGAACGCCTGCCAGTCCAGCGCGGCCACCAGCACCATGCCGACCAGCGCGGCGGCGGTGAGCTGCACATCGATCTCCTCGGTCAGCTCACCCTGCTCCACGGCCTCCCGCAGGACGTTCTCCACCACCGCGACGACCTGCTGCCGGACCACCATCAGGGTGGACTGCCAGGCCCGGTTGGTGCGCCACAGCTCCGCCACGTACAGCTGGGTGAACGACGGGTAGCGCTCGATGAAGCCCAGCCCGGCGCGGATCATCGCGTCCAGGGCGTCCACCCGGCTGCCGCCGAGTGCAGCGGTCTCGTCCGCCGCACGCTGCAACGACGTGGTGAGCAGCCCCACGCCGTGCCGCAGCAGTTCCTCGAAGAGTTCGGTCTTGCTCGCGAAGTTGTAGTAGACCGTGCCCTTCGCGACCCCGGCGCGTTCGGCGATCTCGTCCACCGTGGTGGCGGAGAAGCCCTTCTCGGCGATCAGGGTGACGGCCGCCTCGTAGAGCTTGGTACGCGTCGCCTGGCGGCGGGTGCTGGTGTCCATGCCCACGATTCTCCTCGGGATGCCGCCCGCGGGAGCGGCGACCCCGCTCACAGGCTCAGCTCCGGGTGGAGCCGGTCCAGCGTCCAGACCTGCTTGCGGCGGGCCGACCACGCGGTGAGCGCGAGCGCCCCCACGGTGTAGGCGGCCAGCACGGCCGAGCCCAGCCAGACCTGGTCCAGCCCGCCGCCGGTGATGAGCCGGCGCAGGCCCTCCACGACGTAGGTCATCGGCAGGAACGGGTGGATGGCGTTGAAGAAGCCGGGGCTGGTCTGCACCGGGTACGTACCGCCGGCCGAGGTGAGCTGGAGCATCAGCAGTGCCAGCACCAGGATCCGGCCCGCGGGCCCGAAGCGTGCGTTGAGCCACTGCACGATGGCCGCGAAGCAGACCGTGACCAGCGCCAGGAAGCCGATGGTGCCGCCCGCGCGGGCCATCTCCAGACCCAGGCCCCAGTGCAGTACGGCCATCAGGGCGCCCATCTGTGCGATGCCGAGGACGGCGACCGGCAGCCAGCCGGCCAGCGCGATCCGCCAGGCGGAGGCGCCCGCGGCGAGGGCCCGCCGGTTCAGCGGCTGGATCAGCATGTAGGCGACCATCGCACCCACCCACAGCGACAGCGGGATGAAGTACGGGGCGAAGCCGGTGCCGTAGTTCGGCGCCTTGTGCATCGAGTTCGAGGCGAGCCGAACCGGGTCGGCCATCACCTCGGTACGGGCGTCCCGCTCCTTCTTGCCGTAGTCCGGGATCTGCTCCGCGCCGTCGTGCAGGCCGCCGGCGAGCTTCCCGGAGCCGTCGGCGAGCTTGAACATGCCGCCGTTGAGCGAGTTGGCGCCGGTGGACAGCTTGCCGATACCGGTGTCCAGCTCGTCGATGCCGTTGCGGGCCTTGCCCGTTCCGGTGTGCAGGGCGTCCAGACCCCGGGAGACCTTGTGGGCTCCGGCGTTGAGGGCGTTGACCTGCTTGACGCCGCTGTCGATGTCCTTCCAGAGCGTCGGGGCCCGGTCCGCGAGCTGGTCGGCGATGTCGTGAATGGTGTTCAGGTCCCGGCTGAGCTTGTCCAGCTCACCGTTCTTGTTCTGCACCAGCTTGTCGACCGCCGCCGCGGCCTTCGCCGCCTTCTCGGCCGCGTCCGCGGCCTTCTTGAGGTTCGCGCAGGACGTCTCCGGCAGCAGGGCGCTCGTGCACCGCTTCTCGTAGTCCTGGGCCAGGTAGTCGGCGGCCTCGCGGCTGTCCTCGGCGACCTTCTGGGTCGTGGTCGGGGAGGGCAGCTCGTCGAGCCGGCCGCGGATGGTGAGGGAGGCGTCGGCGACGATCCGGGAGTACCGGCCGATCTCGGCTCCGTGCTCCTTGAGGAACGGCTCGACCGCCTTGACCCGCTGTGCCTTGTCGGCGAACTGCTGGGTGCCGTCGGCGACCTTGCCGGACCCCTCTTCCAGCCGGCCCGTGTTGACGTCGATCTTGGCGAGGCCCTCCTTGAGGGACGCGCTGCCCTTCTTGGCGTCGGCCAGGCCCCGGGCCAGGTCCCCGGAGCCCTTCTTGGCCTTGCCGATGCCGCCGTCGAGCTTGTCGGCGCCCTTGGCGGCCTTCACGGTCTTCCCGTGGATGTCCGAGAAGGCCACGAAGATCTTGTCGAGGAAGCTGCGTGAGGACTTGGTCGAGGCCGCCCGCCGCACCTCGGAGAAGACGCTGCGGGATATCTGGCCGACGATGTAGTTGTTCGAGTCGTTGGTGCGCACCTGCAGGGCGCCGGTCTCCGGGTGCTCGCCGGAGCTGGAGACGACCCGCTTGCTGAAGTCGCCGGGCACCGTCATGGAGAGGTAGTACCTCCCCTCCTCGACACCCTTCTTCGCCTCCGCCGGGCTCACCTCGTGCCACTCGAAGGTGTTGCTGTCGCGCAGCCCGTCGACGATGTCGTGGCCCGCGGTGACCTTCTCGCCCTTCGCGGTGGCACCCCGGTCGCTGTTCACCAGGGCGACCGGGATCTTCTCCAGGTGGCCGTACGGATCCCAGAAGGACCACAGGTAGAGCGCCCCGTAGAGCAGCGGCAGGAGCAGCAGGGCGACGAGCGCCGCCCGCGGGAGCTTCCCCCTGCCGAACCGCTTCAGCTCAAGCGCGGCCAGTTTCGGCGAGCGCATCGGCCGCCCCCTCTTCCTTCTCGTTCCTGGTCGGTTGCGCCTCGGCCGGCCGGTCCTCGCCCGGTTCGTCGGCGGTCTGTGCCGGTGTCCGGCCGGTGTCCTCGGCGGCGGCCCGGTACTCGGTGGTGGCGCGGTCCTCGGTGGCGGCCGGCTCCTCGGTACGGGTCGGCTTCTCGGTACGGGCCGGGGAGGCCGGTCCGTCCTGCTCGGCGGCCTTCTTCGCGGTCTTCTTCGCCGCGCCCTTCCGCGGGGCGCCCTGAGCCCCGTCACCTGCCGACGACGCCCGGTCCTCGGCCCGGTCCTTGGTCAGGTCCTTGGGCCGGTCCTTGGTCAGGTCCGCTGTCCGGCCCTCGGGCCGCGAGGCGTCCTCGCCCGTCCGCCCGTCGGCCGTCGCGGTGGGCTTCGCCTTCCGCTTGCCGACCCGCTCGGAGCGGAAGGTGCTCTTCCCCGCGCCGTCCGGCGCCGCGTCCCGCCCGGCGGGCCGCTCGCCGCGGCCCGTGGAGACGACCAGCGCGTCCTCCGGCGCCTCGCTGCACACGGCCAGGACGGTCGTGCCGTCGCCCGCCACGTCCCGGAGCATCGCCCACGCCTGCTCGCGCTCGGCGTCCGAGAGCTTCAGGTCGGTGTCGTCCACGGCCAGCAGGCGCGGACGGTTCATCAGTGCCAGGGCCACGGACATCCGCAGGACCTCCAGCCGCTCCAGGTCCCGGACGGCCGTCCGGGGGCCCTTGGGCAGCGACTCGAGGTCCAGTCCGGCGGTCCGCAGCGCCGCGTCGATCCGGCGGCGGCCCTCGGCCGCGCGCTCCGCGCGGGGGCGCAGCAGCTCGCGCAGCGAACCGCTGAACCGGCGCTGCAGCAGCGCCCGCTCCCGCAGATGCTCGGCGACCGTCAGTGCGGGATCGAGCTCCGATACGCCCGCAACCGGGCCGAGCGCGCTGATCCCGCGCACCGCGGCCATCTTCTTCGGCAGTCGCAGACCGGCGATGTCGGCGTGGCCGGCAGTGGCACGCATACGTCCGGTGAGTGCGAGCAGCAGACAGGTACGGCCCGTACCCGAAGGCCCCTCCACGGCGATGAGCGCGCCCGGTTCGGCAGTGATGTCGATATCCCGGAACGCCCAGCCGCGGGGGCCTTCGAGGCCGAGCCCCACGGCCGTGACTGCCGCCCCGTGCGGGGTGCTGTCCACGAACCCTCCCCTTTTGAACTGACTGGTCAGTGCAAAAGTATGGCCCATACCTCGAGCGCACCTCAACTCGGGGTCCACAACGGGAGAATCCGCAGCTCAGAGCGGATTGTCAGTGGGTGGCCGGACGATGTGGGCATACGGCATGCAGCCGTTCGCGACGACAGGAGGTTCGCCATGGCTCGTACGCCCGCCCGTCGCCCGACCGCCCCGTCCGAAGGCAGTGCCCCCGAAGGCGGTGCCCGCGGAGGTGACGCCCCCGAAGGCGGTGCCCGCGGAGGCGGTGCCCATGAAGGAGCTGCCGCCCGCCGTCCCGTACCGGGGCGGCGGCGCTCCGGCCGCCCCGGTTCCGCATCGGTGGGGCCGGCCGTGGACGTCCATCCCGTGGTGCGGCGCGCCACGGCGCCGCCCGAGGCCCTCGGCCTGCTGTCCCAGGCGCGGCAGGGCCTGGCGGAGGCCCGGGAGCTGGAGATGCCGAACGAGCGCTACGCCACCGCACATCTGGCGGCCCTGCGCACCGCGGCGGCCGTGCTCGCCGTGCGCGGCCGCCCCGAGGAGACGGCGCGCCGCCGGCAGCGCATCCGCAGCGCCTGGGAGGTGCTGCCCGAGGTGGCGCCCGAACTCACCGAGTGGAGCATGCTGTTCGCCTCCGGCGCCGCCCGCCGTGCCCGGGCCGAGGCGGGCATCCGGGACGCCGCCGGCCGCCGGGACGCGGACGACCTGATACGGGACGCCGGGATGTTCCTCCGCATCGTCGAGCGGCTGCTCGCCCTCCGGCCCGCCCTGCCGCATCCGCGGGCGGGGGCCCGGCCGGACGCGGGATGACCTCGGGAGGCAATAGGGTGGGAGCCGCTTGCACCAGTTCGCTTTCCCGCCGTCCGCGGCGGTCCCGCGCCGAGGAGCCACCCGCTGTGTCCGACCCGATGCGTCCCCGCGCCTCTCTCCGTACCGCAGTGGTCTGGGAGGTGCTCCAGGAAGCCCTGGACCGCAGGGTGAAGGCCGCGGGCCGGGAAACCCTCGACGTCCTCGACACCGGCGGCGGCACCGGCAACTTCGCGGTGCCGGTCGCGCTGCTCGGCCACCGGGTGACCGTGGTCGACCCCAGCCCCAACGCGCTGTTCGCCCTGGAGCGGCGGGCCGCGGAGGCCGGGGTCGCCGACCGGGTGCGCGGCGTCCAGGGCGACGCCCACGGCCTGTTCGACGTCGTCGAGCGCAGCGCCTACGACGCCGTGCTCTGCCACGGGGTCGTGGAGTACATGGACGACCCGGCCGAGGGCGTGCGGAACGCCGTGGCCGCCCTCCGCCCGTCCGGCACCCTCAGCCTGCTCGCGGCGGGCCTGGGCGGCGCGGTGCTGGCCCGGGCGCTCGCCGGGCACTTCACCGAGGCCCGGCACGCCCTCTCCGACCCCGAGGGCCGCTGGGGCGAGGGCGACCCGGTTCCGCGCCGGTTCACCACCGACCAGCTGACCGACCTGGTCTCCGCGACCGGGCTGGCCGTCGGGGCGGTGCACGGAGTCCGGGTCTTCGCGGACCTCGTGCCGGGCGTCCTGGTCGACACCGAGCCCGGCGCGGTCGAGGCGCTGCTCAAGCTGGAGGAGGCGGCGGCCGAACTCCCGGCGTTCCGCTCGGTGGCCACCCAGCTGCATGTGCTGGGGGAGCGCGAGGCGAGCTGACACGCCTGGCCCGGGCTCTGCCCGGGTTGTCGGGCTGGGCTGGGCTGTCGGGCCGGTTGTCCGGTGGGGGCTGGTGCCGGGTCGGCGGGGTCCGACCACTGCCTTCGGTCCCCGCTCCGGTCGGGCCCGCACCGCACTCCGTCCTTCCGCACCGCGCCCCGTCCTTCCGCTCCGGCTCGGCCCGCCCCGTAGGCGGACACAAGGGCGTCGGCCTGGCGCGCTGTCGTGGGGGTCTCGCTTGCCCGCGGAGACTTTCAGCCGTCCGCGTCGCCTGCCCGGACGGGCGGCGTCGGGCTCCCCGTATGCGCCCGGCGATATGGCCGGAATCCGACTGGTGCATCCGGGGACGGGACTCCAACGCAACCCGCGTCGTGGGCAGGAGTGTCCGGCCCCCGCCGGTCGCCCCGCCGCCGCGCTCGTATCGCACACGCAGCGCACGCGGTTGCGTGCAGTGGGCCACACGCCACCCGATCAGCCGCATGGCCCCGTATGATCGGGGGACACGGTCCGGCATGACGGACGGGAGGCCAGGGAATGCACGTCCCACCACCTGTGACGCCAGGGCGGCCCGGAATGGCGAATTGGCGCAGAGGGGCGGGTTTCACGGGGGCGAATCCCTGCCTATCCTGAAAGCGTCGCACCCCGGTCGCCCCCCGCGACCGACGAGTAGGAGGACTCCGTGCCGCTCTCGGAGCACGAGCAGCGAATGCTCGAGCAAATGGAGCGAGCGCTGTACGCAGAAGATCCCAAGTTCGCGACAGCGCTTGAGGGAAGCGGGCTGCGTACGTACACCCGGCGACGGGTCTACCAGGCGGTCGCGGGCTTCCTGGTGGGTATCGCGCTCCTCATGGCCGGAATGGTCGCGCAGCAGATCTGGGTCAGCGTGGTGGGATTTCTCGTCATGCTCGGGTGCGCAGTGCTCGCGGTGACCGGTTGGCGCAAGGCCCCCAAGCCGGGTGAGCAGGGTGCGGCAGCAGGCGGCCAGGGTGGCGGTGGCGCTCAGCGCCGTCAGACCCGCCAGCGCCGGTCGGTGATGAACCGTATCGAGCAGCGGTGGCAGCGCCGCCGCGACGAGCAGGGCCACTGACGGACGTCGTGGCGCCGGTCGACCGACCGGCGCCGACAACATCGCGTCCCACGGCCGGTTCTCCGCTCCGTCCTCCGCTCGGTACGCCACGAGCGCACCCAAGCCCCCGTCGGCAGCGTCGTGGAGACGCCTGCCCTCCGCAGGATGCCGGTTCCGCGTCGCCGGATGACTGCCTGGTGGCGGAGAGGTCTGCCCCGCGGCTCCGCTGCCTTGCCCGAGCCGTTTCTCTCGGAGGGAATCCTGACCTGACTCCGGGGAAACCCATTCCGGTTCCTGGGAAACCTGCCCGGCTTCTGGAAACCGAGTCCGGGCAACCCCCGCTGTTACGAGGCTCCTGCCGATTGCCGACCTGACCGGAACGCCTCTGCGCGAGCCCGGGGCACGGGGTACGGAGTACGGGGTCCGGACAGATCTCAGCAGATCTCCGCAGAGCCCCACCAGCGTCCCGCAGAGCCCCAGCAGCGTCCCGCAGAGCCACGCCGAGGCGATCGCCGCCCACCAACCCGCTCGCCCGCTGCCCGCCCCGATGTCCGGGGGACGCCGCCACGCCCCAGCCTCAGGAGCACGCCCGACGCCGGACACACCCCGTCCGCTCCGGGGCTCCGCGTGCTCCCCGGCTCGGGTTCGGGGGACTGTGTCACGGAACGGGCACCGGCCCGCATCCTCACGCCGCCGGGCGCGCGCCCTGGCCGGTGTCCTCATGCCGCCGGGCGCGCACCCCGGCCGGCATCCTCACGCCGCCGCTGGGCGGGCCTCACCCGCCGGCATCCTCACGCCGCCGTCGGGCGGGCGTCACCGGCCGGTGTCCTCACCCTCGCTGGCGGCCGGGGACGGCGCGCCGCAGGGTCTCCGCCCAGCGGTCCACGCCCCATCGGGCGCTCCACCGCGCGACCTGCGCCGACCGCCACCGGGAGAAGGCCCACGCCACCCGGGCCGCCGACCGCGGAGCGAGCAGGGCCCGCAGCCGGGTGCTCCGGCCCGCGGCCGAGTGCAGCCCGTCCCGGACCCGGCGCACATCGGCCGCCAGCCCGGCGGCAGGACGGGGCGCCGGTGCGTACAGCACCTGCTCCACCGCCGCCGCCACCCGGTGCGCCGACTCGGTCGCCGCGGTGTCCAGACCGCCCTGCCGGGCGATCCGGGCCGAGGCCTGACGCGGTGTCTGCGAGTCGTCCGGCACGATGCCGTAGTCCCATCCCGAGTCGATGAGCTCACGCCAGGCGGCCAGTGTCCGCTCACCCGGACCGGAGCCCGGTCCCGTCGGCTCGCCCGGACTGGAGTGTCCGTCCCGGGTGGTCCCGCCCCCGCCCGGCTCGGAAAGCCGCCGTCGCCGGACCCGCACTCGCCACAACAGCGGCAGCGCGGGCAGGCCCAGGACCAGGAGTCCCAGGGCCGTGGTCGAGAGGATGGTGCCCAGCGGCAGACCACGGTCCGTGGGACCGCCGCCCGTCTGCTGAACGGGTGCGCCGCAGCCGCCGTCGAGCTTCTTCATCTCCGGCGGGCAGCTGTCCGAGGGCGTCGGCTCGGCCGAAGGCGCCGATGTCGTGCTGGGCTGCGGCTCCGCCGGTTCGGAGGCTCCGCCGGACGGGGCCTCCTCGATGGCGTAGTCGGGCACGGTGCCCCGGGTCGGCGTGGGCTCGAAGCGGGTCCAGCCGATGCCCTCGAAGTACAGCTCCGGCCAGGCGTGGGCGTCCTTCAACCCCACGGACATCGACCCGTCGGCGCCCGAGGAGCCCGGCGTGAAGCCCACCGCCACCCGCGACGGGATGCCCAGCGTCCGGGCCATCGCCGCCATCGAGAACGAGAAGTGCACGCAGAAGCCCTGCTTCTGCTTCAGGAAGCGGGCGATGGCCTCCGAACCGCTGCCCGCCGCGACCTGCGTGTCGTAGGTGAACCCGCCCTTCGAGGCGAACCAGTCCTGGAGCCGGACGGCCTTCTCGTACGGGTTGGAGGCGCCCGAGGTCACGGCGCGGGCCTTGCGCCCCACCATGCCCGGCAGCGAGTCCGGGACCTTCGTGTACTCCTCCAGCAGCTCCGCCGGCGGCGGCCCGGCCTGCGCCAGCTGCTCCGCCGTCGGCTCCACGAGCAGGCTCGACACCTGGTACTTCGCCCCGCGGGTCGTCTGCCCCCGGTCGCCGACCAGCGTGCGGCCCTCCGGCTCGTACCGCCACCGTCCGCCGAGCCGCACCTCGGTGGCGGGGTAGGGGAGCGGAAGCCAGTTCTGCTTGTACCAGTCCGCGGCCACCAGGTTGGTCCGGACCGTGCTGGTCCGCACTCCCGGCGCCAGCCCCTGCGGGGCGGGCAGCGGCGACGGCACATCGCCGACCCGCCGCTCCGAGGGCTTCCAGGAACTGCCGTCGAAGTGGTCGAGGGCGACGATCCGCAGATACATGTCCTGCGTGGAGTCGGCGCTGGTGCGGTAGGACAGGACCTCCCGGTCCTCCGGCTGGTTCAGGCTGTTCTGCAGCGACACCAGCGGGTTCACGGCGGAGATCGTGCCGCCGCCCGGTCCGGTCTCACCACCGCGCCCCTGCCCGCCCAGCAGACCGCCGCCCAGCGACGGCAGGGCGGCCGGCACCACCAGGGCGATGCCCAGGGCCACCGCGCCGATCCGCCGCCCCGACCGCACCGGCGCGCCGGGCCGGCCGCCGGCCGGCTCCAGCCCCGCTCCGAGCCGGCTCGGCCCCCGGGGCGCCCCGCCGAACACCCGCCCCCACTGGGACAGCCGGTCCCGGCCCTCGGCGAGCAGAAGCAGCAGGTACCCGGCGGCCGCCAGCAGGAACCACAGCCAGCGCGCCCCGCCCTGGGACAGCCCGGCCGCGACGGAGTACAGGGCGAGCAGCGGCAGTCCGGCGGGCGCGGCGCTGCGGTACGTCACCGCCAGCGCGTCCACGGTCAAGCCGATGACCAGCACCCCGCCGATCAGCAACAGCCGGATGCCCCCGGTGACCGGAGCCGGTATGGCGTACTGCCCCACGTCGTCGGCGCCCTCGGCGAGCAGCTGTCCGAACTCCCGGAACGCGTCCGGCCCCGGCAGCACACCGGCCAGGGCCTGCCCGCGGGCGAAGGCCACCGTGAGCAGCAGCAGCGCCACCAGGGCCTGCGCCGCGACCGTCAGCGGCCTGGCGAGCGGCACCCGGCGGGTCAGCGCCCCGACTCCGGAGACGACGGCCAGCAGGAACGCGGCCTGGAGGATCCATCCGGTCGGCTCGACCAGCGGCAGCAGCGAACCCGCCGCCAGCAGCGTGGCCAGCGCCGCGCAGATCGTCAGCCGTCCCCGTCCGCTCATGCCCCGCTCCCCGTGAGACCGCCCACCGGCGCCCCCTCGCTCGTCCGCTGCCCGTCCGCCCGGTGCCACAGCTCGGGCAGGGTGTCCCCCGGCGAGACGGCCAGCACCGTCCAGCCCGCCTCGCGCAACAGCTGCTGCCGGTGACGGAAGGACCCCCGGCCGGCCGGCCGACTCTCCCGGGCCCAGGCGGCGTCGTCCAGGACGAACGCGACCGCGGACCCCGTGCGGGCCCGCATCCGGGCCACCACCGCGGCCTGCTCGTCGTCGAGGCTGCCGAGGAAGGCCACCAGCAGCCCTTCGCTGCCGCCGCGCAGCACGTCGTACGCCCGGGAGAAGCTCTCCTCCTCGGAGGTCTCCACCACCGCGAGCGTCTCCAGCAGCAGCCCGGCCGCCGCGGAGCTGTCCCCGCCGGACCCCTCCGGGCCCGGCACCGCGCTGCCGCAGTCGGTGAGCAGCCGGACCGAGAACCCCTGCTCCAGCAGGTGCATCGCCACCGACGCGGCGCCCGACACCGCCCACTCGAACGGCGAGTCCGGCCCCGCGCCCCGGTGCGCGCCGCGCCGGGTGTCGAGCAGCACCGTGCAGCCCGACCGCTGCGGCTGCTCCTCGCGGCGCACCATCAGCTCGCCGTACCGGGCAGTGGAGCGCCAGTGCACCCGGCGCAGATCGTCACCGGTGCGGTAGCCGCGCGGGATCACGTCGTCCTCACCGGCCAGCGCCAGCGAACGGTGCCGGCCGTCGCCGAACCCCGAGGCGTCGCCCGCGATCCGGACCGCGGGCAGCGCCTCCACCCGCGGGACCACGGTCAGCGTGTCGTGCGCGCTGAACGCCCGGGTGAGCTCGCACATTCCGAACGGGTCGCTCAGCCGCAGCTGGAGCGGCCCGAGGGGATAGCGGCCACGGAGGTCGGACCGCACCCGGTACGAGACCTCGCGCCGGCCCCCGGCCTCCACCCGGTCCAGCACGAACCGGGGCCGTGGCCCCAGCACGTACGGCACCCGGTCCTGGAGCATCAGCAGCCCGGTCGGCAGCTTCGAGACGTTGTCGACCCGCAGATAGACCCGGGACTCCGAGCCGGCCGGCACCCGTCCGGGGGACAGCCGCCTGCTGCCCGCCACCCGGTACCGGGTGCGGAACAGCACGGTCACCGCCACCAGCGGCAGCACCGCCAGCAGCAGCCCCACCCGCAGCAGGTCCGGCTGGCCCAGCACGTAGGCGCAGACCGCCGCCGCGACACCCGCCGCCAGGAAGGACCGCCCGCGCGTCGTCAGCCCGGAGAGCGCGCCCCGGAGACCGCCCCCGTCCTCGTCGCCCGCCGACGGCTCGGGCGCGGAGGTCATCACAGCCTCCGCGCGCCGGGCGCCTGGTGGCCGTACGGGTCGGGCAGCGGGGTCCGCTGCAGGATCTCCGCGACGATCTGCTCGGCGGTGCGCCGGTTCAGCTGGGCCTGCGGCGTCGGCAGCAGCCGGTGCGCCAGCACCGCCACGGCCAGTCCCTGCACGTCGTCCGGGAGCACGAAGTCCCGGCCGCCCAGCGCCGCCGCGGCCTTGGCCGCCCGCAGCAGGTGCAGGGTGGCCCGCGGTGACGCGCCCAGCCGCAGGTCGGGGTGGGTGCGCGTGGCCGCCACCAGATCCACCACATAGCGCCGCACCGGTTCGGCGACATGGACGCTGCGGACCGCATCCACCAGCTTCACGATCTCGTGGGCGTGCGCCACCGGCTGCAGGTCGTCCAGCGGTGAGACCCCGCCGTGGACGTCCAGCATCTGCAGCTCGGCCTCCGCGCTCGGATAGCCGATCGACACCCGGGCCATGAAGCGGTCCCGCTGGGCCTCCGGGAGCGGGTAGGTGCCCTCCATCTCCACCGGGTTCTGGGTGGCGACCACCATGAAGGGGCTGGGCAGCTCGTAGGTCTGCCCGTCCACCGTGACCTGGCGCTCCTCCAGCGACTCCAGCAGCGCCGACTGGGTCTTGGGGGAGGCCCGGTTGATCTCGTCCCCGATGACGATCTGCGCGAAGATCGCCCCGGGCTTGAACTCGAACTCCCGCTGCTGCTGGTCGAAGATGCTCACGCCGGTGATGTCCGAGGGCAGCAGGTCGGGGGTGAACTGGATGCGCCGGACCGAGCAGTCCATCGACCGGGCGAGCGCCTTGGCGAGCATGGTCTTGCCCACGCCCGGCACATCCTCGATCAGCAGATGCCCCTCGGCGAGCAGCACGGTCAGCGAGAGCCGTACGACGTCCGGCTTGCCCTCGATCACGCTCTCCACCGACCCGCGCACCCGCTCCGCAGCGGACGTCAGATCCGTGAGGCTCGCTCGATCGTCATAGGTGGTCACCCGGCCCTCCTCGGCCCGTCCTGTCGGACCGGAGCCTCCTCAACGGACCCGGTCCACCCCGAAAATGCGCACCGCGTCCGACAGGAACCGGTTCGGTGTCACACCAGGCATTCTTCATGCCCGTACGCCTTTACGTCACTCGGCTGTGGATAACCGCGGCCGTTTCGTCAGGAGTGACCGGCTTGCCCGGTGATCGCCGTCCCGTCGTTCCCGGCCCCGGTGTCGCCACCGGCGCGGTCACGCGGATACATACGGAGATGATCACTCAAGTGATCACGGACGGGGGTCGATTTCCCGCAGCAGGCCGGTGCCGACATCGAAGACGAAGCCCCGGACGTCGTCCGTGTGGAGCAGGAAGGGGGAGGTGCGGACGCGCTCCAGGGACTGCCGGACGTCCTGGTCGACGTCGCGGAAGGACTCCACCGCCCACCCGGGCCGCTGTCCGACCTCCATCTCCAGGTCGTGCCGGAACTCCTCGGTGAGGCTCTCCAGGCCGCAGCCGGTGTGGTGGACGAGTATGACGTGGCGGGTGCCGAGCGCCCGCTGGCTGATGGTGAGGGAACGGATGGTGTCGTCCGTGACCACCCCGCCCGCGTTGCGGATGGTGTGGCAGTCGCCCAGCCGCAGGCCGAGCGCCGCGTGCAGGTCGATACGGGCGTCCATGCAGGCGACCACGGCGACGTTCAGGACCGGGCGGGCGTCCATCCCCGGGTCGGTGAAGCCGGCCGCGTAGGTCCGGTTGGCCTCGACGAGGCGGTCGATGACCGAGTCGCCGGCGGTGCCGTTGTCGGCGGGGCGGTCGGCGGCGGGCTGAGGTGCAGATGTCGACATGGTGCCGACGTTAGCCCGCCTTCCCGCGGACGGCCCTCGGTGAGGTCGGGCATAACGAGGCCAACGCACCCGTGCTGTGAGGTAACCCACAGGGGCGAGAAGCCTGCGGCCGAACGGGTGACGAACAGTTTCCCGGCGCGCAGGCCCGTTGGTTGACCGAGGGGACGAGTGGACTAAAGTGACGCGAAGTGGGAGGCGTGAGGCTCCCCTCGGAACTGAAAACCCCGCGTGCGCTGCGCGTACGCACGGCTCGGCCTCCTCCCGCTCCCGGCGGGCTGACGCCCCTTCCCCGGCGCCAGCAGGCCACTTCCCCTTCTGAGCGGGCGGGGACCCGGCGGTGCGTACGCCCGGCGCGCGCCGGACCTGAGAGGGGCGCATGAGCGAGACCCGACATGTCCCGGTGATGCTCCAGCGGTGCCTGGACCTGTTGGCCCCAGCTCTCGCCCAGCCCGGCGCGGTCGTCGTCGACTGCACGCTCGGGCTCGGCGGCCACAGCGAAGCCCTGCTCGGCACCTTCCCCGCGGCCCGGCTCATCGCCCTCGACCGCGACCCGGTCGCCCTGAAACTGGCCGGCGAGCGCCTCGAGCCCTTCGGGGACCGGGCCACCCTGGTGCACGCCGTCTACGACGAGCTGCCCGACGTCCTCGACCGCCTCGGCGTCCCGCGCGTCCAGGGCGTCCTGTTCGACCTCGGCGTCTCCTCGATGCAGCTGGACGAGGCCGACCGGGGCTTCGCCTACGCCCAGGACGCCCCGCTCGACATGCGGATGGACCAGAGCACCGGCATCAGCGCCGCCGAGGTCCTCAACACCTACCCGCCCGGCGAACTGGTCCGCGTCCTGCGCACCTACGGCGAGGAGAAGTTCGCCCGCAAGATCGTGGAAGCGGTCGTCCGCGAGCGCGAGAAGGAACCCTTCAGCAACAGCGCCCGCCTGGTGGAACTGATCCGCAACGCCCTCCCGCAGGCCGCCAAGCGCACCGGCGGCAACCCGGCCAAGCGCACCTTCCAGGCGCTGCGCATCGAGGTCAACGGCGAACTGTCGGTCCTGGAGGAGTCCATTCCCGCCGCCGTCTCCCGGCTCGCCGTCGACGGACGGATCGCCGTCCTCTCCTACCACTCGCTGGAGGACCGGCTGGTCAAGCAGGTGTTCGCGGAAGGCGCCACCACCACCGCGCCCCCCGGCCTGCCGATCGTCCCCGAGCGCTACCAGCCCCGGCTGAAGCTCCTCACCCGCGGCGCCGAGCTGCCCACGGAGGAAGAGGTCGCCGAGAACCGGCGGGCCGCCCCGGCGCGGCTCCGCGGCGCCCAGCGCATCCGGGAGGACGTGGCGTGAAACGGGCCGTCCGCGGCAGGGCAGCGCGGCTGGCACACCTGGTGCCGGCCCGCTCCGGCCCGGCCGCCCGGACGCCGTTCGTCGTGCTCGTCGTGGTCCTCCTCGCGGGTGGCCTGATCTCGCTGCTGCTGCTCAACGCCTCGCTGAACCAGGGCTCCTTCCGGCTGAGCCGGCTGAAGAAGGAGACCACCGACCTGACGGACCAGCAGCAGGCCCTGCAGCAGGAGGTCGACGCCCACTCCGCGCCGGACGCCCTGGAGAAGCGGGCGCGGGAACTGGGGCTGGTGCCCGGCGGAAGCCCGGCGTTCCTGAACCCGGACGGCACGGCCCGCGGTGTACCGTCGCCCGCCTCGGCGGGGTACGCGCCCCGGCTCGCCCCGGCACCGTGACCCCTCCGCCGCGCCCGGTGACACGGCGCCCCCGTCCCGAGACGCACCCCTCGGAGGCCCTCGCATGACCCCGCCCCAGGAGCCCCCGCGGCGCCGTGTCCCCCGCCCCTCCGCGCCGCGCGGTGACGCCCGCCGTCCGCGCCCCGCGGCCCGCCCGCAGCGGATCCGCCTCGCCCGGCCCCGGCCGCGGCTGCGGCTGATCGGCCTCGGCCTCACCGTCGTGATGCTGGCGTTCGTGGTCCGGCTCCTCCAGGTGCAGGCCGTGGACGCGAGCACCTACGCGGCCAAGGCCGACGTCAACCGCTATGTGACCCACACCCTCGCCGCCGAGCGCGGGTCGATCACCGACCGCACCGGGGTGGCCCTCGCCGCCACCGTCGACGCGTACGACATCACCGCCGACCCCTTCCGCTTCACCCCGGAGCAGAGCAAGGCCAAGGACGCCCCCCGGCAGGCGGCGGCCCTCCTCGCGCCGATCCTCGACCGGGACGAGGACGAACTCGCCCGGAAGCTCTCCGCCCCCGACACCCGCTACGTCCTGCTGGCCCGCCGGCAGCCGCCGCAGGTCTGGAACCAGATCAAGGACCTCAAGAACGCCTTCGCCGAGAAGGCCGCCCAGGGCAAGGGCGGCAACGTCCTCGCCGGGGTCTTCCAGGAGCCGCACAGCAAGCGGATCTACCCCAACAAGGACCTCGCCGCCGGGATACTGGGCTTCGTCAACGCCGAGGGCAAGGGCGGCGGCGGGCTCGAGGCCCAGCTGGACAAGCGGCTGGCCGGAAAGAGCGGCAAGGTCACCTACGCCCAGTCCGGCGGCCGTCAGGTGCCCACCGTGGGCTCCCACGAGCAGCCCGCCGTCCCCGGCTCCGATGTCGAGCTGACCATCGACCGGGACATCCAGTGGGCCGCCCAGAAGGCGATCAGCGAGCAGGTGCGGACCTCGGGTGCGGACCGCGGCTACGTGATCGCCCAGGACACCCGCACCGGCGAGATCCTGGCCATGGCCAACGCCCCCGGATTCGACCCCAACGACCTCTCCACGGCCCGGGGGGCCCTCGGCAACGCCGCCCTCCAGGACGCGTACGAACCCGGCAGCACCAGCAAGGTCATGTCCATGGCCGCGGTGCTGGAGGAGGGGGTGGCGACCGCCGGGACCCGGGTCACGGTCCCGAACCGGCTGCACCGGGCCGACCGGCTGTTCGCCGACGACATCGACCACCCCACCTGGGACCTGACCCTCAACGGGGTGCTGGCCAAGTCCAGCAACATCGGCACCATCCTCTCCGTCGAACAGCTCGGCCGGACGCACCGCAAGGCCAACCAGGTCCTCCACTCCTACCTGCGGCAATTCGGCATCGGACGGCCGACCGGCCTGAACTTCCCCGGCGAGACACCGGGCATTCTGGCCAAACCGGGCGACTGGAGCTCCTCGCAGCAGTACACGATCCCGTTCGGCCAGGGGCTCTCGCTCAACGCCGTCCAGGCCGCCTCGGTGTACTCCACCATCGCCAACGGCGGCGAACGGATCGAGCCGTCCCTCGTCCGCGGCAGCCGCGGGCCGGACGGCCGCTTCACCCGCGCCCCGGCGCCCGAGCGGACCCGGGTCGTCAGCCCGGGGACGGCGAAGACGCTCGCCCGCATGCTGGAGTCGGTCGTCGACGACGAGCAGGGCACCGGCACCAAGGCCCGCATCCCCGGCTACCGCGTCGCCGGCAAGACCGGTACCTCCAACCGGGTGGACCCCGAGACCGGCCGCTACCGGGGCTACACCGCCTCCTTCGCGGGCTTCGCCCCCGCCGACAAGCCGCGGATCACCGTCTACTGCGCCGTGCAGAACCCGACCAGCGGAAGCTACTTCGGCGGCCAGGTCTGCGGCCCGGTGTACAAGCAGGTCATGGAGTTCGCGCTGAAGACCTTGCAGGTCCCGCCGACCGGAGAACGCCCCGCCCGGCTTCCGGTCGAATACCGCCCCGGCGGATGACCGGATCCTTTCGATGACCACCGCCCCCGACCCCGCGCCGCAGGACACCCCGTCCCGCGCCGCCGCCCGCCACCGACCGCCACCCCCGGACGGACCGCCTCCCCCAATGCCCCCCTCATTTCGCCGCAGGCCCGGTACGCCCGGTACGCTCACCGCCGTGCCACATGCTGATCAGCCCCACACGCCGCAAGATGTTCCCGTGACCTACCCGGGAGCGCCCCGACCGGACCAGGTCCGCCCGACCCCGCTCGCGGCCCTGGCGGATCAGCTGGGCACCAGGACGCCCGATGAATCCGGGACGACGGTCACGGGCATCACCCACGACTCCCGGGCGGTGCGCCCCGGCGACATCTACGCCGCCCTGCCCGGCGCCCGTTTCCACGGCGCCGACTTCGCGGCCCAGGCCGCCGACCTCCAGGCCGCCGCGATCCTCACCGACCCGGACGGCGCCGACCGCGCCGCCGCCACCGGCCTGCCCGTCCTCGTGGTCGACCAGCCGCGGGCCCGGATGGGCGCCCTGGCCGCCGCGATCTACGGCGAGCCGGGCCACGACCTGCTCCAGATCGGGATCACCGGAACCTCCGGCAAGACCACCACCGCGTACCTCGTCGAGGGCGGCCTCCGGGCCGCTTCCGGGGCGGGCTCCCCCGCGGAGGGCCGCGGGAAGCTCACCGGCCTGATCGGGACCGTCGAGTCCCGGATCGGTGACGAGCGGCTCAAGAGCGAGCGCACCACCCCCGAGGCCACCGACCTCCAGGCCCTCTTCGCCGTGATGCGCGAGCGCGGCGTCGGCGCCGTCGCCATGGAGGTCTCCAGCCACGCCCTGGTCCTCGGCCGGGTCGACGGCACGGTCTTCGACGTCGCCCTCTTCAACAACCTCAGCCCGGAGCACATGGAGTTCCACTCCGGCATGGAGGACTACTTCCAGGCGAAGGCCCAGCTGTTCACCGCCCGCCGCAGCCGCGCCGGCGTCGTCAACCTCGACGACGAGTACGGCAAGCGCCTGGTGGAGATCTCCGAGGTCCCCGTCACCACCTTCTCCGCCGAGGGCCACCCCGACGCCGACTGGCGGGCCGCGGACGTCGAGGTCGGCCCGCTCGGCTCGACCTTCACCGTGCTCGGCCCCAAGGGCGAGTCCGTACGCGCCGAGGCCCCGCTGCCCGGCCCGTTCAACGTCGCCAACGCCCTCGCGGCGATCACCGCCCTCGTCGTCGCCGGCATCGACCCGCAGACCGCGGCCGACGGCGTCGCCGCCGTGCCCGGCGTCCCGGGCCGGCTGGAGCGGGTCGACGCCGGGCAGCCGTACCTCGCCGTCGTGGACTACGCCCACAAGACCGACGCCGTCGAATCCGTCCTGCGCGCCCTGCGCAAGGTCACCGAGGGCCGGATCCACATCGTCCTCGGCTGCGGCGGCGACCGCGACATCCAGAAGCGCGGCCCGATGGGCGCCGCCTGCGCCCGGCTCTCCGACACGGCCGTCCTGACCTCCGACAACCCCCGCTCCGAGGACCCGCTGGCGATCCTCGCGGCGATGCTGGCCGGCGCCGCCGAGGTCCCCGCGCACGAGCGCGGCGACGTCGTCGTCGAGCCGGACCGCGCCGCCGCGATCGCCGCCGCGGTCGCCCGCGCCGAGCCGGGCGACACCGTCCTCGTCGCCGGCAAGGGCCACGAGCAGGGCCAGGACCTCGCCGGGGTGGTACGCCCCTTCGACGACCGGCAGGTGCTGCGCGAGGCCATCGAGGCCACCCGGCCCGCCTCCGGCCTCCGCCACGGGGGCCAGCACCACGACCACGCGCCGGAAGCGCTCCGCACCCCCTCTTCGCACCGCAACGACCAGGGATGACAGAACTCCATGCGCGCATACGCCTCCACGAGGCAGCTCTTCTGTACCGCTACCCCGGGAGGTGAGCGATGATCGCACTCACGCTCGCCGAGATCGCCTCGATCGTCTCCGGACAGCCGCACGACATACCCGACACCGGCCGCCGGGTCACCGGGCCGGTGGTGATCGACTCCCGTGAGGTGCGGCCCGACGGCCTCTTCGTCGCCTTCCGGGGGGAGCACGTCGACGGCCACGACTACGCGCAGCGCGCCGTCGAGGCGGGCGCGGCAGCCGTCCTGGCCGCCCGCCCCGTCGGCGTCCCCGCGATCGTCGTGGACGATGTCGAAGCCGCCCTGGGAGCCCTGGCGCGCGCCGTCGTGGCCCGGCTCGGTGCCGCGGTCGTCGGCCTCACCGGCTCGGCGGGCAAGACGAGCACCAAGGACCTGATCGCCCAGCTGCTGGAGCGGATCGCCCCCACCGTCTGGACGCCCGGCTCGTTCAACAACGAGATCGGTCTCCCGCTCACCGCGCTGCGGGCCGACGACGGCACCCGGCACCTGGTCCTGGAGATGGGCGCCCGCGGCATCGGCCACATCCGCTACCTCGCGGAGCTCACCCCGCCCCGGATCGGCGTCGTGCTCAACGTCGGCACCGCCCACATCGGCGAGTTCGGCGGCCGTGAGCAGATCGCCGTGGCCAAGGGGGAGTTGGTCGAGGTGCTGCCCGCGGCGGCCGACGGCGGTGTCGCCGTGCTCAACGCCGACGACCCCCTCGTCCGCGCCATGTCGGCCCGGACCAAGGCCCGTACGGTGCTCTTCGGCGAGGCCGAGGACGCCGATGTGCGTGCCGAGGACGTCCGCCTCACCGACACCGGCCGGCCCGCTTTCCGCCTTCGTACCCCCACCGGGTGCAGCGACGTGACGCTGCGGCTGTACGGTGAGCACCACGTGTCGAACGCGCTCGCCGCGGCCGCCGTCGCCCATGAGTTGGGCATGTCCGTGGACGGGATCGCCCAGGCGCTCTCCGAAGCCGGGCAGCTCTCTCGCTGGCGCATGGAGGTCACCGAGCGCTCGGACGGCGTGACCGTCGTCAACGACGCCTACAACGCGAACCCCGAGTCCATGCGCGCCGCGCTGCGCGCACTCGCCGCCATGGGAGGAGCCGCACAGGCCAAGGGGGGACGGACGTGGGCGGTACTCGGTCGCATGGCCGAGCTCGGTGACGATTCACTCGCCGAGCACGACGCGGTCGGACGACTGGTCGTCCGGCTCAACGTCAGCAAGCTCGTGGCGGTGGGGGGCCCGGAGGCCGCCTGGCTGGACATGGGCGCCAAGAATGAGGGTTCGTGGGGTGAGGAGTCGGTGCACGTGTCCGACGCGCGGGCGGCGATCGACCTGTTGCGCAGTGAGTTGCGCCCGGGAGACGTCGTGCTGGTGAAGGCATCCAGGGCCGAGGGCCTGGAGCGGGTCGCACAGGGGCTGCTCGACAGCGCCGGTGAGGGCGAGGCCGTCGCCCGATGAACTCGATGAAGCAGATTCTCTTCTCCGGAGTCATCGGGCTCTTCCTGTCCCTGATCGGCACCCCGCTGCTGATCAAGCTGCTGGCCAAGAAGGGGTACGGCCAGTTCATCCGGGACGACGGCCCGCGCGGCCACCACGGCAAGCGCGGTACTCCCACCATGGGCGGTATCGCCTTCATCCTGGCCACGCTGATCGCGTACGCCCTGACGAAGGTGATCACCTCCGCCCAGCCCACCTTCTCCGGTGTGCTGGTGCTGTTCCTGATGGCGGGCATGGGCCTGGTCGGCTTCCTCGACGACTACATCAAGATCGTCAAGCAGCGGAGCCTCGGTCTGCGGGCCAAGGCCAAGATGGCCGGACAGCTCATCGTCGGTATCGCGTTCGCGGTCCTGTCGCTGAACTTCGCCGACTCCCGGGGCCAGACCCCGGCCTCCGACCGGCTGTCCTTCACCCAGGACTTCGGCTGGTACCTCGGCCCGGTGATCTTCACCATCTGGGCGCTGTTCATGATTCTCGCGATGTCGAACGGCGTGAACCTCACCGACGGCCTCGACGGCCTCGCCACCGGCGCCTCCGTGATGGTCTTCGGCGCGTACACGTTCATCGGCGTCTGGCAGTACCAGGAGTCCTGCGCCAACCAGATCACCGCCGGACCCAACTGTTACGAGGTGCGTGATCCGCTCGACCTCGCGGTCGTCGCCTCCGCGCTGATGGGCGCCTGCTTCGGCTTCCTGTGGTGGAACACCTCGCCCGCCAAGATCTTCATGGGTGACACCGGTTCGCTGGCCCTCGGCGGCGCGCTGGCCGGTCTGGCGATCTGCTCCCGCACCGAACTGCTGCTGGCCCTGCTGGGCGGCCTGTTCGTGCTGATCACCATGTCCGTGATCATCCAGGTCGGTTCGTTCCGGCTCACCGGCAAGCGGGTCTTCCGCATGGCACCGCTCCAGCACCACTTCGAACTCAAGGGCTGGACGGAAGTCCTGGTGGTGGTCCGGTTCTGGATCATCCAGGGCATGTGCGTGATCGTGGGTCTCGGTCTCTTCTACGCAGGGTGGGCGGCAGGCAAGTGACCTGGGCGGACAAGAACGTCACCGTCGCCGGCCTCGGCGTCTCCGGGGTCCCCGCAGCGCGCGTGCTGCGGGGCCTCGGGGCCCGCGTCACCGTGGTCAACGACGGTGACGACGAGCGGGCACGCGGGCAGGCGGCCGAACTCGAGCAACTGGGCGTCACCGTGCGCCTCGGCGACGGCGACACGCTCCCCGAGGGCACCGAGCTGATCGTCACCACGCCCGGCTGGCGGCCCGACAAGCCGCTCTTCACGGCCGCCGCCGCGGCGGGCGTCCCGGTCTGGGGCGACGTCGAACTCGCCTGGCGGCTGCGGCGGCCGGGCGCCGCCCCCTGGCTGGCCGTCACCGGCACCAACGGCAAGACCACCACCGTGCAGATGCTGGCCTCCATCCTGGAGGCCGCCGGGCTGCGCACCGCCGCCGTCGGCAACATCGGCGTCTCACTGCTGGACGTGGTGCTCGCCGAGGACGAGGGCGGCGAGCGCGCCTACGACGTCCTCGCCGTCGAGCTGTCCAGCTACCAGCTGCACTGGGCGCCGAGCCTGCGGGCGCACTCCGCGGCCGTCCTCAACCTCGCGCCCGACCACCTCGACTGGCACGGCTCCATGCAGGCCTACGCCGCCGACAAGGGCCGGATCTACGAGGGCAACCAGGTCGCCTGCGTGTACAACGCCGCCGACCCCGCCACCGAGGAACTGGTCCGTGCCGCCGACGTCGAGGAGGGCTGCCGCGCCATCGGCTTCACCCTCGGCACCCCCGGCCCGTCCCAAGTCGGCGTCGTGGAGGGGATCCTGGTCGACCGGGCGTTCGTCGAGAACCGGCACAGCCACGCCCAGGAGCTGGCCGAGGTCGCCGACATCCACCCGCCGGCCCCGCACAACATCGCCAACGCCCTTGCCGCGGCGGCCCTCGCGCGCGCCTTCGGCGTCGAGGCCACGGCCGTCCGCGACGGACTGCGCTCCTTCCGCCCCGACGCGCACCGCATCCAGCACGTGGCGGACGTCGGCGGCGTGGCCTACGTCGACGACTCCAAGGCCACCAACACCCATGCCACCGAGGCCTCCCTGGCCGCCTACGAGCACATCGTGTGGATCGCCGGCGGCCTCGCCAAGGGCGCGACCTTCGACGACCTCGTCAGCAACGCGGCGGGCCGGCTGCGGGGCGCCGTGCTGATCGGCGCCGACCGGGCCCTGATCCGGGAAGCGCTGGCGCGACACGCCCCGGATGTGCCGGTCGTCGACCTCGACCGGACCGACACTGGGGCGATGGCCGCGGCCGTCCGGGAAGCGGCCGGGCTCGCCCGGCCCGGGGACACCGTCCTGCTGGCCCCGGCCTGTGCCTCGATGGACATGTTCGTCAACTACGGCAAGCGCGGCGAGGCCTTCGCGGCGGCCGTACGGGAGCTGGAGGCGCCCCCCGGGGCACAGCGGCGCTAGCCGGTCCCCGTCCCCGCGCCGCGGACCGGTCCGGCGCACCAGACCTTCAGGAGGGGACATGACGGCCCGTACGGCGAGACCGGCGGCGTCCCGCCCCCGCGGGCGGGGCGGCCCGGCCCCGGAGCGTCCGCGCGGCAGCGCCCTGGGCGGTCTGCGGAAGCTGCACACCCGGCTCAGGAGGGCCTGGGACCGCCCGCTGACCGCCTACTACCTGATCCTCGGCGGCAGCGCGCTGCTCACCGTCCTGGGCCTGGTGATGGTCTTCTCCGCCTCCCAGATCCAGGCCCTGCAGTCCGGGCTGCCGTCCACGTACTACTTCCGCAAGCAGCTGATCGCCGCCGCCCTCGGCGCCGGTCTGCTGCTGCTCGCCTCCCGGCTCCCCGTCCGGCTGCACCGGGCGCTGGCCTATCCGCTGCTCGCCGTCTCGGTCTTCCTGATGACCCTGGTGCAGATTCCGGGCATCGGCCAGACCGTCAACGGCAACCGGAACTGGCTCCAGCTCGGCGGCCCCTTCCAGCTCCAGCCCAGCGAGTTCGGCAAGCTCGCCCTGGTGCTCTGGGGCGCCGACCTGCTCGCCCGCAAGCAGGACAAGCGGCTGCTCAACCAGTGGAAGCACCTGCTCGTACCGCTGGTCCCGGCCGCCTTCATGCTGCTCGGGCTGATCATGCTGGGCGGTGACATGGGCACCGCCATCATTCTCACCGCGATCCTCTTCGGCCTGCTCTGGCTGGCCGGGGCCCCCACCCGGCTCTTCGCGGGCGTGCTCGGCGGCACCGCGGTGCTGGGCCTCCTGCTGATCACCACCAGCGCCAACCGGATGGCCCGGCTCGCCTGCATCGGCGCCACCGACCCCGGTCCGAACGATCAGTGCTGGCAGGCCGTGCACGGGATCTACGCGCTCGCCTCCGGCGGACTGTTCGGTTCCGGACTGGGTGCAAGCCTGGAGAAATGGGGTCAACTCCCCGAACCGCACACCGACTTCATCTTCGCCGTGACCGGGGAGGAACTCGGCCTGGCGGGGACGCTGTCGGTACTCGCCCTCTTCGCGGCTCTAGGCTATGCGGGTATCCGCGTGGCCGGACGCACGGAGGATCCCTTCGTCAGGTACGCCGCGGGAGGTGTGACCACCTGGATCACGGCTCAGGCCGTGGTCAACATCGGTGCGGTGCTCGGTCTGCTGCCGATCGCCGGTGTCCCCCTCCCGCTGTTCTCCTACGGAGGCTCCGCCCTGCTGCCGACGATGTTCGCCATCGGGCTGCTGGTCGCCTTCGCGCGCAGCGAACCCGGTGCGCGGGCGGCCCTGGCCATGCGGCAGCCTGCTGTGAGAAGGAAGCTGGCTGGGGTGAGATGGAAGACGATGAGACGGCGCGTCAAGCAGCGACCGTCCGGAGAGCGGTGAATTTCGGTGCATGTCGTACTCGCCGGTGGGGGGACCGCCGGCCACATCGAGCCCGCGCTTGCCCTCGCGGACGCCCTGCGCAGGCAGGACCCGACCGTGGGGATCACGGCCCTCGGCACGGAGCGCGGACTCGAGACCCGGCTCGTCCCGGAGCGGGGTTACGAACTGGGACTGATCCCGGCCGTGCCGCTGCCGCGCAAGCCCACGCCGGAGCTGATCACCGTGCCCGGGCGGCTGCGCGGCACCATCAAGGCCGCCGAGCAGATCCTGGAGCGCACCAAGGCCGACTGCGTGGTCGGCTTCGGGGGCTATGTGGCCCTCCCCGGCTACCTGGCCGCCAAGCGGCTCGGCGTGCCGATCATCGTGCACGAGGCCAACGCCCGTCCGGGCCTGGCCAACAAGATCGGCTCCCGGTACGCGGCCGGTGTCGCGGTGAGCACGCCGGACAGCAAGCTGCGGAACTCCCGCTACGTCGGCATCCCGCTGCGCCGCTCCATCGCCACGCTGGACCGGGGCGCGGTCCGTCCCGAGGCGCGGGCCGCCTTCGGGCTCGACCCCAACCTGCCGACGCTGCTGGTCTCCGGCGGCTCGCAGGGCGCCCGGCGGCTCAACGAGGTGGTGCAGGCGGTCGCCCCGGCGCTGCAGCGCTCGGGCATCCAGATCCTGCACGCGGTGGGCCCCAAGAACGAGCTGCCCCGGGTGGACAATATGCCCGGCATGCCGCCGTACATCCCGGTGCCCTACGTGGACCGGATGGACCTCGCGTACGCCGCGGCCGACATGATGCTCTGCCGCGCGGGCGCCATGACGGTGGCCGAACTCTCCGCGGTCGGGCTCCCGGCCGCGTACGTACCGCTGCCGATCGGTAACGGTGAGCAGCGGCTCAACGCCCAGCCGGTGGTCAAGGCCGGCGGCGGCCTGCTGGTCGACGACGCCGAGCTGACCCCCGAGTGGGTGCAGAACCAGGTGCTCCCGGTGCTCGCCGACCCGCACCGGCTGTACGAGATGTCCCGGTCCGCCGCGGAGTTCGGCCGCCGGGACGCGGACGATCTGCTGGTCGGCATGGTGTACGAGGCGATCTCCGCACGCCGCCAGGCGTGAGAAAGCAGGGAGCGTGGCCGGAACGACGACCGACCGACGCGGTACGCGGAACTCCCCGCCGTCCGGCCCGCCCCTGCTCCGGATCCGTCTCCGGCGCCCCCGCCGGCGCACCCTGATCGCCTCGGCGGCGGGCGCGGTGCTGCTCGGCGTGGGCGCCGTCTGGGTCCTCTACGGCTCGGACTGGGCCCGGGTCGAGCGGGTGAACGCGGAGGGCACCACGGTGCTCCGGCCCCGTCAGGTGGTCGCGGCGGCCGGTGTACCGGCCGGCGACCCCCTGGCCTCCGTGGACACCGACGAGGTCGCGGCCCGGCTGCGGGCCGCGCTGCCGCGCATCGCCGAGGTCGACGTGATCCGTTCCTGGCCGGACAGTATCGATCTGAAGGTGACCGAAAGGCGTCCGCAGCTGCTGATCAAAGCGGGCGGGCGATTTACCGAAGTGGACGCCGAGGGCGTCAGGTTCGCTCAGGTGCGGAAGCGTCCGGACGGGGTGCCGCTGCTGGAGCTCGCGGCCGCAGACTCCCCGAGCCGGCGGCGCTTCGGTGCCGACCGGCTCCGCCGGGAGGCGGTCCGCGTAGCCGCCGGGCTCCCGGCGGAGGTCCGGCGCGACACCCGGGTGGTCAAGGTCGGTTCATATGACTCCATCACGCTGGAGCTGACGGGCGGACGGACGGTCCGGTGGGGGAGCGGGGAGAACGGCCGCGCCAAATCGCGGACTCTGCTCGCGCTGCTGAAAGCCGCCCGGGACGCCCGGCACTTCGACGTGAGCGCTCCCACCGCCCCTGCCGCGTCCGGGAGTTGACGTGTCCGGAGGCGGCCCAGCACCCTGGTTGGCTAGCGCTATGCGTGATCACATAGGGTGAAAAGAAAAACGGGAGGTTCGGCGTGTTCGTTGAACGCGCAGCACTTGTCGACTTAGTGTCTCGTTCGAGGACTCCACAGAGCAGACATACTGGTAACCCTAAACTTCACCGTTAGGGTTCGGGTCGGCGTTCGGACCGTCCCACATCGGCATCAGTCCGTGCACCGCGGCCAACGTGACGCACGGACACGTAACTCGAGGCGAGAGGCCTTCGACGTGGCAGCACCGCAGAACTACCTCGCAGTCATCAAGGTCGTCGGCATCGGCGGCGGTGGCGTCAACGCCATCAACCGGATGATCGAGGTCGGTCTCAAGGGCGTCGAGTTCATCGCGATCAACACCGATGCGCAGGCCCTGCTGATGAGCGACGCCGACGTCAAGCTGGACGTCGGCCGCGAGCTCACCCGCGGCCTCGGCGCCGGCGCCAACCCCGATGTCGGCCGCAAGGCCGCGGAGGACCACCGCGAGGAGATCGAGGAGGTCCTCAAGGGGGCCGACATGGTCTTCGTCACCGCGGGTGAGGGCGGCGGGACCGGTACCGGCGGAGCGCCGGTGGTCGCCAATATCGCCCGCTCGCTGGGCGCCCTGACCATCGGCGTGGTCACCCGCCCGTTCACCTTCGAGGGCCGCCGCCGCGCGAACCAGGCCGAGGACGGCATCGCCGGGCTGCGCGACGAGGTCGACACCCTCATCGTGATCCCCAACGACCGGCTGCTGTCCATCTCGGACCGGCAGGTGAGCGTGCTCGACGCGTTCAAGTCCGCCGACCAGGTGCTGCTCTCCGGTGTCCAGGGCATCACCGACCTCATCACCACCCCTGGCCTCATCAACCTCGACTTCGCGGACGTGAAGTCGGTGATGTCGGAGGCCGGGTCCGCGCTCATGGGCATCGGCTCGGCCCGCGGCGACGACCGCGCGGTCGCGGCGGCCGAGATGGCGATCTCCTCGCCCCTGCTGGAGGCGTCCATCGACGGCGCCCGCGGTGTGCTGCTCTCCATCTCCGGCGGCTCCGACCTGGGCCTCTTCGAGATCAACGAGGCGGCCCAGCTGGTCAGCGAGGCGGCCCACCCCGAAGCCAACATCATCTTCGGCGCGGTCATCGACGACGCGCTCGGCGACGAGGTGCGGGTCACGGTGATCGCGGCGGGCTTCGACGGCGGGCAGCCGCCCTCCAAGAACCGCGACAAGGTGCTCGGTTCGTCCGGCGGCAGCCGCGAGGAGTCCTACCCGCCGGCCGGCCGTCCGTCCTCCTCGTCCTCCGACACCGCCGGCCGCTCGTCGTTCGGCGGCCTCGGATCGGTGACGCCGCGCGAGGAGGAGCCCGACGAGGTGGAGGCGGCCCCGGTGGGCGAGACCTCCGCGCCCCCGGTCGCACCGCCCCAGGTTCCCCCGGCCCGTCCCTACCAGGACAGCCAGGCCGAGGAACTGGACGTCCCCGACTTCCTGAAATAAGCACAGCACGCAGTGATAACGCAGAACGTCAGCACGAGCGGCGCCCACTTCGCCTTCACCGACCGGTGGGGCGGGGTGAGCGCCGTTCCGTACGCCGAGCTCAATCTGGGCGGCGCGGTCGGTGACGACCCGGCCGCCGTCGTCGCCAACCGCCGGAGCGCCGCGCGGTCCCTGGGCATCGATCCCGACCGGGTGGTCTGGATGAACCAGGTGCACGGCCGGGACGTCGCGGTGGTCGACGGACCGTGGGGTCCGGCCGGCGATGTCCCGGCGGTGGACGCGGTGGTGACCGCGCGTCGCGGCCTGCCGCTCGCCGTGCTCACCGCGGACTGCACCCCGGTTCTGATGGCCGACCCCGTCGCCGGCGTAGCGGCCGCCGCCCACGCCGGGCGTCCCGGCCTGGTGGCCGGGGTCGTCCCGGCGGCCGTCGAGGCGATGGTCGCGCTCGGCGCGGAGGTCTCACGGATCACCGCCGTCACCGGCCCGGCCGTCTGCGGCCGCTGCTACGAGGTGCCGGAGGACATGCGGGCCGACGTGGCGCGGGCCGTTCCGGAGACATGGGCGACGACCAGCTGGGGCACCCCGGCCGTGGACGTCACCGCCGGTGTCCACGCACAACTCGACCGGCTCGGGGTGCGGATGCGCGAACAGTCCCGCATCTGCACCCTGGAGTCGTCCGACCACTTCTCCTACCGCCGCGACCGGACGACCGGACGCCTCGCCGGCTACGTCTGGCTGGACGACGGCGCCCCTCGGGGAGCCGACGGCCCGGCCGCCCGCCGGGACGGCGCGGAGGCCGACCGGGCCGAGGGGGCCACGTGACCGACCGCAGGGCCGAACTGGCCGAGAACCTGGCGCAGGTGGAGGAGCGGATCGCCGCCGCGTGCGCCGCCGCGGGGCGGGCCCGGGACGAGGTGACCCTCATCGTGGTCACCAAGACCTACCCGGCGAGCGATGTCCGGCTGCTCGCCGAACTCGGGGTGCGGCACGTCGCCGAGAACAAGGACCAGGAGGCGGCGCCCAAGGCGGCGGAGTGCGCGGACCTGCCGCTCACCTGGCACTTCGTCGGCCAGTTGCAGACGAACAAGGTCCGTTCCGTGGCCGGTTACGCCGATCTGGTGCAGTCCGTCGACCGGGCGAAGCTCGTGGGCGCTCTCTCCACCGCCGCGGCGCGCGCCGGGCGGGAGCTCGGCTGCCTGCTCCAAGTCGCCCTCGACGCGGAGGCGGGAGGGACCGGCGGCCGGGGCGGCGTCGCGCCGGACCGGGTGCCGGAGATCGCCGACGCGATCGCCTCGGCCGAGGGGCTCCGGCTGGGCGGCGTGATGACCGTGGCGCCGCTCTCCGGCCCGTACGCGGGGCGTCAACGGGCGGCTTTCGAGCGGCTGGTGGAAATCTCGTCCGGCCTGCGCACGGGGCATCCTGCTGCCACCATGGTGTCCGCGGGAATGAGCTCGGACCTCGAGGACGCGGTGGCGGCCGGGGCGACACATGTGCGCGTCGGCACCGCGGTACTCGGAGTCAGGACCCGGCTCCGGTAACGTCGCGAAGCAAGTCGGACCACAGCAGAAAATATGGTCATTTCCGCCCGTCGGGCGGGCAGGCCGAGTGGATCCCGGGCGCCCGGTGACGGAGCCCATGGTGCCTCTCCGCAGGAGGCAGGGGAGCCACCACAGAGCGGAGGACGCAGAGAATGGCCGGCGCGATGCGCAAGATGGCGGTCTACCTCGGCCTCGTGGAGGACGATGGTTACGACGGCCGGGGATTCGACCCCGACGACGAATTCGAGCCCGAGCCGGAGCCCGAGCGGGCTCGTCGGCCACACCAGTCACATCCGTCGGACCGGACAGATCCGGACGAACCGGTACGGGTCGTGCATCCGCCCGTCCAGCGCGAGCCCGTCGCCCTCACCGCAGAAAGCGGGCGCTCCGGGTCTCTTCTCCCGGAAGGGGGGCGAGGGGGGCGTATCGCACCCGTGGCATCCATCACACCTGAACGTCAGAATCCGGAGAAGAACGCACCTGTGATCATGCCCAAGGTCGTGTCCGAGCGAGAGCCCTACCGCATCACCACGCTGCACCCCCGGACCTACAACGAAGCCCGTACCATCGGGGAACACTTCCGTGAGGGCACTCCGGTGATCATGAATCTGACGGAGATGGACGACACCGATGCGAAGCGACTTGTCGACTTTGCTGCCGGTTTGGTCTTCGGCCTCCATGGAAGCATTGAGCGAGTGACGCAGAAGGTGTTCCTGTTGTCGCCTGCTAACGTCGATGTCACGGCGGAGGACAAGGCCCGTATTGCAGAGGGCGGGTTCTTCAACCAGAGCTGAGACGCACCATGGTCACCGGAGCCACGAGGCCCGGCACGAGTAAGGGGAGAGGCACCGCGAGATGGACATCGCACTGCAGGTGATCTACATCGCGCTGTACTGCTTCCTGATTGTGCTGATCTTCCGGTTGGTCATGGACTATGTCTTCCAGTTCGCCCGCTCATGGCAACCCGGCAGGGCGATGGTGGTCCTCCTCGAGGCCACCTACACTGTCACTGATCCGCCACTCAAGCTTCTGCGGCGGGTCATTCCGCCGCTGCGTCTCGGGGGCGTAGCGCTCGACCTGTCCTTCTTCGTATTGATGATCATCGTCTACATCCTGATCACCGTCGTGAGGTGGCTGTGAACGATACGGTCATGCCGATTGCCGACGACTACGTAGAGGTGAAGAAGAGATGCCGTTGACCCCCGAGGACGTGCGGAACAAGCAGTTCACGACCGTCCGTCTCCGAGAAGGCTATGACGAGGACGAGGTCGATGCCTTCCTCGATGAGGTCGAGGGTGAACTGACCCGTCTGCTCCGGGAGAACGAGGACCTGCGGGCCAAGCTGGCCGCCGCGACCCGTGCTGCCGCGCAGAACCAGCAGCAGGGCATGCGCAAGCCGGAGGGTCAGGAGCGACCCGGCGCACCCGTGCCCGCTGCCATATCAGGACCGCAGCCGGTGCCGCCCCAACAGCAGATGGGCCCGCCCCAGCTGCCCGGTGGCGCACCTCAGCTGCCCGCAGGTCCCGGTGGACACGGCGGCCCGCAGGGGCAGCACGGTCCCGGTCCGATGGGCCAGGGTGGCCCGATGGGCCAGGGCGGCCCCATGGGTGGTCCGATGGGCGGCCCCGGTGGCCCGGGCGGTCCCGGCGGCCCTGGTGGCCCCGGCGGTCCCGGTGGCCCCGGCCCGCACCTGCCGCAGCCGGGCCAGGGCCCGGGTGGCGACAGCGCCGCCCGCGTCCTCTCGCTCGCGCAGCAGACCGCGGACCAGGCGATCGCGGAGGCCCGTTCCGAGGCCAACAAGATCGTCGGTGAGGCCCGCAGCCGTGCCGAGGGTCTGGAGCGGGACGCCCGCGCCAAGGCGGACGCCCTGGAGCGGGACGCGCAGGAGAAGCACCGCGTCGCGATGGGCTCGCTGGAGTCCGCTCGCGCCACGCTGGAGCGCAAGGTCGAGGACCTGCGCGGCTTCGAGCGCGAGTACCGGACGCGACTGAAGTCGTACCTGGAGAGCCAGCTGCGTCAGCTGGAGAACCAGTCCGACGACTCGCTCGCCCCGCCGCGTACCCCGGCCGCCGCGTCGCTGCCGCCGTCCCCGTCGATGGCGGGTGCGGGTGCCGGTGCCGGCGGGATGGGTGGCCACACGATGGGTGGCAACCAGTCCATGGGCGGTCACGGCGGGCACAACCCCGGTGGTGGCGCGCAGTCCTACGGCGGTCAGCAGCAGATGTCGCCGGCGATGACGCAGCCGATGGCTCCGGTGCGGCCGCAGGGGCAGCAGCCCATGCAGCAGGCGCCGTCGCCGATGCGGGGCTTCCTCATCGACGAGGACGACAACTGACGGGCGGCTTGCGGCGCTAGGCGCCGGGCAACCGAGCAGTCGGCATATCGAAGGGCCGGGCTCCGGGACGACAGTCCTGGGGCCCGGTTCTTTTTGGTGGGGGGGCGGGCTGTGCGGTTTTGCCGTGCGGCGCGCGCTGGGTGTCTTGCGGTTCGTTTGTGCGGGCCTCGGTCGTTGGGTGCGGGTGTCTGGTGGGTTTCGGGGGTGGGGGGGGGGGGGGGGGGGGGGGGGGGGGGGGGGGGGGGGGGGGGGGGGGGGGGGGGG
>NZ_JBYITE010000061.1:0-35670 GCF_057709105.1 Streptomyces sp. bgisy100
CGCCGTTTCTCCCGTTTCCCGCCCCCGTTGTCTGTGCTCCCGTCGTGCCCGCGGCTGCCGGGTGCGCCGGAGCCCGGGCCCGGCTCAGAGGCCCAGCAGCGAGGCGTCGGTGGCGAAGGCGCGGAAGGCCTCCCGGGGGTCGGGCACCAGCTTGCGGGCCCGCAGATCCATCATGCCGCCGACGCTGTGCAGCTCGGCGGCGAGCTCGCCGTCCCGTCGGATGGTCTGCTCGACCCGGAACGTCTTTCCCTCGCCCCACACGAACGCGCAGGTCACCTCGATCTCCTCACCGGCCCGGAGCTCGCGGTGGAAGCGCATCGTGGTCTCCAGATTGACCGGGCCCACCCCCTTCTCGACCAGCTCGCTCTGGCGTATTCCGGCTGCCTGGACGAGGGACCAGCGGGCGTGCTCGGCGTACTGCATGTACACGCTGGTGTTGACGTGTCCCTGTGAGTCCGTCTCGTAGCCCCGGACGGTGATCCGTACGGTGAACGGCTGCGTCATGGCGTCCCTTTCCGACGATCCTTGCCTCGCCGCCATCCTGGCGCATGACCGCGGGGGCGCGAGGGGGTGCCGGGACGGGGGAGTGCCGGTACGGGGGCGCCGGGACGGGGACGGTGGTGCGCGAAACGCGCGGACGCGGGGCAGGGCGAGGAACCGGTGAAGCTCCGGACGGAGGCCGCGCCGGTCAAGTCTCCTGCGTATAGCGGATGTAGAACGTCACCACGGCCATGGACAGCCCGAGGATCAGCCCCATCAGGGTCCCCTCCAGCCAGGTCTGACCGCTCACGTTGAGCATGTAGCCCATCACGGCCCCGAAGATCGCCCCGTAGGACGCGGCCCGGACCTCCCGGCGCAGCCGGTGCTGCACCATCCCGAGGGCGAAGCAGAGCACGGCGCAGGCGGCTCCGCCCACCAGGCCCGCCACGGTGATGCGGGTGTTGGACGCGCCGTTGTTGCTCTCCAGCCAGGCCACGTAGAGGCCGAAGGCGATCCCCAGCGTGACGGGGACGCCCACGGCGGTGGACGGGTAGTGGCGGGCCGGCATGGCAGTCGTGGACATGGCGGACTCCTCTCTCCCCTCACGACCAGAGCACACCCGTGCGTGGCGGGCGGCAACTCGGCCGGGCGGGGGCGCGGCCGGGGCGTCGCTCACCGCATGTCATGGAGTGAGCGCGAGGGGTGCCCCCGGTCGGGCGTCGGGTCGTATGGCCCGAGCGTTGCGCGGATTCCGGCCAGGAGTGGCAGATTCCGGACTCGGGTGTGCCGCACGAGGCGTACGTGGGCTACGCACGGAGGGCGGGAAGGTGGGAAAGTATTCCATCAAATTGGTGCCGGTGTGACCTCTGGTGCGGCTGTGGCGAATCGGGCGGCGCGCGTGAATATGGGCAGTTTTTTGGTGTCGCGACCGGGAAATAACTCGCATCGTGAGATCACGCGGCGACGGCCCGGAAGGGGAATCCATCTCTTTTCTGTCGCGTCGCCGTGACGCCATTTGGGGGGAGTATGACCGAAGAGGTGATCCCGTTCGGCCGGAATCAGCCGGGCATCAGGGCGGTGATTCCCGACGCGTTGCCGGGTTCGCTTCCGCGGGGTGCCGTGGTGGCGGCGATCGCCGCCGGAGCCGGGGGCGTGGCGCGCGGCGTGGCCGCGGTGCGCCATGCCGTGGTGCGGGTCGTGGGCGAGAGCAATGTGCAGATCCAGTACCTGGACGAACATCACCGGGTGCTGCGTGAGGACATCGTCCCGGTCATGGCCATGATCGACGCGCACCAGAACGGCCGGGACGCGGCCCGCGCGGCGGGGCTGGATCCCGACCTGCTGGAGGAAGCGCTCGCGGATATGGACAAGAGGCGCAGGAGGAGGCGCGGCGGGGTGTGACAGCCGTCCGGCCCCGCGATGGCGGCGGTGGTCCGGTGCGCGCCATGGAGGCGAGCCTGGGCTACCGCTGCCATTACGCGAGAACATGGGCCTTCGACATTCTTCCGGTACTGGCCAGGTATCGGGCGCTGCAGTTCATCAGGGATGCGAAGGCGGAATGGAGAAGGATGAGTGCTCGGCTGCGGGAAGAGGCCTCTGCATGGATGGAATTCTTCGACGGCTAGGTCATGCGCTGAGGAAACTGAAGACGAAATCGGCCGCCGGGGAATCCGGCCCGGAAGGGGGCGTCGCCCCGGCCGGTGCCCCGCGGGCGGAGGGCGCGCCGGTGGAGCCCACAGCCGTCACCGAGTCGTCCGCTCCGGAGGCTCCGGGGACCGCCGGGCCCGGTGAGCCGGGGCCGGCGGGGCGGCCGGCGGACGTCC
Organism: Streptomyces sp. bgisy100; assembly: GCF_057709105.1. Lineage (NCBI taxonomy): Bacteria > Bacillati > Actinomycetota > Actinomycetes > Kitasatosporales > Streptomycetaceae > Streptomyces > Streptomyces sp. bgisy100. The sequence continues at coordinate 2,304 of NZ_JBYITE010000061.1, forward strand.
CACGCGGTGACGGGGAGGGCCGGGCCGTCGGCAGCGGCGCGTATCTGGAGTCCCTGACCGGTCTGGAGTCGCTGACGGGCCGGGGAGGTCTCGACCCCGACCTGGCCCGTGAGGCCGCCGAGGACCTGGGGTCCGCATACCGGCGGCGGTACGGGCCCCTGCCGCGGCCCGGTCCCGGCGGTGAGGAGCCCGAGCACCGATCGCCGCCGGACCTGCCCCGGCAGGTCGAGTCGCGGCGGCGGGCCGATCATCGGCAGCGGTCCTCCGCACGCCGGCGCCGGAGACGGGACGGCTGACCCGGGCCTGCGTGCCGAACCGACCTCAGGCCCGCTGAACGACCCCCGCACCCGCAACCGGCCGCGCATCCGAGCGGCCGGTCCGCACCGGGTGCCGCTCCGTACCGGGCGCCGGTCCGCACCGGGCCGTTCGTCCCCCCGGAGCCGTCGGGCACCTGCCCGGCGCGGCGGACGGGGCCGGACCACGCCGGGCGGTCAAGCCCGGCCGTGGGCCTTCTGGGAGCGGCGCGACAGGGAGTCGATGACCACGGCCGCGAGCAGCACACCGCCGGTGATCATGAACTGGACGGCCGCCTGGATGCCCAGCAGGGCCATGCCCGAGGCGATCGACTGGATGACCAGCATCCCGAGCAGGGCGGACCAGGTCGAGCCGTGTCCGCCGAAGAGGCTGGTGCCGCCGATGACCGCCGCGGCGATCGCGTTCATCAGCAGGATGCCCGAGCCGGAGGTCTGGCTCGCCGAGGTCACCCGCGAGGCCAGCATCAGGCCGCCGACCGCGGCCATCGTGCCGGACACCATGAACACCGAGATCCGCATCCGCACGATGTTGATGCCCGCCCGGCGGGCCGCCTCGATGCCCCCGCCGAGGGCGAACACCTTGCGGCCGTAGGAGGTGCGGCGGAGGACGAACTCCAGGCTCGCGAGGACGGTCAGGAAGATCAGCAGGGCCAGCGGCAGGCCCTGGAACTGGTTGAGCACCCAGGCGGCGGCGAACGCGACCACCGTGAGCACGCCGGTGCGCACCCCGATCTCGACGAGCGACCGGGACGGCATCCCGACGGCCCTGCGGCGCCGCCGGTCCACATGGGAGGTGAGGAAGTACACCGCCGCGCCCAGCGCCGCCAGGCCGTACGCGGCGGCGACATTGCCGAAGTAATGGCTGGTGAGCGTGGCGACCAGCCCTTCGTCGTCGAGGTTGACGGTGCCGCTGGTGCCCAGGATGTAGAGCATCAGGCCGTTCCAGGCCAGCAGCCCGGCCAGGGTGACCACGAAGGCCGGCACCCCGACTCTGGCGAAGAAGAACCCCTGGACGATCCCGACGGCCGTCCCGCACAGCACCGCCATCACCAGGGCCAGCCACTCCGGTACGCCCTGCTGCACGTTCAGCACCGCGAACAGGGCCGCGGCGAGGCCGCTGACCGAGCCGACCGACAGGTCCAGCTCGCCGATCAGCAGCACGAAGACGATGCCCACCGCGATCAGGCCGGTGCCCACGATGTCCACGCTGAGGTTGGACAGGTTGCGCGCCGAGAGGAAGTTGGCGTTCAGGCTCTGGAAGATGATCCAGATCGCGAGGAGCCCCAGGACCACGGGCACGGCGCCGAGCTCGCCCCCGGCCAGCCGGTTCTCGTAGGCCCGGAGCCAGTTCTTGACGACCTGCCCGCCCCGGATCACAGCTCCGTCTCCCCCGCACGCGGGGAGCGGCGCGTCACCGCGTCGCCCGTGGCTCCGGTGATGGAGGAGATGATCTGTTCCTGGGAGGCGGTGTTCACGTCGAAGAGGCCGTTGTTGCGCCCCAGCCGCAGCACCGCGACCTCGTCCGCGACGGCCTTGACGTCACCCATGTTGTGGCTGATCAGCAGGATCCCGATGCCGCGGTCCCGCAGCTGGTCGATGAGGTCGAGGACCTGGGTGGTCTGCTGGACCCCGAGGGACGCGGTGGGCTCGTCCAGCAGCAGGACCCGGGGCCCGGCGAGCAGCGAGCGGGAGATCGCGACCGTCTGGCGCTGGCCGCCGGAGAGGGCGGCGACCGGGCGGCGCACATCGGGGATGTGGATGGACAGGGCCCGCAGGAGGCTGCGGGTCCGGCGTTCCATCTCCACCTCGTCCAGGATGCCGATCCGGTGGATCTCCCGGCCGAGGAAGAGATTCCCGACGACGTCGAGGTTGTCGCAGAGCGCGAGGTCCTGGTAGACGGTGGCGATGCCCAGGGACTGGGCGTCGTGCGGCCGTTTGATCTGCACCGCCCGGCCCTCCCACTGGATCAGCCCGTGGTCGGCGGGGCCGACACCGGCGATCACCTTCACCAGGGTGGACTTCCCGGCGCCGTTGTCGCCCACCAGGGCGACGACCCGCCCGGGGTGGATGTCCAGCTCCACGTCCGTGAGGGCCTGGACGGCGCCGAAGTGCTTGGAGACACCGCGCAGGGACAGCAGGGGCAGGGACGACACGGCACACCCTCTCCTTCTCCCCGGTCACGGGATCAGTCCGGCCCGCTCGCAGGCCGACCGGAACTTGGCGGTGCAGATCTGGTCGATCGTGTACATACCGTCCTTGACGACGGTCTCCTTGATGTTGTCGACCGTCAGGGGGACCGGGGTGAGCAGAACGGCGGGAATGTTGGTGGCGGTCGAGGTGCTGATCCGGTCCTGGGCCACGCCGTCGGGCGACTCGCCGCGGCCCAGCGCGACGGCCATGGCGGCGGCGGCCTCGGCCTCCGGCTTGAACGGCTTGTAGACGGTCATCGACTGCTCGCCCTTGACGATGCGCTGGACGCCGTTCAGCTCGGCGTCCTGCCCGGTGATCGGGGGCAGCGGCGTGACGTTGCCGGACTTGAGGGCGGAGACGATGCCGGAGGCGAGCGCGTCGTTGGCCGAGTAGACGCCGTCGATGCTGCCGGGGCCGAGGGCGGAGATGGCGCCGGACATGTTGATGTGCGCGTTCTCCGGGCTCCACTGCGGGGTGTCGTACTCCTTGCCGATCGTCACCTTGTCCTCGAGGACGGACAGGGCGCCCTCCCGGAACCACGCCGCGTTCGGATCGGTCGGGTCGCCGTTCATCATGACGATCCGCCCGCCGTCCGCCTTCTTCCCCATCGCCCGGAGCAGGGCCTCGGCCTGGAGCCGGCCGACCTCGTTGCCGTCGAAGGAGACATAGCCCGAGATCGGGCCCTCGGCGAGCCGGTCGTAGGAGACGACGGGGATGCCCGCGCGGTCCGCCTCCTTGACCGAGGAGCGCAGCGACTTGTAGTCGACCGGGTCCAGAACGATCACGTCCACCCTCTTGGTGATCATGGTGTCCACCTGCTGCTGCTGGGTGGCGACGCTGCCCTGCCCGTTGGCGTAGTCCACCGTGCAGTCGGCGCACAGCTCCTTGATCTTCTGCTCGATCAGCGGCCGGTCGAACGCCTCCCAGCGGGCGGTGTGGCTGTCCGGCAGCAGCAGGCCGATCGTCACGCCCGTACCCTCCCGTCCCCCGGACAGGGCCTCCCCGCCCGAGCCCCCGGACTCCGCGGCCTGCCCGCAGCCCACGAGGGCGAGCGCGAGCGAGAGGGCGGCCGCCGCGAGGGCTGCGCCGGGGGACCGGAGCGTCGTGCGGGTTCTCACGCGGAGCCTCCTCACGGCGTTCCGAGCGCGGTCCACCAGGGGGCGTCCGCCTCCGGCTCCGCGGGGCCCTCGGGGGCATGCGCGGTGCGGGGCTCGCGCGGCGGCACGTCGATCTCGCTCCACACCTGCTTGCCGCCGCTGACCGGCACCGAGCCCCAGCCGGAGGACATCGCCTCGACCAGCAGGATGCCCCGGCCGCCGGTCGACTCCCAGTCGACGATCACCGGCTTGGCGGGGGCCCGCGGTGAGGAGTCGCTGACCGCGACCCGCAGCCGTTCCAGGCCCAGCGTGAGATCGAGCCGCACCGCCCCCTGGGTGTGCAGCAGGGCGTTGGTGACCAGCTCGGAGACGACCAGCAGCGCCGCGTCCACCTCCTCCTTCAGGCCCCAGGTGCGCAGCTTGCGGGCGGTGAACCGGCGGGCGTGCAGCACCGCGTCGGGCAGCCGCCAGACCGTCCAGCCGGCCCGGATCGGCCGGAACTCCATGCCGTCGTAGCGCAGGAGCAGCAGCGCCACGTCGTCGTCCCGGCGGCCGGCGTCGACGAGCAGCGCGTCGGCCATCCGCCCCGCGTCGGACGGGTCGGCCGCGGTGAGCAGATGGCACAGCCGGCGCATCCCGTCGTCCAGGTCGAGCCGCGAGGACTCGACCAGGCCGTCGGTGAGGAGGGCCAGGACCGTGCCGGGCAGCAGCCCGACCGTGGTGATGGCGAAGTCCGCGTCCGCGAGCACCCCGAGCGGCGGCCCGCCCTCGGCCGGCACCTCCTGGGCGCTGCCGTCCGGGTGGCGCACCAGCGGCAGCAGATGCCCGGCCCGGACGATCCACGCCTCGCCCTCCTCCATGTCCAGCTCGACGTAGCAGCAGGTGGCGAAGAGGTCGGTCTCCATGCCGACGAGCAGCCGGTTGGTGTGCGAGACCACCACGTCCGCGGGGTGCCCCTCCACCGCGTACGCCCGGATCGCCGTCCGCATCTGGCCCATGATCGTGGCGGCCCCGGCGCTGTGCCCCTGCACATCGCCGATGACCAGGGCGACGCGGCCCTCGGAGAGCGGGATGACGTCGTACCAGTCGCCGCCCACCTCCAGACCCACCATCGCGGGCAGATAGCGGGCGACGGCCACACCGCCGGGCAGCGCGGGCAGGCGGCGCGGCAGCAGGCTGCGCTGGAGCATGGTGGCGAGCTCGTGCTCGGCGTCCAGCGCGTGGGCGCGTTTGAGGGCCTGCCCGACCAGGCCCGCGGTGGCCGTCAGCAGCGACCGTTCCTCCGGGCCGAACTCGTGCGGCTCCTCCCAGCCCACCAGGCACGCGCCGACCACCCGGCCGTCGGCGGGCAGCGGCAGGATGGCGAGCCCGCCGGGGCCGACGTCCGCGAGGCTCGGTTCGAGCGCGGTGCCGGCGGGCCACAGCGTCGCCCGGCCCTCGCGCAGCGCCGCCTCCAGCGTGGGCAGCGCGCGCGTCGGCGCGTCGGGCCACTCCGCCCGCCACTCCGCCCGCCAGGCCTCCGGCCAGCTGCCGGGCTCCGGCGGGTCCAGCAGGGTGACGACCAGCCGGTCCCCGCCGACCTCGGCGAGCGCCACCCGGGCCGCGCCCAGCGGCTCCCGCAGGGCGGCGACCACCACCCGGCTCACCTCCCGGACGGTCGTCGCGTTGGCCAGCGCGGCGGACAGCCGCTGTACCCGGGAGACCTCGTCGGCACCGGGGCGCAGGTACGAGGCGTCGGCCACCACCCCGAGCACCCGCTCCGGAACGCCCTCGGCGTCGGGCAGGACCTGGCAGCGCAACCGCAGCCAGCGCAGCTCCCCGGAGGGACGGCGGACACGGAACTCCAGCTCACGGCTGCCGACGGTCAGCCGGCCCGGCTCGACGACGGACATGAGCGCGGGCAGGTCGTCCGGGACGGTGTGCGCCAGCAGCGTCTCCACCCGGCCGTCGAAACGCTCCGGCGCGATGTCGACGAGCTCCAGCATGCACGGGTCGGCCTCGATCAGCCCGGTGCGCAGGCCGACGCCGAAGGACCCCACCCGCAGACCGTCCAGGGCGGATCCCGGCAGGGCACGGGCCTCGGTCCGCGTCAGGGACCCCACGGCGCCCGGCACGCCGCCGGCTTCGAGCCGGGCGGCGACGTGGTCGGCGTACAGCTCCAGGAGGGTGCGCCGCTCGGTGTCGAACCCGTCCCCCTCCTCGTCCACGAAGAGCAGACAGCCCAGGCCCCGGGTGTTGACCCCGAGGGGCACGGCGCCCAGCGAGATGCCCGCGGGGAGGGGCGCGGGGGTTTCCGCGGTGCCGGCCGGTGCGTCCCCGTTGTCGCCGGGTGCCGCGTTGTCGCCGGGTGCCGCGCGGCGGTCGGCCAGCTCGGCGGAGCTCCACCACAGGGGGCGGCCGGCCCGGAACGCGTCGGCCGCGGGGGACCGGCCCGCCAGCGCGTAGCTCGGCGCGAGCCCGTACCGGGCCCCGGGACCGCCGAGGGTCCCGGTCAGGTACAGCTCGTCCTCACCCTCGCCCAGCACATAGACGGCGGCGAGCGCCGCTCCGGCGAACACCGGGGCCTGCTCGGCCGCAGCCTGCCTCGCCCCTGGGGTCCGCAGGCCGACACCGCGCGTTCCGGTGCCCGGATCCGCCTCCTCGTTCGGGAGTCCGACCCCGGCCCCGCTGTCGCTGGACATTCCGTAACCCACCTGAGACCCATACTGTGCGCCCGGGCGGGGGGAGGCCAGTCAGGGGACCGCCGGCGATCATGCACGTGGCCGGGCGGTACGGGGCTGGTGGCGGTGCGAAGGGAGGGGGCTCGGGGGCCGGCTACGCGGCCCGCTCCGGGCGGAGACGGCGCAGCCCGTCCATACCGGCGGTCACCAGATCGTCGTGGCCGATGGAGAAGTCGCCGTTGGGCAGCCGGCCGCCGTAGTGGGCCCCCACCACCGCGTCGGGGAGGTACGAGCGCAGCCGGTGACGCATGTCCGGCGCGTAGTCGACGGGCTCGCCCCAGAGGCGCGGTGCTTCGTCGGTGGAGAGCAGCACCCAGTGGTCGACCGGGACTTCGGCGTCGAGGTCGGGCGCCCGACCCGTGTGGCAGTCCAGCGCCGGCAGGGTCAGCCGGTCCGGGTCGAGGGGCGAGTACCACATCAGCAGCGGTTTCGCGCGCCGGGCGGCGGCGCTGTCGAAGCAGCACACCGCGATGGTGTGCCCCGGAAAGTGGTCGGCGTAGAACCTCAGCAGGTCCGGGTCGAGCCGCGGTCGCTTGTGCTCCGGTACGTCCTCGAGGGCGGCCGGGATCCTGGTCGGGTCGGCCGCGAGCAGCACGGTGTAGATGTCGTGCTCGAAGATCTCGACCGCTGAGTCGTCCCGTCCCATCCACGCGACGCCGCGCGTCATGCTCACCGAGAGGGGCCGGACCGCGTCGACCATGCGCTGGAGGACATCGTCGGTGCGCCCCACCGGGAGGAAGTGCTCCCGGGTCATCCGGGCGGTGGGCAGATGCAGCAGCATCGCGTTCGGCCCGGCGGCGAGGTTGACGGCGGTGTTCTGGTACCCGAGGACATGGATCAAGCCGTGCTCGGAGTGGCGAAGTCTCCCGGCGTACAGGGTCGTTCCCGAGAACTCGGCGTGGTCCATCGATATGCACATGGACGTCGAAGCTACCCGGGCCTCCACCTCCCGGAGAAGTGGTGGACCGTCTCCCGGAGAGGTGGCGGGCCAACCCGGAGAGGTGGCGGGCCGTCTCCCGGAGAGGTGAAGTGGCGGGCTCAGGTGCGTCGCCGCTCGCCGCTCGCCGCTCGCCGGCGTGGGCGGGCCCGACGGCGAAGCCCCCGGCCGATGGCGCCGGCCGGGGGCTTCAGGGCCGCTGGGGACCGCGTGCCACGGCGGTCCCGCGCAGGTGCCTGCCCTTCGGCGGTGCGGTGGACGCGGCGGTGGACAACCCACGGTGGCGCGGCCTCCGGCGGTGGGTGCGAATCCGCGGTGGTGCAGCTCCCGGCGGTGGGTGCGAATCCGCGGTGGTGCAGCTCCCGGCGGTGGATGCGAACCCGCGGTGGCACCTCCCCCGAGGGGTGTCAGGACCGTGCGGACGCGCTCCGCGTCACCGGTGCCCCGCCACCCGGGATTCAGTTCACGCAGCCGGGAACGCTGTTGGGCGGGGCGCAGTTGGTCGGATGGTTCTTCACGACGGTGCTCTGGACGAGCTCCACCCGGTGGGGTGCGAGCTTGGTCGAGTTCTCGCCGCTCTCCTTGCGCTGGGAGGAGCTCGTCGTACCGATGAAGAGCCTGAGGATGATCCCGGAGTTCTCGATGCCGCCGCCGGTGGTGGGGCCGCCGTTCGAGGTGTTGTGGCTGACGGTGCTGCGGTGGAGCGTCGTCGGCTCGTCCGAGCCGGTCTGGATGCCGCCGCCGTTGTTCCGGGCGATGTTGCCCTTGATCCTGGTGGAGTTCAGACGCAGTGGCCCGGTCTCCAGGTTGATCGCCAGGGTGACGATGCCGGCGCCGCGGTCACCGGAGTCGTTTCCGGCGACCGACACGTCGTTGAGTGTGGTGTCCCCCGCGTTGGCGAGGCCGCCTCCCCAGAAGGCACCCGTGTTGGCGCGGAGCGCGCCGCCCTGCATCGTCATCGTGCCGTTGGTGGCCACTCCGCCGCCGAAAGCCGCGTGGTTGTTGCTGACGGTGGTGTTCTTCAGGGTGAGCGTCCCCAGCTGGTTCCAGATCCCGCCGCCGGTGCTGGCCCGGTTGTTCCGCACCGTCGAGTCGATCAGGGTGAGGCTTCCGTGGTCGTTGAGGAGGCCCCCGCCGTGCGAGTCCGTGGTGCCGGTCTCGCCGTAGCGCACGGTGATCGACTTCAGGGTGAGGCTGCCGCCCTCCCGCACGTGGAAGAGGCGGAACGGCGTGGCGGAATTGCGGTCGATGGTGGTGTTGTCCCCGGTGATCTGCACATTGCCGGTGATCTCCGGCAGGCCGTCACCCGGGTTGTCGGCCTGGGTCAGGGTGTAGACGCACCGCGGGGCGAGGACGATGCTGCCGCCGCTGGTGTTCGCGTTGTTGATGGCCGTCTTCAGGGCTGCGATGTCATTGCACGCGACGCGGGTCGGCGCCTGTGCCTGGGCCTGCCCGGCGGGCAGCAGCGTCAGGCACAGGCCGAGGCCGGTGACGGCGGTGACGGTGGCGCGTCTGAGCGTGTCGTTCATGGGGCTTCCTTGGCTGTGGGGGCAGGATTCCGCGATCCCGGCGACGCCAAGCCGTCGGGCCTGCACCCCCTGTGCGTCGCTGATCGCCACTCAGACATATCCGACGTGTGCGTTCGGTGCATGGCTCGCCTGTCATTCGGGTGCATGGCCCGGGGCCGCTTGACGCCGGGTCCGGCGAGCTGCACCGGCCTGGCCTCGACACCACCGCAGTGCCGGTTCGCGCCTCCTGCGGTGACGCGTCCGGGCTCCTGGGCCTGCGGGCCGACGGGAGGGCCGGGGGCGCCGCACCGGGGGTGAGAAACGGGGGCTGTTCGGGCGGTACGTCGGGCGGGAACCGGGGCCGTTCGGCGGTACGTCGGGTGATGCCGGTACGTCCGGCGGCTATGAAGAAGCGGGATGGTCACCGGTCGGCATGGTCACCGGCCGGTCGGTCGGCGGCCCGGCCGTCGGCTGCCGGTGAGACCCGGCCTTTTCCTCTCCAGCACGGCGAAGGGTGAGCAGCGATGAAGAGCTTGGTACGGTCCGGCGCCCTGACCGCCGCACTGGGGGTGGGACTGTCCATCGCAGTCCTGCCGGCCGGACCGGCCGGCGCCGCGGGGGAGACTCACGTGCGGTGCAACGACATCGCAGCCCTGAAGGCGGCCATCACCAATGCGAACACCAGCGGCGGTCGCATCACCCTCGCGGCCCACTGCACCTACACCCTGACCGCACCCGACCATCGCGACAACGGGCTTCCGGAGATCACCGGGAACGTGACCGTCTCCGGCCGCGACACCACCATTCGCCGCGCCCCCGGCGCGACCCCGGACTTCCGCATCTTCCACGTGGCGATCGGCGGTGCACTCACCCTGCAGTCGCTCGAGGTCAGCGGCGGAAACGTGCCCGACTCCGCCGGTGGCGCCATCTGGAGCAACGGCACCCTGAACCTGGCCGACGTGATCATCAAGGGCAATCGTGCCGGTACGGGGGGCGGTGTCTACAACCTGGGCGGGCAGTTCCGTCTCGACCGCACCACCGTCGCGCACAACACCGCACTGCGTAATGGCGGCGGAATCGCCAACGGACGCAACGCCCTCCTCGACCGTCCCGGCACGATGACGATGAAGGGCGGCGCGCTGCTCGGCAACCGGGCACACAACGACAACGGCGGTGGCCTGGAGAACGTCAGGAGCACCGCGTCCCTGGACTCCGTAACGGTCAGCGGCAACACGGCGCTTCACGGCGGCGGCATCAACCAGTTCGGCGCCACCCTGCACCTCACGTCGACCACCGTCAGGAACAACATCGCCGTGTCGGGCGCGGGCCTTTCGAACGAGTTCAGCACAGCCACGCTGACGCGCAGCCTGGTCACCCGCAACACCGCGATCACCGCCGGTGGCGGCATCTTCAGCGGGAACTCCGCTCAGGTCACCCTCACGGGCAGCGCAGTCGTCCACAACACCCCGGACAACTGCAGTCCGGAAGGCAGCGTTCCCGGGTGCGCCAACCCCGCCGACAACGCCACACCGCCGAGCTCGAACCTGTCCCCGCCTGCCGGGAACAGCTCTGCCGGCAAGAATTCTGCCGAGACCGGCAAGGCCCCCGAGTGACCCGTCCGGCACCGGTCGCGGCCCCGTGCCGCCGCCGGCTCCACGTGATTCTCGTGGTCGGCCGGAACACGAAAGGGCGTGCTCACCAGCACCCCTGACCGGGGGCTGGTGAGCACGGCGATCTCCATGTCCCCTTGACCGGCCGCGCATCTGCTGGGCCGGAGGCGGAAGAAGCGTGGAAAACGCAATCAGCAGACCATGCTGCTCTTCGCATCTGCCTTGTCGGCACCGGACCCGACCTGGACGAGGCCGAATGCCTGGGTGCAATTGGTCGTGGCGTAACCGGCGCTCCACATCTCGTAGGCCGGGGAGTCCTTCCACTTGACGGCGTGGAGGCGGCCCTCCGGCGTCATGACGCCGACGGTCGCGGTCTTCCACTTGTGGTGCTTGCGGAAGGAGTCCCAGATCAAGAGGTAGGCGTAGTTCTTCCCGCAGCCGTAGTACTGCTTGACCGATGCGGCGGACTGGCCCTTGTACTTGATGTACTTGGTGGACCCGATCTGCCGTACCGACCCGCAGCCGGACGGCGTCGAGGCGGAGGCGGATCCGGCATTGACCAGGCCGAGCGCGAGCGTAATACCGGTGAGTGCGGCGACGGACGCAGTGCGGCACGTGCGGCTCTTCAAGGAACTTCCCCCGAGCAATAGTTCGAATATCTCGATGAGCCTACGTTCCGTCAGGAACGAATGTAAACCTCTTACTTGCTCATGGCGGCCTGCCTGGTCCCCGATACGGGATCGAGCCGCAGCCACCAGGCCGCACCGCCGCCGGACGATCACACAGGTTGGCCGGTCACGCAGGTTCGTGGGTGACATCGGTGTACTCGCAGGGCGGGGCACTCCCGTGTCCAGGGGTTCGCCATCCCGGACGAGTCCACGGAGCTGCGGTTCACCCGCCCCGACGAGATCGGCGATCCCCCGCAGCAGCTCCGTATCCGGCACTTCCCGGCATCGGGAGCGCCCCCACCCGGGGTGACGCCCCCGAGGTGTCAGTCCCCGGCCGGAGCCACGCCGACCGGGCAGCTCACGCCCGTCCCCCCGATCCCGCAGTACCCGTTCGGGTTCTTGTCCAGGTACTGCTGGTGATACGGCTCCGCCGGCTGGAACGGGCGGCCCTCCGCCGGGAGGATCTCCGTGGTGATCGCGGAGTGGTTCGCCTTCGTCAGCACCTGCTGGTAGGCGTCGCGGGAGGCCTCGGCGGCGGACTGCTGCTCGGGCGAGTGCGTATAGATCGCCGAGCGGTACTGGGTGCCGACGTCGTTGCCCTGGCGGAAGCCCTGGGTCGGGTCGTGGGACTCCCAGAAGAGCTTCAGCAGCTCCGGGTAGGAGACGACCGCCGGGTCGAAGACGACCCTGACCGCCTCGGTGTGCCCGGTGAGACCGCTGCACACCTCTTCGTACGCCGGGTTCGGGGTGAATCCGCCCTGGTAGCCGACGAGCGTGGTCCAGACACCGGGGGTCTGCCAGAACTTCCGCTCCGCTCCCCAGAAGCAGCCCAGCCCGAAGTCGGCGACCTCCAGGCCCTCCGGGTACGGGCCGAGCAGCGGGTTGCCGAGGACGGTGTGGCGGTCCGGCACCGTGAACTCGGGGGTGTCACGGCCGCGCAGGGCCTCCTCCGGGGTGGGGAGCTGGGGCCGGTGGCTGTGCAGGAACATGAGGGTCCTCTCGGCGTGACGTCCGTAACGGACAACGTATGCGGGGCCCCAGGGATTCCTGGCCGGCCGCCGCGGGCCGTCACCGCTCCGGCCGCGGGCCGTCACCGCTCCGTGAGCCGTCGTCCGTCGGCAGGTCACCGGCCGGGGCTCCATGGGAGGCGGGAGCCCCGCGCCGGCCGACGTCCCGTCGGTGCGGCCGTCCGTCGGTGCGGCCGTCCGTCGGCGGGTCACCGGCCGAGAATCCATCGGGGCGGGAGCCCGCGCCGGCCGATGCCCGTCGGTGCGGAGGCTCCCCGCCCGCCGGCGCGGCAGCGTCGTCAGCGTGCCGCCCATCCGTCAGCGCGGCAGCGTCGCCGGGGTGCCGCCCGACTGCTCCCAGCCGCCCACCGCCAGCGCCCGGTACGCCGTGTACTCCGCCGCGGGGTCGGGGGAATAGGACCAGGGCACCGCGCCCACGTGCCCGTCCACGTGCCGCAGCTGCTCCATCGCCTCGGCGTAGCGCTCCGCCCGGACCAGGAACCAGACCAGCAGATGGCGGACGTGCGGCAGGACGGGGTGGTCGGAGGGCACCGAGCGGGTGGCGAACAGGGCGCCCTGGACGGCCCGGGTCACCACGGCGCTCTGGTACAGGCCGCGGACCACGTTCACCTCGGGCAGGTGCTCGAAGACGGCGAACAGCGGCAGCGCCGGCAGCAGGCTCTTCTCCGGTGCCGAGGCCGCGGCCCGGTGCGTGAACGCGTCGGCCAGCTCCTTCGAACCGTGCCACTTCTCGCACCAGTAGTGCAGGGCGGCCAGATGCGCGCCCATGTGATGCGGCGCGCGCGTGGTGATGGTGCTCCACAGCTCCTCGACGTCGGCCTCCCGGTAGCCGAGCCCGCGGGCCACCGCGAGCTGGACGATGTACGGGGTCGGGTCGCCGGGGGCCAGCAGCGCCGCGTCCTCGGCCACGGACCGCGCCTCCTCCAGGATGATCCGGTACTCGTCCGACCCGGCGCCGCCGGAGGACTGGCGCGCCTGCCGGACGAGGAACTCGGCGTGCACCACCGCGCCGCCCGCCTCCTTCGGGGACTCGGTGCGCCAGGTCCGCAGCCACCGGCCGCCCTCCCCGGGCATCTCGGCCAGCTCCACGGCCGCCGCTCCGGCCAGTGTCTGGACCCGCTGCCAGCGCAGCTCCCAGTCGTCCGTCACGGCGAGCAACTGCGCGGCGGGGCGCCACTCCTGGGTCCGCCGGATCTCCGCCAGCACCTCGGCCAGCTCCCGGTCCGGTCCCGGCAGCCGGACGTCGAGCTGCTCGGGGCTGACGAAGCCGTACTGCCGGGGGTCGATGGCGCTGCCATGGGCGTGGAACGCCTGATGTCCGTTGCGCCTGCGCCGCAGGGCCGGGACCAGAACACCGCCGATCATGGTCAGGCCCAGCAGGATGATCAGAATCTCCATGAGGTGTCCAGGTGTCCTCTGCCGTGTCGTCTCGTGCCGTGTCGTCGTCTCGGATGCCGAGCACCAGTGTGGCCCGGACCGCAGCGTGCCCGTTCGTACGGCCCGAGTCGTCGTGCCCGCCGGTGCCAAGTCGTCGTGCCCGCCGGTCCCGGGCCGTCGTGCCCGCCGGTGCCGCGCTGTCGCGTCCGCCCCGGTCACGGACCGGAGCCGCCGCCTCCACCCCGCACCGGTCTCCCGGAGCCGCCGCCTCCACCTCGTACCGGTCTCCCGGAGCCGCCGCCCGTGCCCGGACGTCCGGAGCCCGTCCCCCAAAAGTACTGTCGGACGAGCCCAGGAGTTCCCGGGCCGCGCGTACTACTCTCGGGCCTCATGAGTGACGAGCACCAGCAGCACGCACACCAGAGCTTCGAGACCCGCGCCATCCATGCGGGCAACACGGCCGACCCGCTCACCGGCGCGGTCGTGCCGCCGATCTACCAAGTGTCCACGTACAAGCAGGACGGGGTCGGCGGGCTGCGGGGCGGCTACGAGTACAGCCGTTCCGCCAACCCGACCCGTACCGCGCTGGAGGAGAACCTCGCCGCGCTGGAGAGCGGACGGCGCGGGCTGGCCTTCGCCTCGGGGCTCGCCGCCGAGGACTGCCTGCTGCGCGCGCTCCTGGTGCCGGGCGACCACGTGGTCATCCCGAACGACGCTTACGGCGGGACGTTCCGGCTCTTCGCGAAGGTCGTGGAGCGCTGGGGCGTGGAGTGGTCGGTGGCCGACACCTCCGACCCGGCGTCCGTCCGGGCCGCGGTCACGCCCCGCACGAAGCTCATCTGGGTCGAGACGCCCAGCAACCCGCTCCTCGGCATCACCGACATCGCCGCCGTCGCCGAGGTGGCGCGCGCCGCCGGGGCGCGGCTCGTCGTCGACAACACCTTCGCCAGCCCGTACCTCCAGCAGCCGCTCGCGCTCGGTGCGGACATCGTCGTGCACTCCATGACCAAGTACATGGGCGGGCACTCCGACGTGGTCGGCGGCGCCCTGGTGGTGAACGACGACGCACTCGGCGAGGAGCTCGCCTTCCACCAGAACGCGATGGGTGCCGTCGCCGGCCCCTTCGACTCCTGGCTGGTGCTGCGCGGGATCAAGACCCTCGCGGTCCGGATGGACCGGCACAGCCTGAACGCCGGCCGCATCGCGGAGATGCTGGTCTCCCACCCCAAGGTGACCCAGGTCTACTACCCGGGGCTGCCGGACCACCCCGGTCACGAGGTCGCCGCGAAGCAGATGCGCGGCTTCGGCGGCATGGTGTCGTTCCGGGTCGAGGGCGGCGAGGAGGCGGCGGTCGAGGTCTGCAACCGGGCCCGGCTGTTCACCCTCGGCGAGTCCCTCGGCGGCGTGGAGTCGCTGATCGAGCACCCGGGCCGGATGACGCACGCCTCGGTGGCGGGCTCGGCGCTGGAGGTGCCGGCGGACCTGGTGCGGCTGTCGGTCGGCATCGAGGCGGTCGACGACCAGCTGGCGGACCTGACCCGCGCGCTGGGCTGACCCCGCTGGGCCGACCTCGCTGGTTCGGCGCTCCGCGGGACACCCCGGGGCCGGCTCCGGAGATCTGCGGCGGGCTCGTGCGTACAGCGCACGGGCCCGCTCGCCGTATCCGGGGGCGGTCGGATCACCGTCCTTGGGTCGGATCACTGCCTCGGGCGGGATCACGGTGCTCGGGCGGGATCACGGTGCTCGGGCGGGATCACGGTCCTCGGGTCGTGGCACCGTCCTCGGGCCGGGTCACCGTCCCCGGGCCGGTGACCGTCGGCGGCCCAAGCCCTACAACGGGCCTACCAGCCCTCCAGCGGCGGTGTGGTGTCGGCCGGCGGTATGAGCCATGGCTGCGCCATGGCCGCCCACACCGCGAAGGCGAGGGCCGCCGCCAGCAGCAGGACCCACCCGGCGGTCCGTACCGCGCGGTGCCGGCCGTGGATGCGCTTCCCGCGCTGGACGGCCCTTGCCGCGAGGTCCGGCGGCACGGCGGGATGAGGCCCGTCGAGCATCCGGCGGACCTCGTCCTCCTTGCGGTCGGGACGGCTCACCGCGCCGACACCCCCGGGGGCGCGCCGCCGTCGTGGTGCCGGTCCGCCGCGGCCGCCGACGCCGCCGTCCCGTCAGAGGGTCCGGACCCCGGTGACCGGGCTCCGAGGGGCGTGGCAACCCGAGGCGCGGCTCCGGGTGACGCGGCCGCGTGTAGTGCCGGACCGGGTGATGCCGGACCGGGCGGCGCGACCCCGTGCGGTGCCGGACCGGGCGGGGCCGGACCGGGCGGGGCGGAACCGGGCGGGGCGGAACCGCCGGGTGCGGCGGCGCGGCTGCGCAGGGCGGTCATCGAGCGCAGGCAGATGGCACGGACCCGTTCGACGGGGAGGCCGAGCCGGGCGGCGGTCTGTTCCTCGGGCACACCCTCGTAGAGCCGCAGCACCAGGACCAGGCGTTCCCGTGGGGTGAGCCCGCCGAGCACGCCGCCGTGGGCCCGTCGGTGGTGCCAGGCGCCATGGGCGAAGCGGCCGATGAGCTCCTGCCGCGTGCGGTCGTACGGATCCTCGCCGTGCAGCCGGTCCCACCCCGCGTAGGTGCGCGCCAGCGCGGCCGTCAGCAGGCGCTCGGCGGCGTCCCGGTCGCCGGTGAGCAGGACGGCGGCATGCAGCAGCCGGCCGGCCGCACCCGCGACGAATGCCTCGAATTCCCGGGCCCGGCGACGCTCCTGTGCTGCTCGCCGCTCTCGCACCGCGCCTCCTGAGCCTCCATGGGACGGCAGCGGGTGCGCGCGGTCAAGAGGCGGGTCAGGAGGCGGGGGCCCCCGGGTCGGCGGGCGGCAGATGAGCCGCGGCCTGCCGGGCGGAGAGCGAACCGTTGAAGCGGGTGAGCAGGGTGCAGAAGATCTCCCGCTCCTCCTCGGTCCAGCCCTCCGTGACCAGGGCCATCAGCTGCCGCCGCGAGGAGCGGACCTCGTCCAGCCGGGCCTTGCCGCGCGGTGAGAGCTGGAGGACGACGGCCCGGCCGTCCTCGGGGTGCGATGTGCGCTTGACCAGGCCGGTGTCCACCAGCGGCGCGACCTGCCGGGTGACCGTCGAGGAGTCGATGCCCATCCCGGCGGCGAGCGCCTTGACCCCCATCGGACCCTCCCGGTCCAGGCGGTTGAGCAGCAGGTAGGCGGCGCGGTCCATGGAATTGCGGACCTGTCCGACGCCGCCGAGCCGGGTCTGCTCCGCGCGCCGTGCGAACACGGCGACCTGGTGCTGCAGCGCTTCGAGGAGACCGCTGTCCGCAGGCCCCTCCTGGCCGGAGGGCGGCGGAGCAGTCGTCATGTCCGGAGTCGTCGGCATGGCCTGGGCTCACTTCGTGGGAATCGGGCTGTGGATGCGCACAGGGTACGCGGCCCGGGCCCGGGCGGGAGCAGCACGGGACAAACCGGTGGACGGGGTCCTCCGGCGGCCGGGGCCGACCGGAACTGCGAAACTTGGCCACATGGCTGAAAACCATGGGGTGGGTGCCCGCCCGGAGCCCCTCGATCTGTCCGAGATCACGGTCGACGAGGTGCGTGCGGCGCACAAGATGCTGACCGGGGTGTCCCGGGTGACCGCCATGGAGGGCAGCCGGCATCTCAGCCAGCTGGTGGGGGACCCGGTCCACCTGAAGTGCGAGAACCTCCAGCGGACCGGCTCCTTCAAGGTACGCGGTGCGTATGTGCGGATCGCGGGACTCAGCGCCGAGGAGCGGGCGGCGGGCGTGGTGGCGGCCAGCGCCGGGAACCACGCGCAGGGCGTCGCCCTCGCCGCCTCCCTGCTGGGTGTGCGCTCGACGGTCTTCATGCCGGTGGGCGCCCCGCTGCCGAAGATCGCGGCGACCCGCGAGTACGGCGCCGACGTGCGGATGCACGGCCATGTCGTCGACGAGACGCTGGAGGCGGCGCAGGAGCACGCCCGGGCGACCGGCGCGGTCTTCATCCACCCCTTCGACCACCGGGACGTGGTGGCGGGGCAGGGCACGGTCGGCCTGGAGATCCTGGAACAGTGCCCCGAGGTCCGGACGATCGTCGTCGGCATCGGCGGCGGCGGGCTGGCGGCCGGGATCGCGGTGGCCGTGAAGGCGCTGCGGCCGGACGTGCGGCTGGTGGGTGTGCAGGCGGAGGGGGCCGCCGCCTACCCGCCCTCGCTGGCGGCGGGGCGCCCGGTGTCGCTGGAGACCATGGCGACCATGGCCGACGGCATCAAGGTCGGACGCCCGGGGGACGTGCCGTTCAAAATCGTTGGCGATCTCGTGGACGAGGTCCGTACGGTCTCCGAGGACGAGCTCTCCGGCGCGCTGCTGCTCTGCCTGGAGCGGGCGAAGCTCGTGGTGGAGCCGGCCGGGGCGAGCCCGGTGGCGGCGCTGCTCTCGCAGCCGGACACTTTCGACGGGCCGGTGGTCGGGGTGCTGTCCGGCGGGAACGTCGACCCGCTCCTGCTCCAGCGCATCCTGCGGCACGGCATGGCGGCGGCGGGCCGGTACCTGTCCCTGCGGCTGCGGCTGACGGACCGCCCGGGGGCGCTGGCCACCCTGCTCGGAGTGCTGTCACAGGGGGACGTCAACGTGCTCGACGTGAGCCACGTCCGGACCGATCCGCGGCTGCGGCTGACGGAGGCCGAGGTGGAACTGCAGTTGGAGACGAGGGGGCCCGAGCACTGTGTCGAGGTGCGGGCCGCGCTGCGCAAGGCGGGCTACATCGTCATGACGTGACGCTGCGCAAGGCGGGCTGCATCGTCCTGGCCGGTCACGACCAGCCGTGACCTGCCGTGACCTGCCGGGCCGTGACCGGGCTGTGCCGCCGGGCCTGACGCGGGACGAGTAAATCCCTTGACGCGATATATCGCGACTGCTGTACAGTCGGGCCGCTCCCTGTCGCGACCCGACTTCGCATCGGATGGAACCGGCATTCGTAACGGCGCCGCCGTTGTCTCCGATGTCCCTGATCTCCGCGGAACAACCCGAGCGGAACAACCCGAGCTGAACAACCCGAGCTGAACAACCCAAGACTGTGGGAGAACTTCATGCCAGGTGCCATTTACGCCGAGGGTCTCGTCAAGACCTTCGGCGAAGTGAGGGCTCTGGACGGCGTCGACCTCGATGTCCCCGAGGGCACTGTGCTGGGCCTGCTCGGCCCGAACGGGGCGGGCAAGACGACCGCCGTGCGCGTGCTCACCACCCTGCTGCGGCCCGACAGCGGAAAGGCGGTCGTGGCCGGGGTGGACGTCCTCAAGCACCCCAACGACGTCCGCCGCTCGATAGGCCTCTCCGGCCAGTTCGCCGCCGTCGACGAGTACCTCACGGGCCGTGAGAACCTCCAGATGGTCGGCAGGCTCTACCAGCTGTCCGCGCGCGCCGCGAAGGCCCGCGCGAACGAGCTGCTCGAACGCTTCAACCTCGCCGAGGCCGGGGACCGCCCCGCCAAGACGTACTCCGGCGGCATGCGGCGCCGTCTCGACCTCGCGGCCGCGCTGGTCATCAGCCCGCCGGTGATGTTCATGGACGAGCCGACCACCGGACTCGACCCGCGCAACCGCCAGGCCCTGTGGGAGGTCATCCAGGAGCTGGTGGCCGGTGGCACGACTCTGCTGCTGACCACCCAGTACCTGGAGGAGGCCGACCACCTCGCCCACGACATCTGTGTGGTCGACCACGGCCGGGTCATCGCGCGCGGCACGTCCGACCAGCTCAAGGCCCGGACCGGCGGTGAGCGGGTGGAGATCGTCGCCCATCGACGGGACCAGCTCCGGGACGCGGCCGAGATCCTCGGCGGCTTCGGCAAGGGCGAGGTCGGCGTGGAGGAGCACACCCGCAAGGTCACCGTCCCGGTCACCGGCGGCGCCAAGCTGCTCGCGGAGGTCATCCGCGAGTTCGACGCCCGGGGCGTCGAGATCGACGACGTCGGTCTGCGCAGGCCGACCCTCGACGACGTGTTCATCTCACTGACCGGCCACGCGGCGGAGGACGGTGACGCCGTGCAGGGCGGAGGCGCCGTGCAGGACGGAGACGCCGTGCAGGGTGGAGACGGCGGCCCGCCGGACGGAACCGGTGGGTCCGGTGCGGCCCGGTCGTCCGCAACCCAGTCGTCGTCCGCCACCGGGTCGTCCACCACACAGCCGTCCACATCGCAGCCGTCCACCGCCCGGCAGACCTCGACGCAGCAGGAGGCACACCAGTGAGCGCCGTCACCGACACGGCTCCCCGCGCCACGGCGCCGCAGCCCGGCGGAGCCATCGGGCAGTCCGTCCGGGACTCGCTGGTGGTGGCGAAGCGGAACCTGATCCGTATGGCCCGGATCCCGGAAGTGGTCATCTTCGGGCTCATTCAGCCGATCATGTTCGTGGTGCTGTTCAGCTATGTCTTCGGCGGGTCCATCTCGATCGCCGGCAACACCTCACCCGAGGAATACCGCGCCTTCCTCATGGCAGGGATCTTCGCCCAGACCGTCACCTTCGCCACCGCCGGTTCGGGTGCGGGCATCGCGGACGACATGCAGAAGGGCCTCATCGACCGGTTCCGGTCGCTGCCCATGGCGCGGGGCGCCGTACTGACCGGCCGGACGCTGGCCGACCTCGTGCAGACCGCGCTCACCCTGGTGGTGCTGGCGATCGTCGCGCTCATCGTCGGATGGCGGATCGAGGACGGCATCCTCGGCGCGCTCGCCGGCTTCGGCCTGCTGCTCCTGCTCGGCTACGCCTTCTCCTGGATCGGCGCCCTGATCGGCCTGGTCGTGCGGACCCCGGAGGCGGCGACGTCGGGCGGTCTGATCTGGCTGTTTCCGCTGACGTTCATCTCGAACGCCTTCGTGCCCTCCGAGAACATGCCGGACTTCCTGCGGCACGTGGCCGAGTGGAACCCGTTCAGCGCCACGGTGCTGGCCTGCCGCGAGCTCTTCGGCAACCTCCCGGCGGACTACCACGCGGCGGACGCCTGGCCGATGCAGCACCCGGTGATCGCGTCGGCACTCTGGTCGGTCCTGATCATCGTGGTCTTCCGGACCCTGGCCGTCCGGAAGTACCGCTCGGCCACGGCCTGACGCCGCTCAGTACCGCTCGGCCACGGTCTGACGCCGCTCGGTAGTGGTAGGGACCGGTCGGGTCGCCGGACCGGTTTCACGGAACCGGCCCGCCGCCGTCCCGAATCCGCGAACCCATGACGGCGGCGGCCCGGGCGGCAACGCGGGACATGACGAAGCCCCCGGCGCTCCGGCGCCGGGGGCCTCGTTCCGTCCGCGGGGGCGGCGCGGGCGCGCTCAGCCCTGGTACGGCTTGGCCTCGAGGATCTTCACCGATGCCTTGCGGCCGTTCGGCAGCTCGTACTCCGCGTCGTCGCCGACCTTCTTGTCGAGGACGCCGCTGCCCAGCGGGGACTGCGGGGAGTAGGTCTCGATGTCCGAGCTGGCGTACTCGCGGGAGGCGAGCAAGAAGGTGAGGGTGTCGTCCGGGTCGCCGTCGAAGGCGATGGTGACGACGGTGCCGGGGGCGACCACGCCGGTCGCGGCGGGGGCCTCTCCGACCTTGGCGTGCTCCAGCAGCTGGGTCAGCTGGCGAACCCGGAGCTCCTGCTTGCCCTGCTCCTCCTTGGCGGCGTGGTACCCGCCGTTCTCCCGCAGGTCACCCTCTTCCCGAGCCGCCGCGATCTTCGTGGCGATCTCGGTACGTGCGGGACCCGACAGGTACTCCAGCTCGGCCTTCAGCTGGTCGTACGCCTCCTGGGTCAGCCAGGTGACGTTGTCGCTGGTCTGGGTCACAGGTGCTCCTCGTCGGTACTGGGGATACAAAGCAACGCCCTACCCGGAGGGTTGCGCCTTCACCGGTGGGCGAAACCACGAGCCTAACAATTCCCTAGGAAAAGGGGGAGGAGGAAACGGTGAAAAACGCGTCAATGCAGGTCAGTGCGGGTGGGTGGCCGATGATCCGAGCCCGTGCGCCCAGTCGGCGCGGAGGGGGCCGAGCGGAGGGTGCACGGGCAGTCCCGGGCTGTCAGCCGGAGGCCGCCGACGCCGAGCAGTCGACCAGTTCCGTGGCCGTGGCACGCCCCGTCGTCCGGACCGTCGCGACCTTGTCCACGCGGCTCCGGCGCTCCTCGAAGCGGATGTCCTTGCGGCCCACCTCGCTGCCGTCCTCGGCCAGTGAGCGGACCGTGCAGACACCGTCCGTGTGCGCGTCCTTACGGACTTCGAGGTGGACCTCGACGGCCGAGTCCGTGACGACCTTGGACTTGATCACCTCGCCGCTGACGGCCTCGCCGGCGATGTAGGAGAAGCCCGACCAGCCGATCACCGCCAGCAGCGCCGTGCCCAGCACCGCACCGACGATCTTCAGGGTGCGGTCGGCGCGGGCGTCGGCGGAGCGGCCGTACCGCCCCTCCGGCAGCTCTGCGCGCGTGCCGCTCATGGTCGTTCCTCCCGCGATGTGGACCGCGGAATTTACGGCCCGTCGTTTCGGTCACTATAGAAGGCGCCCTCGCCAACCGTGGGAGAGGGCTGCGACCCATGACTTCAGGATCCGAGGATCGAGTCTTGACCGAGCAACTGCGATTGATGGCGGTCCACGCCCACCCCGACGACGAGTCGAGCAAGGGCGCGGCGACCATGGCCAAGTACGTGTCCGAGGGGGTGGACGTGCTGGTCGCGACCTGCACGGGCGGTGAGCGCGGCTCCATCCTCAATCCCAAGCTGCAGGGCGACCCCTACATCGAGGAACACATCCACGAGGTGCGGGCCAAGGAAATGGACGAGGCCCGGCAGATCCTGGGCGTCAAACAGTCCTGGCTGGGTTATGTGGACTCCGGGCTTCCGGAGGGGGACCCGCTGCCGCCGCTGCCCGACGGGTGCTTCGCGCTCCAGGACGTCGACGAGGCGGCGGGCGCGCTGGTGAAGCTGATCCGTGAGTTCAGGCCGCACGTGGTCACCACGTACGACGAGAACGGCGGCTACCCGCACCCCGACCACATCATGACCCACAAGATCTCCATGGTGGCCTTCGACGCCGCGGGGGACCCGGAGAAGTACCCGGGGACCGGGGAACCGTGGAAGCCGCTGAAGCTCTACTACAACCAGGGCTTCAACCGGCCGCGGACCGTCGCCCTGCACGAGGCGCTCCTCGCCCGGGGCATGGAGTCGCCGTACGGGGAGTGGCTGAAGCGCTGGAAGGAGTTCGAGCGGGTCGAGCGGACGCTGACCACGCACGTTCCCTGCGCCGAGTTCTTCCCGATCCGCGACAAGGCGCTGATCGCACACGCCACGCAGATCGACCCCGACGGGGGCTGGTTCCGCGTCCCGATGGAGCTCCAGCAGGAGGTCTGGCCCACGGAGGAGTACGAGCTCGCGAAGTCGCTCGTGGACACCTCCCTCCCCGAGGACGACCTCTTCGCGGGCATCCGGGAGAATTAGGCGCATGACCTCTGCGACCACTCAGCTCGCCATGACGCATCTCGTCCCGCTCGCCAAGGAGCTGGACGAGAAAAAGGTGACGCCCGGCGTCCTCGGCTTCATCGTCTTCGCGCTCATCGGCGGTGCGGTGTGGCTGCTGATGAAGAGCATGAACAAGCAGTTCACGAAGATCGACTTCGAAGAGGCGCCCGCCGCCTCCGCCGCGGGTGCCTCCGCCGCGGGCGGCGCCGCCTCGGCGGAGCGCACGGCCGACGCCTCCTCCGGCCGGTCGAAGGACAAGCCGAAGCAGGACTGACCGGCTGGTCGAAGGACGGGCCGGAGCGGGACTGACCGGCTGGTCGAAGGACAAGCCGGCGCGGGGCTGACCGGCGGGTCGGGCCCGGGTGCCTGGCCCGGCTGTCGGGCCCGGCCGGCGGCCCGGTCCCGACAGCCGGCTTGTCCGGCCCCGTCGTCGCGCTACCCCGGCGCCGGCCCCGGCTCCTGGCCCGTGGCTGCCACCGTCACGCCCATCACCTCCCGGGAGTGGCGGTTCGGCACCATGCCGAGCCGCCACGCCTGCCAGCCGGTCTCCGGTTCGACACCGCGCTCCAGGATCAGCGCGTACGCCTCCGCGCAGTCCTCCAGCTTCCCGTCGCGCATCGGATGCGCGTCCCGCAGCAGTTCGGCCAGCTCCTCCTGGGCCACCGCCGTACCGACCACCGATCCGCCCGGCGACGTCAGCGGCAGCAGCGTGCAGCGCAGGAAGCGGGACCAGTCCTCACCGCGCCGGTCCCCGTACTCCACGAACAGCCGGCCCGCCTCCTCGGTGAGGTCCAGGGCCTGCGCGGACCGGCCGTTGCCCGCGTCGATCACCGCGAGTTCGAGGCAGGACCACGCCTGTCCGTGAGCGACGCCCACCCGGTGGAAGTCCTGCCGGGCGTCCTGGAGCAGCTGTCGGGCGAAACCGCTGTTGAGCAGGCTCCCCGTCCGGGCCGCGCGCTGGTCACGGGTGACCCGGCCTGAGTGGTGCCGGGCGCAGGCCAGCCCGTAGGCGTCCCGCATGCGGCTGAACATCGTGCGGGCCCGCTCCAGCTCCCGGACCGCCTCGTCGTGCTCGCCCCGCTCCTCCAGGGCCTGGCCGAGGTAGTAACGGGTCCAGGCCTCACCCCGGGCGTCCTCGTTGTCCGCGTGCCGTGACAGTGCCTGCCGCAGCTGGTCCGCCGCGGTGCCCGCGTCGCCGTCCACCAGCCGGGCCCGCGCCAGCTCCGTGAGCGCCCAGGCCTCGCCCCGGCCGTCGCGGGTGCTGCCGTACTCCTCGAGGGCCTGCCGCAGCTCCCGCTCGGCGTCCGGGACGGCGCCCAGCCGCAGATGGACCTGGCCGAGCTGGAAGTGCGCCCACGCCTGGCCGTGCACGCTCTCGCTGCGTCGGTGCAGCTCCAGAGCCGTGTGCAGCATCTCCAGGGCTTCCGCGACATGAGCCCGGTCGCGCTCCACCGCCGCCAGGGCGTGCAGCGTCCACGCCCGGTCACCGCTCAGCTCCTCGCCCGTCTGCATGTCCAGGGCTTCCCGGAGCTTGGCCGCGGCCTCCGGAAGATTGCCCTGGTGGTGCAGGGTGATGCCGAGGTCCCGCAGCGCGCGGGCCGCGCCGGACGGGTGCTGGGCCTCGAAGTACAGATCCACCACGGACGACAGGGTCGTGCGGGCCTTGTCCAGCTCGCCGAGCTGGCGGGCCGCGACGCCGGTGCGCCACTGCACCGACCGCACCAGCAGCCCCCGGTCGGCGGCCTTCGTCAGGTCGCTCAGCTCGCCGAGCCGGTAGAGGTCGCCGCGGAGCAGGCAGTAGTCGCACAGCGCGCCGAGCAGGTGCAGCACCGCCGACTGGTCCACGTCCTCCGCGTGCCGCAGGGCCGCCGTGATGAAGCTCGACTCGTCGTCCAGCCAGCGCAGCGCCGCGTCGAGCGAGGTGAAGCCGTGCGAGCCCGCGGGACCGTGGGACACCAGGTCCGCCCGGGTCGACGTCTTGCCGTCCACCAGCCGGATCACCGAGTCCGCGAGCTCCGCGTAGCTGCGGATCAGGCGCTCCTGGGCCGCCGACCGCTCGGCCGGCTCCTCTTCGTCGAGGAGCCGGGCGTGGGCGAAGCGGCGCACCAGGTCGTGCAGCCGGTAGCGGCTGCCGCGCACGTGCTCGATCAGCCCGGCCCGGGACAGCGCGGTCAGCTGCCGTACGGCCTCCTGCTCGTCGGTGGCGAGCAGCGCGGCGGCGGCCGCCGCGCCCAGGCTGGCCCGGCCCGCCAGGGACAGCCGGCGCAGCAGTCTGCGCGCGGCCTCCGGCTGGTCGGCGTAGCGCAGACGCAGCGTCCGCTCGACCGGATCCGCCGCGGCGCAGGCCGCCAGATCGTCCGCCAGACCGCTCGGCGTCCGCGCACCCAGTGCGGATCCGGCGACCCGCAGTGCCAGTGGCAGCCCGCCGCACAGCTCGCGGATCCGGTCGCCCGCGGCCATGTCGTAGGGGCCCGCCGACTGCTCGGCGACCGCCTTCAGCAACTCCTCGGCCCCGGCGGCCTCCAGCGGCTCCACCGCCAGCTGGTGGACCCGGGCGGGGAACTCCGGCGGCAGGTCGAGCGGGGTGCGGGCGGTGACCAGCAGCAGGCTGTCCGAACGCTCCGGCAGCAGCACGCGCACCTGCTCCGGGTCGGACGCGTCGTCGAGGACGATGGTGACCGGCAGCCCCGCCACATGCTGGTGGTACAGCTCGCTCAGCCGCTTGACCTGCTGCTCCGGGGAGGACCGCTCCCGGAAGAGCAGCTGTTCGCGGGGCGCGCCCAGCCGGTTGAGCAGGTGCAGCAGGGCATCCCGGGTGGGCAGCGGGGGCTCCTCGGCGCTGTCCCCGCGCAGGTCCACGACGCAGGCGCCGCGGAACTGGTCGCGCAGATGGTGCGCGGCCCGCACCGCCAGGGTGGTCCGGCCGGCGCCCGGCGCCCCGTGCAGCACCACCACCGTCGGCACCGTCTCCGTGCTCGCCCGGGAGGCGTGCACCCATTGCGCGATCTGCAGCAGCTGGGCCCGGCGGCCCGCGAACGGGCCGTCCTCCTCGGGGAGATGACCGAAGGACTGCTGGAGGACGTTCCGCCGGAGCGCAGCCGCGCTCTTGTCGCCGCCGCGCAGCTGCGGCCCGCGGCCGGCTGAAGCCCCCTGGCCCCGCGCGGCGGGGATCCCGGCCCCGGTGTCCCGCCGCGTGGCCGCGGCGAGCATCCGCTGCTGGTCCAGGAACGGCCGGATCCCCCGCACCTCCAGCGCCGTCAGCCACTGCAGGCGCAACTGCTCCTCGCCGCCCGGTCCGCCGCGCGGCCCCGCCCGCCGGCGGGCCGGCGGCCGGTGCCCCGCCGTGCGTCCCAGCAGCACCGCGGCCGCGCCGCCCGCGACGGCCACCGCCGCACCGGCGGTCAGAGCCGTCCCGGCCGTGGTACCCGATCCCAGGTCCGCGCCGAACGCCGTCACCGCCGCCACCGCGGCCACCAGCGCGGGTGTGCCCAGCGCCCGGCCGGAGAACCGTTCGGCGGGCGGCCGTTGGCCGTCGGCCTCGTCCAACTCCCGCAGATACGCCTCGTACTCCTCGGCCGCCGACGCCGCCATGCCGTCCAGCGCTTCCTTGGCCCGCGCCAGCAGCACCGCCCCGTCCGTGCGGCCGCCGGAGCGCCGCACCTCCTCCTCGACGGCGCGGGCCAACAGCCGCTCCGCGTCCGCCCGGTGTCCCTTGCGCAGGACAGCCAGTGAGCCCGTCATGGGCCTCCCCCTCCACCAGTGGTCGTCGCCTACGGAAAGTCTTCCGCGTCTACGAGATTTCCGCGCACCCTGTGGATAACTCGCATGAACGGCTGGAGGGGAGAGGACGGGAGGCGTAGGGGAGGCGTCCGGCCCGCGGGCCCCGGAACGTCCCGTGCCGTAGCGTGAAGGCACGGCCCGCGCGGACCGGTCGGGCGGCGAGCGCCATGCGGGAGCCGGCGGACATACCGCCGGAGTCGGCAGGCTCCAGGCCGGAGTGGGAGAGCACACTGCCGGAGTCGGCAGGCTCCACGCCGGAGGCAAGCCTCACGCCGGAGGCAAGCCTCACGCCGGAGGCAAGCCTCACGCCGGAGGCAAGCCTCACGCCGGAGGCGGCAAGCTCCAGGCAGGAGGCGGCGAGCTCCCCAGGGAATCGGCGAATTCCCCATGGGAGGCGGCCCGTCCCGCGCGGCAAGGGAAGGCGGGCCCGTCGCCCGGGGCGACCGCCCGAGGGCCTGGGGCCCATTCGGCGCCACCTCCCGGAGGCACGCTACTTCCCAGAGGCAGCCGCCGTCCGCGGCACCACGACCGGTGACCCGGAGCGGTTCGGCTCCCGCGGTACCGCCGTCGCCCGGTTCCGCCCGAAGGGCAGGGACAGCGCCCTGTCGAGGGCGGCCGTCCCCGCGACGCCGTGCCGGTCAGCCCTCCTGGCCGGTCGCGGCGAGAACGATCTCGCGGATGGTGACGTTCTGCGGCTGGTGGTAGGCGTAGGCGATGGCCTCGGCCACGGACTGGCTGGTCAGGGCACCCCCGGCGGACTTCTTCCACGCCTCGTAGTCCTGCTTGATCCGCTCGTCGCTGGTGTGGGAGAGCAGCTCGGTCTCCACGGCGCCGGGGGCGATGGTCACCACGCGCACGCCGGAGGAGGCGACTTCCTCGCGCAGGTTCTCCGACATGGCGTGGACGGCGAACTTGGTGCCCACATAAGCGGTGTGGTTCGGGAAGGTCTTGCGGCCGGCGACGGAGCTGACGTTGATGATCGTCCCCGTGCCGCGGGCGAGCATGCCGGGAAGGACGGCGCGGATGCCGTACAGCACGCCCTTGATGTTCAGGTCGATCATCCGGTCCCATTCCTCGGCATCCTGGT
This sequence comes from Streptomyces sp. bgisy100, assembly GCF_057709105.1. Classification (NCBI taxonomy): domain Bacteria; kingdom Bacillati; phylum Actinomycetota; class Actinomycetes; order Kitasatosporales; family Streptomycetaceae; genus Streptomyces; species Streptomyces sp. bgisy100. The sequence continues at coordinate 30,095 of NZ_JBYITE010000061.1, forward strand.
CCGCCAGCCGGCTCAGGAGCATCGCCCCGGCGTTGTTGACGATCGCGTCCGCCGGCCCGAACCGCTCCTCGGCCTCGCGCACCGCGGCCTGGAGCGCGTCCCGGTCGGTGACGTCGACCTTGCGGCACAGGGTCTCGGGCAGACCGAGCTCCTCCAGCTTCTCCAGCCGCCGGGCGAGCAGCAGCAGCGGGTGGCCCTGGGCCGACAGGAGGCGGGCGGTGGCCGCGCCGATGCCGGAGCTGGCACCGGTGATGACGATCAGGGGCTTGGACATGGTGGTCCCTCTCAGGAACGGATACGAAGGGGGGCACCACCCAGGAGACCATCACGGGGACCACTCCGGACGCCTGGAAAGGGGGTTTGTCAGGCCCCCCTTCCACCGCACCGCCGTGGCACGCGCCCGCCTACGCTGAGGGGATGAGCACGTCAGCGGGGCGTGAGCCCAACCTCGAGCTGCGCGACTTCCTGCGCTCGCGCCGGGCCCGGACCAGCCCCCACCAGGCCGGCCTGGGTCCGGACACCGGCCGTCGCCGGGTGCCGGGACTGCGCCGTGAGGAGGTGGCCCGGCTGGCCGGCATCAGCGTCGATTACTACGTGCGGTTGGAGCGCGGGCGCAGCGCGAACGCCTCCGCGCAGGTCCTGGACGCCATCGCCCGCGCGCTGCGCCTGGACGCGGCCGAGCACGCCCATCTGTTCGACCTGGCCTGCCCCCGGCCGGGTTCCGCCCGCCGCCGCGCGGTGCCGCCGCAGCGCGTGCGGCCCGGACTGCTGAGGCTCCTCGACTCCCTGTCCGACATCCCCGCGATGATCATGGGCCACCGGCTGGACGTGCTGGCCGCCAACCCCCTGGCCAAGGCCCTGTACACCGACTTCGACGCGCTGCCGCACCGCGACCGCAATCTCGCCCGGTTCATCTTCCTCGACCCCGCCGCCCGCGACCTGCTCGCCGACTGGGAGACCGCGGCCCGCGGCACGGTGGCCGTCCTGCGCCTGTACGCGGGGCGCCACCCGCACGACCCCCGCCTGACCGAGCTGATCGGCGAGCTGTCCGTGCACGACGAGGACTTCCGCCAGTGGTGGGCCGACCACGACGTTCTCCAGTACACCCACGGCACCAAGCACTACCGGCACCCCGTCGTCGGCGAGCTGGCCCTCGACTACGAGACCCTCCCCCTGCCCGACGACCCGGACCAGGCCCTCTACCTCTACACCGCCGAACCCGACACCCCCTCCGCACACGCGCTGCGCCTGCTGGGCAGCTGGGCGGCGACGGATCCCACGGCCGGGCGGACGCCGCACCCCATGCCGCACCCCACGCCGGACACCGGGGCCACCGCACGCCCCGGCCGCCCGGACGACGCCGCCGGCGCACCGCGCAGCGGCACCGGCCGCGACCGCTGACCTGCGGGCCCGGCCCACTCGCGCGTGCCGGACGCGCCGGGCATGCAAGGTGACGTGCCCGCATCAGTCACTGTGCCCGCATGAGTCACCCCTCACGAGGCGCTCGCCACGCTGAGCACGGCTGCCCGTCGGCGGGCGTCACGCGTCCAGGACCCCTTGCAGCAGCTCACGCAAGAACTCGCGCCGCTCCGTGCTGAGCTGGGCCAGCGGGGCGGCGGCGAAGGGCATCCGGGCGCGAAGGTCGGCGACGACGGCGCGGCCTGCCTCGGTGGCGGCGACGCGTTTGACGCGGCGGTCGCCCGGATCGAGGCTGCGCTCGGCCAGACCGCGGGACTCCAGCCGGTCGATGATCGCGGTCACGTTGGAGGGCTCCGCGTGCAGCCGGTCGGCGATACGGCGTGTCGGGACCGGCTCCTCGGCGGCGAGCAGCGCCTTGGCCTGGAGCGGGGTCAGCCCGTGCGCGGTCGCGGCGGCCTCGGCCTCCTGGGTGTAGCGGCGGGTGATGGCCGCGATGAGGCCGACGACCTCCACGGTCAGCTCATCCGGTGCATGGGACATGCCGTTCAGTCTACCGATGTATTTGACAACGTGAAATATCTGGGCCCATAGTTATGCCCAACCTTAGTTATGATTCATAAGTAGATGGGTCCGAAGATGAGCACCAGCACCAAGACCGTCCTGATCACCGGAACCTCCTCCGGCATCGGCCTGGCCACCGCCGTCGCCGCCGCGCAGAGCGGCTGGCACGTGATCGCCACCATGCGCGACACCACCAAGGCGGGCGCGCTGCGGGCGGCGGCCGAGGAGGCCGGAGTCGCCGTCGACGTCCGGGCGCTGGACGTGACCGACCCGGCCTCGATCGCGTCCTGCCTGGCCGGTCTCGACCGGCTGGACGCCCTGGTCAACAACGCCGGCGCGGGCCACCTCGGCACCCTCGAGCAGGAGAGTGTCGAGGACGTGCGGGCCGTCATGGAGGTCAACTTCTTCGGCGTGCTGCACGTGACGAAGGCGGCCTTGCCCCTGCTGCGGGCGAGCAAGGGCCGGGTGGTGACCGTGACCAGCGTGGGCGGCGTGATCGGCCAGCCCTTCAACGAGGCATACTGCGCCGCCAAGTTCGCGGTCGAGGGCTTCATGGAGTCCCTCGCGCCGGTTGCGGCGACGGCCGGCGTGTCCGTCAGCGTGGTCGCGCCGGGTGCGGTGGCCAGCGAGTTCGTCAGCAACGTGGGTGTCCGCGACGACGTCCTGGAGCAGGCCGGACCGTACGCCCCCGCGCTGTCCGCCTATCTGGACCGCACCCGCGGCGCCTTCGCGCACGCACAGACGCCGCAGGACGTGGCAGCGCAGATGGTCGAGCTGCTGGCGGCCGAGCGGCCCGCCTTCCGGGTGCTCCCCTCGGACGCCGCGCGCGCCTTCGCCGAGGCGAAGCTCAAGGACCTCGACGGTGCGGCGGTGCAGACGCTGACCAACGGGTGGGTGGCCTAGGAACTCCGGCAGGGCGGTGCCCCCGCTCGATCCGGCGGCGGTTCGGCGGGCAGCGGCACAGTGGAGCGGTGCTCCCGTGGCCGCCGCCCGCCCGGAGGTCAGAGGGGGAGCCGCAATCCGACCCCGCGCTCCAGCGCGTGGTGCAGGATCGCGTGACCCACCGCGATGTCGCAGACGGCCATGCCGATGTTGCTGTTGACGATGATCTCCTCGGCGCTCTCACGGCCGGGCTTCACCCCGGCCAGCACCTCGCCGGTCTCGGCGGCGATCTCGGGCAGGCCGTCGGGGAAGTACCCCATCGACGCGAACAGCTCGTGCTCCTCGACGCTGTCGACGATGTACCGGTCGGCGCGCCGGGACGTGCGAGGGTCCCAGAAGGTGTTCAGGTCGCACGGGAGGATCGTCTGTCCGGCGGTGACCCACGCGTCCTTCACCACCGCGAGCGGCTCCCGGAGGATGACCGTCGCCGAGCTCAGGACTTCCGCACTCTTGGTGACCGCCTCGGCCGACTCGCCTTTGACGATCCGCACGTCCAGTTCGGGCTGCAGTTGCGCGATCAGGGCATCCGCGGCGGCCTCGTCGGTGTCGTGGACGTGGACTGTCTCCAGGCCGGGCATCGCCAGAGCCGCGTAGCGGACGTGTTCCCTGCCCTGCACGCCGCAGCCGAACATCCCGAACGTGGTGGCGCCGGGGTGCAGCGCCGCGGCGGCCAGGACCGTCACCGCCGGGGTGCGCATCGCGGTCAGCCACGCCGAGTCCATGACGGCCAGCGGCACACCGGATTCCACATCGTTGAGCACCAGGAGCCCGGTGGTCTGCGGCAGACCGAACCTGGGCGGGTTGTCCGGGTAGCACCCGATCCACTTCGCGCCCACGATCCCCGGCCCCGGCAAGTAGGCCGGCATGGCGTGGTAAAAGACGTTGTCGTACGGGTGGACACCGATCTTGGCCGGCATCTCGTAGCGGCGGTGACCGTGCTCGACCAGGGCCCGGCGGGTCAGCTCGATCATGGCGTCCCGCGTCAGTTGCAGGTGTTCGACGTCCTGCCGGGACAGGTAGAGCAGCTCCGAGCCGAGCTTCAGCCGGTCAGCGATGCGCTGTCGGTCCGTGGGGAAGGTCATGCGACGGGTCCTTCACGATCGATCCTCACCCGGGGCCGTCCCTCCGGGTTCCGCGCAGTCTCCGGCCGCCCGGCCCCCGTCGGCATCGTCGCGTGTCAGGAACTTTCCCGCCGCTTTTCCTCTCCTTGTAGCAGGGCCGGGATGTTGCTGTTGAGGAGGTGCTGCATTTTGAGGCCCAGGTGGAGGGTCAGTCGGTCGTGGCCGTTCTTGAGGTTCCAGCCGGTTCTGTTCTCGATCCGGGCGAGGCGGTAGTAGAGCGTCGTCCGGTGGATGTTCAGCTGTTCGGATGCGGCGGTGGTGTCGCCGGCGGTGTCCAGGAACACCTCGGCGGTGCGGGCCAGGGAGTCGGTGCGGGTGCCGGCGCCGAGTTCGGCGATCTGCGGCGGTACCGCGAGCTCCGGGGAGGTGATTGCGGTGAGCATGAGGGGGCCGTAGACGCCGGTGTCGCGCCAGGGGAGCACGGGTGGGAACTCCGGCAGTTCGGCGGCGGCGAACGCGGCCAGTACGGCCTGGCGGAGGAGGTCGGGAGCCTGGTCGAGCCGGCCGGTGTTGCTGACGCCGACGACGACGCCGTCGTCTTCCGCGTTCCGCTGCCGCACGCGCCGCCGTATTTCCTGGGCCCACCATGCTGCTGCGCGCTCGACCCCTTCTCGGCCGGTGAGGAGGACTGCACCGCGACCGTCGACCGTGGCCGGGAGTGCCCGGGCCGGTGGCTCGTCGCTGCCGCGGGTGGTGGTGTCCGTGATCACGGCGGCGAGGGTCCGGGGGTCGGTGGTCGCCCCGGTTGCGATGACCGCGATCTCGTCGTGCGGGCCGAGGAGTCCTTGGTCGATGAGGTCGTGTGCGGCGCGCGCGGAGGCCTCGCCCCTGGTCAGGAGGGCGGTTGCCAGAGCCCGGTGCCGTTGTTCCTCCTCGCTCGCCTGGAGTGACCGCTCCCGGAGCGGCGCGGACAATTGGGTCACGCAGTCGCTGACCGTCTCGTCGAGGCGGTCTGTGTGGGTGCCGATCAGCCAGAGGTAGCCCAGCAGTTGTCCGTGGTCACGAATCGGGTGGCAGCGTCGTTCCTTGAGTCCGAGCGAGGGGTGGGCGGGGATCGAGCGGGGCGCATCGGCGGTGGCGATGCCGAAGCTGTTGAGGTATTCGGCGGCGGGGGCCGGCAGCTGCCGGGAGAGCACCACGTCGATGCGGAGTTCGTCCTCGTCGCCGTAGTGGCGGCTGCACGCGATGAGGCGGCCGCGCTCGTCGTCCACGGCGACCGAGTGCCGGATGCGGGCGGCGAGCGAGTCCACCAGCCGCTGGATCACGTCGGTGCAGGTCAGGGCCACGGCGACTCCCGCTACGGATGAACGTCGTACACAGGTGCAACATAGCCCCTGCCGCCCGGTCGGCGTGCAGTGCACGGTCAGTGCCGGGCCGATTCTCCTGGTCATGAGCCCGGTGGCCTTCGGCGGCGCCGGAGCGGGCGGCTACCGCCGGTCCCGATGGCTGGCCGCGACCTCGCTGATGGTGGAGCCGCGCTGTGCCCTCTCCGCGAAGCCGGGGGACTGCCGGCGAGGGCGCTGAGCCGGCCCG
>NZ_JBYITE010000062.1:0-35442 GCF_057709105.1 Streptomyces sp. bgisy100
AACCCCCCACCCCTCCGGCCCCGTCCCCCTCCCGTCTCGTCCGCGGCTTTCCCCCGGTGGCACGTTGGTGGTCCGAGCGCTGTGCGCGGTTCGGGGGTCGCCCTCCTTCCGACCCCGTCCCCTTCCCGTCAGCGGCCTTTCCCCGGCTGCGGGTTGGGGAGCCGGGTGTCCGCGGGTTCGGGTGCTGGTGCGTTTCCGGCTCCGTGCTCTCCCGTCCACCAGCTGCTTTGCCTGGTGGGTTGGTGGTCCGGGTGATGCTCGCCGTGGTTCACCGTGTCGGTGTGCCAGTGGCCCGTCAGGTCGCGGTAGAGGTCCGAGCGTTCCAGGAGTTCGTGGTGGGGGGCGCAGGTGGCTCGGGTGCCGTCGAGGATCAGGACGCGGTCGGCGCGGTGGGCCGAGCTGATGCGGTGGGCGATCACGATCAGGGTGCCGGGGCGGTCGGCGAAGGCCTGTTCGGCGCGGGCCTCGGCGGCCGGGTCCAGGTGGCAGGTCGCCTCGTCCAGCAGGACCAGGGGGGCCGGGGAGAGGTGGGCCCGGGCCAGGGCGACCAGTTGGCGTTCTCCCTGGGAGAGGGCGGCGGGGTCGACGAGGGCGTCCGGGCCGCCGAGTCGGTGCCAGAGGGCGTCCAGGCCGACGGCGTGGGCCGATGCTTCGAGTGCCCGGGGTTCCGCGCCGTCCGGGCAGAGGTAGAGGAGGTTGTCCCGGAGGGTGCCGGTGAAGACGTAGGCCTGTTGGGGGATCAGGACCCGGAGGCGGGCCAGTTGGTGTTGACGCAGCGGCTTTCCCTGGAGGTGTATCGCGCCTGTGTCGGGCTCCCGCAGGCCGGCGATCAGGGTGGTCAGGGTGGACTTGCCGATGCCGCTGGGGCCGACGACCGCCAGGTGTTCGCCCGGCTCGATCACCAGGTCGAGGTCGCGGAGGACGGGCTGCGCCCCCGGGCCGTACGCGAAGGTGACGGAGCGGAGTTCGACCCGCGGGGGTGCGGGGTCGAGGGGTGCCCGTGGCGTGATGGGGGGTGCGGGGCGTGGCTTGGTGGCGGTGAGGTGGTCCAGGATGACCAGGAGGCGGGTGCCCGAGGCGCCCAGGGCGGTCATCAGGGTGTGCAGGGCGGGCAGCAGTGCCTGGGTCAGGTAGGTCAGGGCGCCGAGCAGCGCCCCTGCGGTGAGGCCCTTGCCGAGCAGCCAGGGGGTGGCGGCCAGGAGGAGGACGACGGGGAGCTGGCCGGCGACCGCGAGGGCCAGGGAGCGGGCGGCGGCCCAGCGGGCCAGGGCGTGGGCCGCCCGGGTCTGGGCCGCGATGAGGTGCTCCGCCTCGGCGGCCGTACGGTCCTGGGCGCCGCAGGCCACGATGTCCCGCAGGCCGGTCGACACCGCTCCGAAGCGCTCGGCCAGGGCCTCGTCGGCGCGCAGGAACTCGCGCTGGCGGGCGGCCATCGGGTGCAGGGTGGCGGCGAACAGCAGCAGTCCGAGGGCCAGCGGCGGCAGGACGACCAGCAGGAGCAGCGGGGCGAGCGAGGCGAGGCCGAGCAGGGCTCCGGCGGCGGTGAAGACGAAGGAGCGGGCGACCAGGACGAGTCCGGCGAAGCTGTCCCGGGCCGTCTCGGTCTGCTGGGTGAGGCGGGACACGGCGCCGCTTCCGGCGCGGGCCGCGGGTGCCGCGACGGCCTCGGCGAGGGAGTCGGAGACGATCCGCCGCACCAGGCCGTCGCGCAGCGGCTCCACGAGTCCCGCCAGGCCGCGGAAGACGCCGCGGGTGGCCAGGCCTCCGGCGAGGACGGCCGCCGCGGCGAGCGCGAGCCAGGCGAGTCCGGTTCCGGTGCGCCCGGCCAGGAAGCCGTCGTCCAGGGCCTTGGCGGCGCCGTAACCGCCGAGGAAGGTGTGGGCGGACTCCAGGACCGACCAGCCGGCCAGGCGCAGGAGGACCTGCTTCCGCCGGCCGAGGAAGCGGCGGGCGCGGGGAGCGATGCGGCGCAGCGGGCTCTCCCGGCGGTGGCGGGTCACCGGGTCTCCCCCGGTCCGCCGGCGAACACCGCGCGGTAGTCCCGGTGTTCCCATAGCACGGCGTGCGGGCCGACCGCTCGTACCCGGCCGTCCTCCAGCCAGGCCACCAGGTCCGCGCGGGCGGCCGAGGAGGCGCGGTGGGCGATCAGGAGGCGTGTGCCGGAGCGCACGTCCCGGGTGAGCGCCCCGCTCACCTCCCGTTCGGTGACGCTGTCGAGGCTGGAGGTGGCGTCGTCGAGGATCAGCAGCCGGCCGGCGTGTGCGAAGGCCCGCGCCAGGCCGAGGCGTTGCAGCTCGCCCCCGGAGAGCGGCGCGTCGGCGAGGGCGGTGCGGTAGCCGTCCGGGAGGCGCCGGACGAAGGTGTCGGCGCTGGCGGAGCGGGCCGCGGCGACGATGTCCGGCCGGGGCGGTTCGTACGGGCCGAAGGCGATGGCCCCGCCCACCGTGCCGCCGAACAGCTCCGGCCGTTCGAAGGCGTAGCCGACCTCCCGGCGCAGCGCTCCGGGCTCGGCCTCGGTCAGCGGCACGCCGTCCAGCAGCACCTGGCCGCTGTCCGGGTCGGCCAGCCGGCCGGCGAGCGCGGCCAGGACGGACTTGCCCGCGCCGGAGCGGCCCACCACGGCCAGCGTGGTGCCGCCCGGGACGACCAGGTCGACGCCGCTCAGGACCGGAGTGCCGCCGCGGCTCGCGGTGACGGCGCGCAGTTCGAGGCGGCCGGGCCCGTCGGGGGGCAGGGGGCGGGTGCCGGCGGGCACCGGGGGCACCGCGAGGAGTTCGGTGGTGCGCCGGGCGGCGGCGCGGCTGCGGACCAGGGAGCTCAGCTGTCCTACGACGGCCCCGGCGCCGGCGGCGATGGCGGCGTAGCGGGAGGCGGCGAGCAGTTCGCCGACGCTCACGGCCCCGGCGGCGAGCCGGATCCCGCCCGCGGCGAGAACCGCGGTCTGGAGCAGCGGCACCAGGATGCCGCCCTGGACGACGGCCCGCCCGTACACCTGCCACATGCGCCGCCCCTGGACGCCCAGTTCGGGCAGCGGGGCGAGGACGCGGGCGCGTTCCCGGGCCTCGGTGCCGGCGGCGGCGACCGTGCGGGCGCCGCTCAGGGCCTCGACCAGGCGGGCGGCGATGTCGCCCTGGACGCGCTGGTAGCGCTCCACGCAGTCCGACGTGCCGCGGGTGAAGGCCCGCAGCATGAGGGCGAGGAGCGGGACGCCGGCGAGGAACACGGCGGCCAGCCAGAGGTCGAGGAACGCCAGGGCGACCAGGCCGCCGACCGGGGTGAGCAGCGAGGCGAGGCCGGTGGCGGCGGTCGCGGGTGCGGTGGCGGCCTCGGTGGCGTTCCCGGTCAGCCGGGTCACCAGGTCGCCGGGGGTGAAGCGGGCCGCCCGGTACGGTCCGACGGACAGCAGGTGGGTCAGGCCGAGCCCGCGCAGCCAGGCGGCGCAGCGGGCGTTGGTGGTGCCGGTGAGCAGGGCGACCGCGGCATCCGCCAGCACCTCCGCCGCGATGAGCGCGGCGCACAGCGCGAGCCACGCGCCGTGGCCCCGGCCGCCGTCGAGCACCAGGTCGAGGGTGTGCCCGAGCGCCGCGGGCAGCGCGATGGTGGCGGCGGCCGACACGGTGCTGAGGAGCGCGAGGGCCGCGGTGCGGCCGGCATTGAGCCGGGCGGCGGTGAGCAGGAGTCCCGTGGGTCCGGCCCGGTGTCCGTCGGCCGCGGGGTCGCCGGACGGGGTTCCGGGGTGCGGTCCGGACGGGGCTTCGGGTGCGGTCGGCGGGGCGGCGGGGGACGTCGGTGCCATACGCGGTGGGTCCTCGGTCGGGTGGCCCGGGCCGGCGCCGGGCGGGTCCACGTCCCGAGCGGGTGCCGGTTGCCCGGCCCGTGGGAACAGCCGGGCGGTGACGCGCGGTTGTCCTGGCGCGTACCGCGCGGGACGATGAACGGTGAAGTCCTCATCTCTCCGTCCGCGCCGCCCGTACACCACTCTTCGTACCCGTACGGCACGGCTGCTGCGGAGAGGCCCCGGACGGGAATCCCGCCCGGGGCCGACGCAACGATCTCTCCGCCACGCGGGGCACAGCCCGCCTCGCGTTGCGGACGAGGTCAGTTACAGGTGGTGACGCTCAGGCTGCTGTCACCGCAGAGGAGCAGGCTCGCGCGGCTGCCGTGCAGGGCGGCCTCGGCGGACTCGTCCTTCGGGGTCTCCAGGGACTGCAGGTCGAGAAGCGACATGGTCGTGTTCCTTTCATCATGGGGACGGTGTGCTTGCCACGGCTTCCCGGAGGGAAGCCGGCTCTGGGGCCGCGGGTGCGGCGGGTGTCGGCGCCGGGAGGAAGGGCAGCTGCACGGGCTTGTCGTGCAGCGCGCTGCCCAGCGCGAGGAGGCAACCGGCGGTGCCGGTGCTGAGGTCCATGGAGAGCCGCATCATCTGCTCGCCGGGGAAGGCGAGCCGGCCCCGGTAGGGGACGGCGCCCCAGGAGAGGGCGTCGATCTGGCGGCGCACATCGGCGGCGCGGGTGCCGGGTCCGCCGGTCGTCGTCCGGCTCAGGTGGAGCACCATGCCGGCGGTGCCGCGGAACAGACCGGGCTGGGCGTAGAACATCGCCTGCGCGGCCCGGACGATCTCGCGGCGCGCCCCCTCGAACTGCTCGTCGGGGCGGTGGGTGAGGTAGTCGTCGAGCACCATGCCGATGCCGACGCTGCCCGCGCCGAGGTAGGGCATGGTGCGCCAGCCCTCGTCGACCTGGAGCGCCCCGCCGGCGCCGCGCACGCAGCGGGCCAGGTCGCGGCGGAGGGCGTCGGCGGCGAGGTCCAGCAGCGCCGGGTCGCCGGTGCGTTCGTACAGCCGCAGGTGGAGCAGGGCCTGTCCGGTGGCGCCGTGCAGCAGCCCGGCGCGCGGCGGCCGGCCGGACGGTGTGCCGTCCGCGGTCCGTTCGGCGGCCCGTGCGACGAGCCGGGAGCAGTGCAGGGCCCGGTCGTGCAGGGTGCTGTCGCCCGTTGCGGTGCCCAGGGCGTCCAGGGCGAGGCCGATGCCGGAGAGTCCGCTGTGCAGGTCGGGGGCGATCCCGTCCCAGTTCTGGGAGCAGACGGTGTCGAGCAGTGCGAGGGCGCGCTCGGTGTAGCCGAGCCGGTCCAGGACCCAGGCGATGCCGGACAGTCCGTCGTAGAAGCCGAAGGGGGTCCCGGACGCCGGGTCCTCGGTGGCCTGGAGCAGCCACTCCTCGGCCTCGGGGCAGTCCGGTGCGCCGGTCTCGGCGAGGGCGTGCAGCACGCCCGCGGTGCCGTAGGCGAAGCAGGCGCCGCCGCCGGGGGCCGCGAACTGGGCGATGTCACCGGGGAAGAAACGGTCCTTCCGCTCCGGTGTGGCGGCGGCGAGGATCGCCTGCACCAGGGAGTCCCGGCTGCGCGGCCAGTCGCCCGGGTCCACCGGCAGATAGCCACTGCCCTGCCGGGTGCCCGACGGTGCCGGACGGGAGGCCGGACGCGGATCGACGGGGACGTAGCCGCGGGTGATCTCGGCGACCGCCTCGTCGAGGAACTCCCGGGGCACCGGGAACTGTTGGGAGGCGATCTCCGCGAGGTGCGCGGCCTTGTCCCGGTCGATGGCCAACAGGCTGGTCAGCGGCAGGAACAGGGCGATCCGCAGACAGGCGAGCGCATAGCGGTCGACGTCGAAGCCCCTGCGGTCCGCCGGGGCGACGAAGCCCGGGTTGGCGACGACCTGGCGGCGGCCCTCGTCGATGTGCGCCGCGGCCTCGAAGTCCAGCAGCACCACGGAGGATTCGTCCTCGGCGACCATGATGTTGAACAGGTGCAGGTCGTTGAAGGCCACGCCGCGGGCGTGGATCGCCTCGACGGCCTCCTCGACGAGGCGGTGGATCCGCAGCGCCCAGTCGGTGTAGGAGGCGAGACGTTCCTGCCCGGGGTTCTCCTCGATCAGCGGGTGCCGCCGCGCGAAGAAGGTGTTGAGCGGCTTGCCCGCTATGTGCTCCAGGACGAGGAACCGGTGGTCGCCGAGGGTGAACCACCCCCGCACCTCGGGGGTGCAGCCCAGTCCCGAGAGCCGCTCCAGCGCCGTCCTCTCGCGCTCCAGGCGGGTCACGGCGTCGGCGCCGTCCGCGGCCAGACCGGCGTACGGCCGGGCCTCCTTGAGGACGACCTGCTCCCCGGTGCGGCTGTCGCGTCCGACGTAGACACCGCCGCCGTTCGAGAAGTGCAGGGCACGCTCGATGGTGTACGGGATGTCGGTCGTCGTGACGGCTGACCGGGCCGCCAGGTGCGGCTTCAGGAAGTCGGGCAGGGTCACCCAGTCCGGGACGTGGAAGGCCGGGTCCCGGCGGTCGGGCACCAGCCGGCCCTCGCCGTCCTCGACGGCGGGGCACAACTCGCCGTCGGGGCCGAAGCAGTGGCGTTCGGTGAAGCTGCCGTACCGGACGTGCACCGGCCCGGCGCCCCACCGCAGATCGCTGAGGATGTACGGGCCGGGCTCACCGGCCAGCAGCGCGTCGAGCTCCTCGGCGACGGTGCGGCAGTGCTCCTCGTCGACGGGGTAGACGGTGATGAACTTGCCGCTGCCGCCGCGGTCCGCGTACTTGGCGTTGCGGTTGCGCAGCAGATAGCGGCTGGGCATGAACTTGAAGGCGATGCCCCGGGAGAAGCAGTGGTCCCCGACCCGGTCGAGAATGCTCTCGGCGTTGTCCAGGCAGGCGGAGATGTGAATCTTCCAGCCCTGGCCGGGCAGCCGGGTGTCGAGGGGACGGAACGCGAGCCAGTCGCCGGAGCGGTGGCGCTGCCAGCCCTCGGGGGCCTCGCGCCGCGCCACTTCGTAGAGGGCCTCCCCGTGCGACGTGCCGGCGGCGCCCGCCGCGTCGGCCGCGGTCGCGTGCAGCCGGTGCGGAGCGTCGTAGAACTGGCGGTCGGCGTCGCAGAAGACGGCGTAGCCCTTGCTCATCCCACTCCCTCTCGGCTGTCGGGGCCGGTTTCGACGGGATGAGATTTCCATGGGGCCGGGGGCCGGAGACAGTCACGGGTGTCATGAAGCAACCGTGAAGAATACACGCTCCGTTACTGACTGGTAGCTCTGCGCTGTGGCCCGGGAGCGCAGGTCATCGGCGTCCCTGGCACCGGCCGGTGGAGCCGGGTGGGGGCATGGAGGCTGCGGGAGCGGTGAGAGGTCCGGGAACGGTGGGTGCTGCGGAACGGTCGCAACGGCCGGGATGCGTGGGGGACTCGGGCGGGGGCACGGGCGGGCGGTGCGCCCTCCCGGGCCCGGGCATGAGGACGGGCCCGGGAGGAGGACGACCCGGGCCCGAGTTTCCCTCGCGGCGAGGCTCAAACATCGGATGGCGGATGTGGGGCGGCGAAAGCCTTGGCGGGTTGTGGGCGACGGGCGTCCGACGGGCCGTCACGGACGGTCGCAGGGACCGGAATCTCAAGGCCGGGATCCGGTTGCGACCCCGGGGCCCCGGCCGGGAACAGCCCGCGCCGGGCGCACTCCGCTCACTCCTCCGGCGGGAACACCGCCTCCCCCGTGCCGTCGAGGCTGATCAGGATGGCCTCGACGGGGCAGCCCTCGGCCGCCTCCAGCAGCGCCTCGGACGCCTCCGTGCGGGGCTCGGCCGGGTGGGACTGGCGGGCGGAGTCCAGCCGGAAGCCGCTGGGCGCGGTGCCCGCGCAGAAGCCCGAGCCGATGCAGACACTGCGGTCGACCTCGATGTGCCAGCGGTCGCCCATCAGTCGCCCTCCCAGCCGGCGGGGAGATGGATCATCTTGTGCTCCAGATACTCGGCGAAGCCCTCGGGCCCGAACTCGCGTCCCAGCCCGCTGTTCTTGTAACCGCCGAACGGGCCGAGCATGTCCAGGCTGAAGGTGTTCACGGAGTAGGTGCCGGTGCGCACCCGCCGGGCGATGTCGATGCCGTGGGCCACGTCCGCGGTCCAGACGCTGCCGGACAGCCCGTACTCCGAGTCGTTGGCGATCCGGACCGCCTCGGCCTCGTCCTCGTACGGGAGCAGGCAGATCACCGGGCCGAAGATCTCCTCGCGGGCGATCCGCATGGAGTTGGAGACACCGCCGAAGAGCGTCGGCTCGACGTACCAGCCGCGGTCGGGCGCCGCCGGCCGGCCGCCGCCGGCGAGCACCTTGGCGCCTTCCTCCTGTCCGAGCCGGATGTAGTCCAGGGACCGCTGCTGCTGGCGGCGGGTGACCAGCGGGCCGATCTGGGTGGCCGGGTCGAGCGGGTCGCCGACGACCAGGGCACCGGCCGCGGCGGCGAAGCGTTCGGCGATCTCGTCGTAGTGGCTGCGCGGGGCGAGGATCCGGGTCTGGGCGACGCACGCCTGGCCGTTGTTCATCCAGGCGTTGGGGACGATGCCGGCGACGGCGGTGTCGAGGTCGACGTCGGGGAGGATGACCGCCGCCGACTTGCCGCCGAGTTCCAGGGTGACCCGGGTCAGATTGCGGGACGCGACCTCCATGACGCGCTTGCCGGCCGCCACGGAGCCGGTGAACGACACCTTGTCGACGCCGGGGTGGCCGACCAGGTACTCGCTGACCTCGCGGTCGGCCGGGAGGATGCTGAGCACGCCCTCGGGCACCCCGGCCTCGGCCGCGATATCGGCGAGCAGCCAGGCGTCGAGCGGGGTCTCGGGCGACGGCTTGAGGAGCACCGAACACCCGGTGAGCAGCGCGGGGGCGAGCTTCGCGGCGGCGACGAACTGCGGGACGTTCCACGGCACGACGGCCGCGACCACCCCGACCGGCTCCCGCCGGACGAGGATCGGCCCGAGCGCCCCCTGCCGGTGTTCCTCCTGCGCGGTGTCCCGGGCCACGGTGATCGCCGCGTCCCACACCATCATCGCGCCGAGGGCCTGGGCGAGGACGCTCCAGGCGTAGGGGGAGCCGTTCTGCGCGCTGATGGTCCGGGCGATCTCCTCGTGCCGGACGGCGAACGCGTCCTTGATCCGGGTGACCACCTCGATCCGTTCGGCGAGGGGGGTACGGGCCCAGGGCCCGTGGTCGAAGGCCTCGCGGGCGGCTGCCACGGCGCGGTCCACATCGGCGCGCGAGGCGTGCGGCACGCGCCCGATGACCTGCTCGGTGTGCGGCGAGACCACCTCGATCACATCCGGGCCGAGCGGGTCCACCCACGCGCCTCCGATGAACAGCTGTCCGTGCTCGATGAGGTCGGTCATCGCCCTGCCTCCCCGCCGTCCGGCCGGCCCTCAACGTCGAAGCCGCCCGGGAATCGTCTGACCCGGCTAATATCTGACGCAGCATCAGAACTGATACCAGTTCCCGTTGCAGTGGGCAATGCGTCGGCCGCCTCCCGCCCCGCGGGGCACCGGTCCCGGCGACCGTGGTGGAGAACGCGTTCCACCGCTCGCTCGGGGCGCGATCCGCTGGGCGGGGCTCCATGGAGGAGGGCTCCATGACGGAACCGGCCGCCCCGGTGACCGACCACGGCGGCGGGGTGTGGAGCATCCCCGTCCCGATCCCGGACAACCCGCTGGGCCACACGCTGGTGCACCTTCTGGACACCGGCCGCGGACCGGTTCTGATCGACACCGGCTGGGACGACCCGGCCTCCTGGGACACCCTCGTCGCCGGACTCGCGGCGTGCGGCACGTCCGTCACCGAGCTGCACGGCGTGCTCGTCACCCACCATCACCCCGACCACCACGGGCTCTCCGGGCGGGTGCGCGAGGCGTCGGGGGCCTGGATCGCGATGCACCCCGCGGACACGCGGGTCGTGCGCCGGGTCCGCGCGGCCCGGCCCGCGCTCTGGCTCGACCACCTGATCGGGAAGCTCGAAGCCGCCGGGGCGCCGGAGGATCATCTGCGTCCGCTGCGCGCGGCCCGGGGGTCCGGCCGGGATCCGGCGCTGCCCGGTCTGCGGGCCGCACTGCCCGACCGCGCCGTCGTCCCCGGCGAACTGCTCGATCTGCCGGGCCGGAGACTGCGGGCCGTCTGGACGCCCGGGCACACCCCCGGCCATGTCTGCCTGCACCTGGAGGAGGACCATCCGGCCGCCGGGCGGACGGGCCACGGCCGGCTGTTCTCCGGCGACCACCTGCTGCCCACCATCAGTCCGCACATCGGCCTCTACGAGGACCCCGACGCCGTCACGGTCACCGACCCGCTCGGGGACTACCTCGACTCCCTGGAGCGGATCGGCCGCCTCGCCCCGGCCGAGGTGCTGCCCGCCCACCAGTACGCCTTCCCGGACGCGGCGGCCCGGGTGCGGCAGCTCCTGGCGCACCACGAGGCGCGGCTGGCCGGGCTGCGGGACCTCCTGCGGGCCCGCGCGCTCACCCCGTGGCAGCTGGCCGAGGCCATGGAGTGGAACCGGCCCTGGGAGC
This sequence comes from Streptomyces sp. bgisy100, assembly GCF_057709105.1. NCBI lineage: Bacteria > Bacillati > Actinomycetota > Actinomycetes > Kitasatosporales > Streptomycetaceae > Streptomyces > Streptomyces sp. bgisy100. Next base: position 10,356 of record NZ_JBYITE010000062.1, read on the forward strand.
AGATCTCCCCCGGGTCACGGAACATCGCCGTCTCGGAGGCGGAGGCGCATCTGCGGCGCCTGGTGACGCTGGGACGGGCGGAGCCGGTGCCGGGCAGCGAGCCGGTGACGTACCGGGCGGTGTGAGGGGAGTTCCCGGGCGGCGGGCGGTGAGAGGGAGCCGGGCGGACGGTCGGGCGGTGCGACCCCGTGGGGCGGTGCGGGGGCGCGTGCGCGGCGGGTCGGTACGAGGCGGGGCGGGGCGCGCCGTGTGCCGGGCGGCGCGGGGGCGGGGCCGGCGGGGTGCGGGGCCGGCGGGGTGCTGGGGCGGGTGCGGGGCCGGCGGGGTGCTTGGGCGGGTTCCGATGCACCCCCGGGCGGCTCGGGACATCGGGCGCCCATGGGCCCCTTGCTACGGGCCGGTAGAGTGTGCCAGTCGATACCGCATCCCTCAGGGGAAAGCCGGTGCAATTCCGGCACTGACCCGCAACCGTGAGGCGCCGCGACGGCGTCGAGTCGGAGTGCCCTGGCGGATGTGACCGGCTCCTGTCTCCGGACGGGCCGTCCCACGGCCGCGCCCGGGGACCGGCACCGTCGAGGAATACGGAGCCGGAGCCCGGTGCCCCGCCGCGTGCGCACGCTCCCGTCCGCACGGCCGCGCGGTGCGCAGCGGATCCGGCCGCGTCCGCTCACCGAAAGGCACCGCCCGATGCTGCATCACCCCGGGGAGATATCCCCGCGCCCCCGGCCGGGCGGTCCGTCCCGGCACAGCAGACTGCGTCGCGCCGTCGCGCTGACGGCCGCCTCCGCCGCCCTGTGCGTGACCGCCGCTCCGGCCGCGTCCGCCGCCGACTCACCGAAGCCCGCGGCTCCGGCGAAGCTCCCGGCCGGGCTGTACGGCACCAAGGACCCGAAGTTCGACGCCGTCTGGCGGCAGTCGGTGGCCCTGATCGCCCAGGACACGGTGAAGGTCACGCCGGCCCCCGAGGCCGTGGACTGGCTGGCCGGCCAGCAGTGCGCTTCGGGCGGCTTCGCGGAGTTCCGCGCGGACGCGGACCAGGAGTGCGACAAGAAGACTCCGGTGGACAGCAACGCGACCGCACTCGCGGTGCAGGCGCTGGCCGCGCTCGGCGGCCACGGCGACGCCGTGAAGAAGTCCGTGAACTGGCTGAAGTCCCTGCAGAACAAGGACGGCGGCTGGAGCTACTTCCCCGGTGACCCGAGCGACGCCAACTCCACCTCGCTGGTGATCGGCGCGCTCATCGCGGCGGGGGAGAATGCGTCGGATGTGAAGCCCCGGAAGGGGAAGACGTCGGCGTACGAGGCGCTGGACGGATTCCTGCTCGGCTGCGACGCCGACAAGGATGAGCGCGGAGCCTTCGCCTACCAGCCGGACAAGAAGGGCAAGCTCGCGCCCAACGCGGACGCGACCGCGGCCGGGGCGCTCGCCCTGGTCGGCAGGGGACTGCAGCTGGGTCCGCCCATCAAGAGCGCCGCCCAGCACGCCGAGCCGCTCGACTGCGGATCCGCTGACGCGAAGGACGAGCCGGCCACGGAGGCGAAGGCCGCCGCCTCCGCCGCGTACCTCGCCACGGCCATGAAGAAGACCGACGGGCATCTGACGGCCGTCGCCCCGGGCGCCGACAAGCCCGCCCCGGACTACGCCAACACGGCGGACGCGGTCATCGCCCTGGCGGCCGGCGGCTACCTGGACGCCGCCCGCTCCCCCCTCACCTGGCTGGAGCGGCACTCCCGGACCTGGTCGAAGGACAACCCGGCGGGCCTGGGCTCGCTGATCATCGCCGCCCACGCGACCGGCGCCGACCCGCGGGACTTCGGCGGGCGGGACCTGGTCCGGCAGCTGAACGCCACCGGTCCGAAGCCGGCGGCGCAGGCCCCGGAAGACGGCGGCGACGCGCAGGACGCCAAGGAGGGCGGTTCGGACGGCATGTCGACGGCCTGGACGGTCGGCGCGTTCCTGGTCGCGGGCATCGGGATCGGCTTCCTGCTGAGCGGCCGCAAGAAGAAGGCGTAGGCATGGTGGTGGGCGTGCGCGGTGCGGCGGAGCGGGGCGGGAGCGTGACGGTGTCGGGGATCGAGGGCGAACACGGATCCGGGCTCGTACCCGGGCAGGCATCCGGCCCGGTAACCGGGCACGCATCCGGCCTCGGCCGTGAGCACCGGACGGGGTTCCGGTCTCTGTTCCTGATGTGGTTCCGAATGGGGTTCCGGTCGTCGTTCCGGTCGCGGTCCGGCCGTCCGGCCCCGGCCCGGGTCGCTGTCGCGGCCGTCGTGGCCGGGGCCGCGCTCGCCGTGCTCGGCGCCGCGCCCGCCCACGCCCAGGGCTACCGCTACTGGTCGTTCTGGGACCGGAAGGGCGGGAACTGGGTGTACGCCACCCAGGGCCCGGCCACCGAACGCCCCGCGGACGGCGAGGTGCGCGGCTTCCGCTTCGCCGTCAGCGCGGATTCCAAGGATGCCGAACAGCCGCGCGGCTCGGCCCGTTTCGACACCGTCTGCGCCGGTACCTCCACCAAGGCGGGCGGCAAGCGCGTCGCGGTCGTGCTGGACTTCGGCACGGCCGCGGACGCGCCCGACGGCGAGCACCCGCCGACGTCCCGTACGGAGTGCGCGAGCGTCCCTCAGGACGCGACGGCCGCGGAGGTGCTGGCGGCGGTGGCGAAGCCGCTCCGCTACGACTCCGGCGCCCTGCTCTGCGCCGTCTCCGGCTATCCGAAGAAGGGCTGCGGCGAACAGGTCGCCGACGGCGGGGGCGAGTCGAGCAAGAGCGACGGCCCGGCCGGGAAGTCCGCGTCCGCGGGCTCCCCGTCCTCGTCGGAGACGGACGGCGGTGACGACGGCCCGTCCGTCGGACTGATCGCCGGTCTCGCCGCCGTACTGGCCCTCGGTGCCGCCGCCGGGTGGCAGGCCCGTCGTCGCCGCGGATGAGCAGCGAGCACGGCCGGGCGCCCGCGCGGGCCCCGGAGACGGACACCCGGACCTCCGCACCGGCACAGCGGTCCCGCCCCGGGTGGGCCCGGAAGCTCCCCACGGGCCGGCGGGCGCCGGAGGCGACGCGCAGCAACGCCCTGCATGCCGGGGCGTGGTGGCTGTGGGCCCTCGGGCTCGCCACCGCGGCGTCCCGGACCACCAACCCGCTGCTGCTGGGTCTGATCGTGGCCGTCGCGGGCTATGTCGTGGCCGTGCGCCGCACCGACGCGCCCTGGGCCCGCAGTTACCGCGCGTTTCTGCTGCTCGGCCTGTCGGTGGTGGTGATCCGGCTGGTCTTCTCGGTGATCCTCGGCTCACCGATCCCGGGCAGCACCACGCTGGTCACCCTGCCCGAAGTGCCGCTTCCCGACTGGGCGCGGGGGGTCCGGATCGGGGGCCGGGTCACGCTGGAGTCCCTGGTCTTCGCGTTCTACGACGGGGTGAAGCTGGCCGCGCTCCTCGCCTGTCTCGGCGCGGCGAACGCCCTCGCCAACCCCGCCCGGCTCCTCAAATCCCTCCCCGGAGCGCTGTACGAGGTGGGCGTCGCGGTGGTGGTCGCCATGACGTTCGCCCCGAACCTCGTCGCGGACGTGGTGCGGCTGCGGGCCGCCCGCCGGCTGCGCGGGCGCCCCGACAAGGGGATCAAGGCGGTGCTGCAGATCGGGCTGCCGGTGCTGGAGGGCGCACTGGAGCGCTCGGTGGCGCTGGCGGCCACCATGGACGCCCGCGGCTACGGGCGCACGGCACAGGTCCCGCCCGCGGTCCGGCACACCACGACCGCCCTCACGCTGGGCGGGCTGCTCGGTGTCTGCGCCGGTACGTACGGTCTGCTGGCCGCCGAGGGCGCCGGGTTCGGCCTGCCGTTGCTGCTGGTGGGGGTCGCGGCGGCGCTCGCCGGGCTGCGGCTGGGCGGCCGCCGGTCGGTACGCAGCCGCTACCGCCCGGATGTCTGGGGGGCGCGGGCGTGGCTGGTCTCCGGCTCCGGCGCCGCGGTCGCCGCCCTGATGATCGGTTGCGCGGCCCAGGATCCGGCGGCCCTGCATCCGTCGGTCGTGCCGCTGGCCGCGCCGTCGCTGCCGCTGTGGCCCGCGGCCGCCGTCCTGCTCGGCCTGCTCCCGGCGTTCGTGGCACCGGCGCCGCCGTTCCCCGGGGCGTCCGGCCGGCCGGGAGTCCGCCCGTCCGCGGCCGCTTCCGGCGGCACACCGGGCGTCTCCCCCGAGCGTCCACGGCGTACTTCCAGCCTCTTCCGCCCCTCCCATCCCTCCAGTTCTCCCGAGGAGGAGAAGCCGTGATCCGGTTCGAGCAGGTGTCCGTCGCCTATGACGGGGCGCCCGGATTCGCCCTCCGCGAGGTGGACTTCACCGTGCCGGAGGGCGAACTCTCCCTGCTCGTCGGGCCCTCCGGTGTCGGTAAGTCGACATTGCTGGGCGCGGTGAGCGGGCTCGTGCCGCACTTCACCGGGGGAACGCTGCACGGCAGGGTCACCGTCGCCGGACGGGACACCCGGACGCACCGGCCGCGCGAACTCGCCGATGTCGTCGGCACCGTGGGCCAGGATCCCGTGGCGCACTTCGTCACCGACACCGTCGAGGACGAGCTCGCCTACGGCATGGAGTCCCTCGGGCTGGCCCCCGAGGTGATGCGCCGCCGCGTCGAGGAGACCCTCGATCTGCTGGGCCTGGCCGACCTGCGCGACCGGCCCCTGGCGAGCCTGTCCGGCGGCCAGCAGCAGCGGGTGGCCATCGGGTCGGTGCTCACCCCGCATCCGCGCGTCCTGATCCTGGACGAGCCGACGTCCGCGCTGGACCCGGGCGCCGCGGAGGAGGTGCTGGCCGTCCTGCAACGGCTGGTGCACGACCTGGGCACCACCGTCCTCATGGCCGAACACCGGCTGGAGCGCGTCATCCAGTACGCGGACCAGGTCGTTCTGCTGCCCGGCCCCGGTGAGCAGGTCGTCACCGGCGCGCCCGCGGACGTCATGGCCGTCTCCCCGGTCCACCCGCCGGTCGTCGCCCTCGGCCGGCTCGCGGGCTGGTCCCCGCTGCCGCTCTCGGTCCGGGACGCGCGCCGCGCCGCCGGGCCGCTGCGGGAGCGGCTGGCCCCGCTCGCCCCGGACGCCCTCACCGGCCCGGGGCCCGCGGAACCGGCCGTCGGCACCGCGGAACTGTCGGTGCGGCGCGGGCGGACGGAAGCCCTGCGGCAGGTCTCGCTGTCCGTCCGGCCGGGCGAGACCGTCGCGTTGATGGGCCGCAACGGTGCGGGCAAGTCGACGCTGCTGGGCACGCTGGTCGGACTGCACGAGCCGGACGGCGGCTCGGCGACGGTCGGCGGCCTGACCCCGCACCGGACGAGCCCGCGGGAGCTGATCCGCCAGGTCGGGCTCGTCCCGCAGGAGCCGCGCGACCTGCTCTACGCGGACACCGTCGCGGCGGAGTGCACGGCGGCCGACGAGGACGCGGGGGCCGCGCGCGGCTCCTGCCGGGCCCTGGTCGCCGAGCTCCTGCCGGGCGTCCCCGACGACACCCACCCGCGCGACCTGTCGGAGGGCCAGCGACTGGCCCTCGCACTGTCCATCGTGCTGACGGCCCGCCCGCGTCTGGTGCTGCTGGACGAGCCGACCCGCGGCCTCGACTACGCGGCCAAGGCGCGGCTGGTGGAGATCCTGCGGGGGCTGGCCGCGGACGGGCATGCGATCGTCATGGCCACGCACGACGTGGAGCTGGCGGCCGAACTCGCCCACCGGGTGGTGATCCTGGCGGACGGCGAGGTGGTCGCGGACGGCCCGACCCCGGAGGTCGTGGTCTCCTCCCCGGCCTTCGCACCGCAGGTCGCGAAGATCCTGACGCCGGAGCGCTGGCTCACGGTGTCCCAGGTGCGGGAGGCGTTGAGGGCGGGGGGTGCCGGCCGGTGAACCCGCCTCGTTCCTCGGACGGTTGGGAGAGTCGGGACGACCGGGACGGAATCGTCATGGACGGCATCATGGACGGCGCCTTGGACGGCGCCATGGACGGCAAGGCGCCGGTCGACGCTCGCGGAACCGGCGAGGCCCCCGCACCGGCCGGGTCCGCTGCTGCCGCCGGGTCTGGTGCCACCGCCGGGTCTGACGCCACCGGGTCGGACGCCACCGGGTCTGCTGCTGCCGGCTCTGATTCCACCGGCTCTGCCGCTCCCGGCTCTGCCGCTGCCGCCCGCTCCGCGGCCGACCGTTCCGCTGCGGTCCGGCCTCCCCGGGCCGTCCGGCTCGGCGCCCGGTCGGTGGCCGCCCTCGTCCTGGTCTCGGCGATCGGGGTGGCCGCGTTCGGCTGGCCGCTGCTCGCCGACCCCTCGTCCAGCCTCGCCCACTCCACCGACGCACCTTGGCTGTTCGCCGCCCTGCTCCCCCTCCTCGTGGCGGTGGTCGTGGCGACCATCGCCGACTCCGGCCTGGGGGCGAAAGCCGTCGCCATGCTCGGCGTCCTGGCGGCGGCCGGTGCCGCGCTGCGCCCGCTCGGCGCGGGCACGGCCGGCCTGGAACCCATGTTCTTCCTGATGGTGCTGGCCGGGCGGGTGCTCGGACCGGGGTTCGGGTTCGTGCTCGGCTCGGTGACCATGTTCGCCTCGGCGCTGCTCACCGGCGGTGTGGGCCCGTGGATGCCGTTCCAGATGCTCGCGATGGGCTGGGTGTCGATGGGCGCGGGGCTGCTCCCGGGACCGGACCGGCTGCGCGGCCGGGCCGAACGGCTCCTGCTCGCGGCGTACGGGGCGGTCTCCTCCGTGCTCTACGGCACGGTGATGAACCTCCAGGGCTGGCCCTACCTCGGCGGTCCGGCCACCGGCGTCTCGTTCGACCCCGGTGACCCGGTGCACGAGAACCTCGTCCGCTTCCTCGCCTACTGCCTGGCGACCTCGCTGGGCTGGGATCTGCCGCGCGCCGTGCTGACGACGGTCCTGATCCTGACCATCGGCGGCACGGTGCTCAGGGCGCTGCGCCGGGCGAGCCGCCGGGCGGCGTTCGCGGCACCGGTGGCGTTCGGCCGGGGGCCTGCCGGGCCATCCGCCGGCCCGGCAGCGGAGCGGACCTGACGATGCAGTACTGGAAAGTGCGGTGGACGCATGACTTCGACGTCGAACCGGTCACGCTGTACAACGAGATCGGCGACGACGGATACGAGGTCCGCAAGGTCCAGGAGTACCGGGACGGGCGCCTGCTGAGGGCGGACGCCTCCCACGAATGCGGCGACATCGGACTCGGCGAGATCCCGGTCGGCCCGATCGAGGACGTGCGGGCGCAGCCCGAGTTCTCCGCGGAGGTCATCGACCGGGCCACTTTCGAACAGGCGTGGGGACGTGCCCGGTACGGGGACGGGCACTGAACCGGTCCCGGCTGCTACGGGCCGGGGCCGGCCCGGGTGTGCGGGGCGGTGGGTCTACAGCCGCTGGATGATCGTCCCCGTCGCCAGCGCACCCCCCGCACACATCGTGATCAGCGCGAACTCCCCGTCCCGCCGCTCCAGTTCGTGCAGGGCCGTGGTGATCAGCCGGGCGCCGGTCGCGCCGACGGGGTGGCCGAGTGCGATGGCGCCGCCGTTCACATTGACCTTCTCCAGGTCCTGTTCGAAGACCTGCGCCCAGGAGAGCACCACGGACGCGAAGGCCTCGTTGATCTCGACCAGGTCGATGTCGCGGAGTGACATCCCGGCCTTGCCGAGGACCGCGCGGGTCGCGTCGATGGGACCGTCGAGGTGGAAGTGCGGGTCGGTGCCGACGAGCGCCTGGGCCACGATCCGCGCCCGGGCCTTGAGCTTCAGCGCCCGCGCCATGCGCTTGGAGGCCCACATCACGGCCGCCGCGCCGTCGGAGATCTGGGAGGAGTTGCCCGCGGTGTGCACGGCCGTCGGCATGATGGGCTTCAGCCGGGCCAGGGCGTCCATGCCGGTGTCGCGAAGCCCTTCGTCCCGGTCGACGAGCCGCCACATGCCCTGCCCGGCCGCCTGCTCCTCCTCGGTGGTCGGCACCTGCACGGCGTACGTCTCCCGCTTGAACCGCTCCTCGGCCCAGGCCCGCGCCGCCCGCTCCTGGGACATCAGGCCGAGGGAGTCGACGCGTTCCCGGGTGAGGCCCCGGTTGCGGGCGATCCGCTCCGCAGCCTCGAACTGGTTGGGCAGGTCCACATTCCACTCGTCCGGGAACGGCTTGCCCGGCCCGTGCTTCGATCCGCTGCCGAGCGGCACCCGCGACATGGCCTCGACGCCGCAGCCGATGCCGACGTCGATGACCCCGGTCGCGATCATGTTGGCGACCATGTGGTTGGCCTGTTGCGAGGAGCCGCACTGGCAGTCCACGGTGGTCGCCGCCGTCTCGTACGGCAGGCCGCAGGCGAGCCAGGCGTTGCGCGCCGGGTTCATGGACTGCTCACCGGCGTGGGTGACCGTGCCGCCGACGATCTGTTCGACGCAGTCGGGCTGGATTCCGGTCCGGGCGAGCAGTTCGCGGTAGGTCTCCCCCAGCAGGTAGGCGGGGTGCAGATTGGCGAGCGCGCCGCCGCGCTTGCCGATGGGAGTGCGTACGGCTTCGACGATGACGGGTTCAGCGGCCATGACTCGTCCTCTCCTCGTCCGCGGGGCGTCCCGGCGCCCACGGCAGAACTAGTACGCGTTCTAGTTCTCTTCGAAGTCTGCTGACTATTACCTTCGGTACGCAAGGGGCGTGCATGCGCCTCATCAACAACCGATACCGCCTCGGGCCTTGCCACTTGAAGAACCCGTTACTACCTTGCCGAGAGATTCTGATGGACCGTCAGATGGAGTCGCCGATGTCCTGTCCAGCGCTGCCCGAAGGGTTCGACTTCACCGATCCCGACGTCTACCAGCAGCGGGTCCCGCTCCCGGAACTCGCCGAGCTGCGCCGGACCGCCCCGGTGTGGTGGAACCCGCAGCCGCACAACATCGCGGGCTTCCAGGACGACGGCTACTGGGTGGTGACCCGGCACGCGGACGTCAGGGCGGTCTCCACCGACCCGGAGACCTTCTCCTCGAACACCAACACCGCCATCATCCGGTTCAACGAGTCCATCAGCCGCGACCAGATCGACGTCCAGAAGCTGATCATGCTCAACATGGACCCGCCGGAGCACACCCGGCTGCGGCAGATCGTGCAGCGCGGCTTCACCCCCCGGGCGATCCGCGCCCTGCGGGAGGCCCTGACCTCCCGCGCCGGCAGGATCGTCTCCGGCGCGGCGGGGAAGCCGTCGGGCAACTTCGTCACCGACATCGCCTCCGAACTGCCGCTCCAGGCCATCGCCGAACTCATCGGCGTCCCACAGGAGGACCGCCTCAAGCTCTTCGACTGGTCCAACAAGATGGCCGCCTACGACGACCCGGAGCTGGCCGTCACCGAGGAGGTCGGCGTCGAGTCGGCGATGGAGCTGATCTCGTACTCCATGAACATGGCCGCCGCCCGCAAACAGTGCCCGGCCCAGGACATCGTGACGAAGCTGGTGGCCGCCTCGGACGAGGGCAGCCTGACCTCCGACGAATTCGGCTTCTTCGTCCTGGTCCTCACCGTCGCCGGCAACGAGACCACCCGGAACGCCATCACCCACGGCATGCACGCGTTCCTCACCCACCCCGAACAGTGGGAACGCTTCAAGGCCGAACGCCCCGCGACGACAGCCGACGAAATCGTCCGCTGGGCCACCCCGATCGTCTCCTTCCAGCGCACCGCCACCCGGGACACAGAACTGGGCGGGGCGCACATCAAGGCGGGCGACCGGGTCGGCATGTTCTACTCCTCGGCCAACAACGACCCGGAGGTCTTCGACCGCCCGGAGTCGTTCGACATCACCCGCGACCCGAACCCCCACCTCGGCTTCGGCGGCGGAGGCCCCCACTTCTGCCTGGGCGCCAGCCTGGCCCGCATGGAAATCGACCTCATCTTCAACGCCATCGCCGACACGGTCCCGGACATCCGCCTGGAGGGGGAACCGCGGCGGCTGCGGTCGGCTTGGATCAATGGGGTGAAGGAGCTGCGGGTGAGTTATGGGTGAGGGAGTCGGCTGAGCCTCCACCGACTTCCAGTTCTGCGGCCAGATGGGCAGCGACAGGAGTCAGTCAAGGAGAAGCGAAACCTGTCGCTTGCGGACATTGATGGACGCGACCTTCACCGCAACACCGTCCCCAACCTCCAAGGCGTGCCCTTCCCCGCCCACTTCGGAGAGCGACAGAAGGCCCGTGACACCCGACTCCAACTCCACGAAGACGCCGATGGGCGCCAGCTTGACCACGCTGCCGGAAAGGCTGCACCCCAGCATCGTGCGCGCGAAGTCAAGGAACGGATCCGGCTCCAGATCCTTCAACGACGCCCCAACGCGCCCGCGCTCACCAGCGCATGCAGGCCTCCAAGGTCCACGAATGCCCCGAAGTCCGTCACGGAGTCGACAAGACCCCTGCGCACCTGGCCGGGCTCCAGGTCGCCGAGAATAAGCCCGCGGACTGTATGACTGAACCCTTCACGCATTGACACTCCGTTGCAACACCGGGCCCCAGCCTCCCAGCCACAGCACGGCGCAATTATTCTGAACTGCCGAACGCCCAGTCCGCGCCAGGCATTCTCCCTCCTTCGTTCGATCGCCCATCAGGAATCGGCCAAGATTTTCCGCTTCTCCACTTCGTAGTCATTGAGCGCCTTGGGATCACCATCGAAGTAGGATTCCCAGAATCCTGGCCGGCTCCACGGCTCCGGACGCAAGGAGAACGACCCATCATCGAACTGCTTATACCGCCACGTCGATGGGATCGAAGGACGCGTCACGGTGAATACCCTGCAATCGAACAACGCTGGACCTTCCCCATCGATGAACTCGATCCGAAACTCTGCACTTTTCCCACAAGCGGCAAACACTTCGAGGATCGTATACTCTCGCCCCTCCTTGAGTGCGTCGACTCCTTGCAGGATCTTGGCGGACTCAGTCCACTGAGGAGTAAAACGGGCACGCACTTTCATCACTTCCCATTCATTGGCCGCCTATTCATGATTACCTTGTAATCATAGTTCAGCACCCTCCCCGTCTCGGGGTTGTAGTAGTAGTGCACTTGGAAATCTCCATAGGGTGACTGATGCGTCTTCGTCGTATACTTACCCCAATCCTGAAGTGCGCTCCCATCCGAGGTCATCAAGTCGCGCACGACAGGATTCCCAAGATCATTCCCGGGGATCACGCGCCGTGATTCAGCGAGCGCCTGCGGCGTAAGCCATCCATTCTCATTGAAAATGGACTCAGCAGATTCCTTTCGCAGCCCATCTGCCAACCGCTGCCCTTCAGCCGATCCGGCCAGGAAGTTCTCGTCCGCATTCTTACCCACCTTACCCATTACATTCTGACACTTCGGGTAAAGCCCCAATGGGTCAATCCAGGTTTGCGGATTGTGAGGGTACGTCACTGGATTCGGTGCAGGCGCCAACCCCATTGGGTCCGGCGTGAGGTAGCGCCCGGTTTCCGCGTCATAGTGGCGGAAGTAGTTGTAGTGGTGCCCCGTTTCGGGGTCGAAGTACTGCCCCGGAAAGCGCAACGGCGTATAGGCTGAGCCGCCATTCGCCCACGTCGTAGTCCCCCACAGCGTTCTGCGGGTGCGCCAAGCGATCTCGCCCGTCTCGTCGATGAGTTCGCTCGGTGTCCCGACGAGGTCGGTGACGATCGCGAAGAAGCGCCGGTCGATTTCCTGCTGCGGCGCGTCCGCCGCGGTGATGCGTTCCGTCTGGGCGACCGGGTGCAGTCCGTTGTGATCCCAGGTGAGGGTGACCGGGTTCGGAAGGTCGACAGCCGAGGTGGTCTGCTCCGTGAGGGTGGTGCCGTCCCACGTGAAATCGACCCGCTCCGCGAGACCCCCCTCCTCGTCCAGCCGCTGCTTGGCGATGCGTCGGCCGAGCGGGTCGTACAAGTAGGTCCAGCGCGTGCCGTCGGGAGTGACCACGTCCGTCAGGCGGTCCTCGGCGTCCCAGATGTAGCGCCAGGTGTCCGGCTTGCGTGAGAGGCGGGTCTTCTGGCGCAGAGTCGTGCGGCCCAGTGCGTCGTGCTCGTAGCGGACGTTGCCCGCGCGGGTGATGCGGGTGCCGGTGTAGGTGCGGGTGCCCTGGGCCTCCGGCTCGGCGTGGTCGGCCGGCCAGTGGGCTTCGGTTTGGTTGCCCGAGTCGTCGTAGGCGTACCGCTCGCTCCAGCCCTGAGCCTGCACTGCCGTGACACGGCCGGCGAGATCGAGGTCGAAGCGCTGCGGGCCCGTCAGCTGGTCCTCGATGCCCACGAGGTTGCTGTCGGGGCGGTAGGTGTAGGCGCGGGACTGGAGCGTGCCCGTCGAAGGGGCGGTCACCGTCTGGACGGCGAGGCGCCCGGCGGGGTCCCAGGCCTGGGACAGGGTGAGGTCCTGGCCGAAGCGACGGGCGGTTTCGCGGCCCGCCGCGTCGTGTTCCATCGCGAAGGTCTGGCCGGAGGTGGTCAGTGCGGTGCAGTTGCCTGCCGCGTCGTACGTCCAGGTGCTGACCGCGCCGATCGGGGTCACGCGCTGCGTGCGCCGCCCGAGAGCGTCGTAGGCGGAGGACAGGGCCCGGCCGTTGCAGACCTCCGCGGTGATGCGCCCCTGCACGTCCCGCTGGTAAGTGACCGTCGCGTCCGCGCCCGCGGCCTCCAGCAGCCTGCCTGCCGCGTCGTACGCGTAGGTCGTCACCTGGCCGTTCGCGTCCTTGCGGACGACCCGGCCCAGTACGTCGTGCGCGTACCGGATGATCTGGCCCAACGCATCGGTACGGGAGACGAGCCGCCCTGCCGCGTCGTATGCATAGCTGATCGTGCGGCCGTCGAAGTCAGTCTCGGAGGCGAGCCGGCCCGCCGGGTCGTAGTGGTAGCTCCAGCGCAGACCTGCCGGGTTGGTGACACCGACCAGCCGCACTTCGGTGTCGTATTCGAACTCGTAGCGCACACCATCCGGCCCCGTCTGGGCCGCGAGTTGGTCGAAGTAGGTGTGCTCGAAGGTGGTGACTCCGCCGATCGCGTCGACGTGCCGGAGTCCGTTGCCTTCGCCGTCGTACTCCCAGGACTGCTCGGCACCGAGAGGGTCGGTACGGGCGGCGAGCTTGCCCTCCGTGGTCCACGCCGTCCGGCTGACGTTGCCCACCGCGTCGGTGAACGCGACGGGTCGGCCGAAGGAGTCGCGTTCGTACCTGCTCACCGCGCTGAGCGGATCGGTGAAGGTCAGCGGGAGGCCCGCGCTGTCGGAGGCGACGGTGGTGGTGTGGCCGAGGGGGTCCGTCGCCGACGTCAAGTGCCCCGTGCCGTTCCAGCCGTACCGCGTCGTCGCCCCGCCCGGGTCCGTGACCGACGTGCGGTTGCCGCGGTCGTCGAACTCCTGCCGCCAGCTGCTGCCGTCCGGGGCGGTGAGGGCGACGGGCAGACCCAGCTCGTTGTATTCGGCTCCGGTCTCGCTGCCGTCCGGCCGGACGACGGACACCACGCGCCCGTCGGCGTCGTAGCCGTAGCGCGTCGTGTGCCCGAGCGGGTCGGTGATGGCGGTCAGCCGGTGCTCGGTGTCCCATTCCTGGGTCGTCACATGGCCGAGCGGGTCGGTGTGGCGGACGAGGCGGTGGGCCTCGTTGTGTTCGTACCGGTTGGCGTGGCCGAGGGAGTTGGTGACGGTGGTGGTGCGGGTGCCGTCGTCGTAGGCGAGCGTGCCGTTGAGGAACCCGCCGCTGCCCTCGGTGCGGACGACCCGGCCGCGCTCGTCGTAGGTATAGGCGTACGAGGTGTCGTTGCGGTCGGTCCAGGAGGTGATCCGGCCCGCGTCGTCGTAGGTGAAGCGGAGCGGGAGCCCGGAGGAGTTGATGACGTCGGTGAGGTGGCCGTTGTCGTCGTAGCCGTAGGAGATCACCGGGGTGCCGGCGGCCTCCGGGTTCTCGGGGTCGAGAAGGCGCAGGCCGGTGATGCGGGGCAGGGTGGGGTGGTGGTCCAGGGCGACGCGGTAGCCGCCGGTGTGGGAGACCTCCTCCGGCCTGCCGTCCTGGGAGTACCGGACGGTGATGCGCTGCCCGTTGCGGTCCACGATGTGCTGGAGCGGCAGGTCGACGGCCTGACCGTCGTCCGTGGTGTACGGGGTGTGGAAGACGTACGCGAGCCCGGTGTCGGGGTCGGTGACGCGCAGGGCGCCGTCCACCTCGTCATCCCAGGTCAGGGGGATGCGGGAGCCGGTCTCCGGGTGCACCGGCTCCTGGGCGTCGGCCGCCGGACGGGGGTAGACCAGGCGGGCGCCGTCGGGGGCTGTGTAGGTGATGCCCTCGTCGTCGGCCTGCAGGCGCTGGTCGAGGGTGGAGGACCATGAGGAGCCGAACCAGCCGCCCCACCGGTAGGACGACATGTGCGTCCGATCCAGCACGAGCGGCAGCGCGCCCGGGAGCTGGAGATCGGTCTGCTGGAGGAGCATGTCGCCGGTGGCGACATCGATCGGGTCCAGCTCGCACTTCTTGAAGCGGGCGCGGATCGAGGCGGGCAGCTTCTCCCACTCGCTCGGGCGGAGCTTGAGCCGGGACAGTCCGGTGCCGTCGAGCTTGAGGGCCTTGCTGATCTTGGCGAGTTCGCTGGGCTTGAGGGCCTTGAGCCCCTTGCCGAGTGCCTTGCCCAGGACGCCGAGACCGGCGCCGACAATGGCTCCTTCGGCGAGGAGCTTGGAGAGTTTGGCGGGATCCTTGAACGCGCCGGGATCGTCCAGGGCGGTGATGAACGCGGTGAATTTCATGCCCTCGCCTGCCATCTTGGACGCGGCGGCGATGGTCTTGATCTCCTTCATCGCCTTCATGGCGCGTTCCAGACCGCGAAGGGTCTCCATCACGGTGCGGACCACGACGGCCATCGCGGTGCCGGATTCCTCGATCCGCCCGACCAGCGCGACGATCTTCAGCGCGCGTTCCCCGGCAGCCAGGTTGGACGCCACCTCGGACAGACCCGCCGTCAGCACCGAGAGCGCCAGGCCCGCGACCTCGAACTCGATGATCTCCATGACCAGCACGCCGATCTCGGAGAGCAGTTCATGGGCCTTGTCGGCGAACTCGTCGAGTGCTTTGGCACCCTTCCGCAGCGCGTGCGACATGCTCTGCGCCTGCGTACGCGCCTTACGGGCCCGGTGGTGGAACGCCTTGGCGGTCTTGCCCTCCCAGACCACGTCCTTGAGGGCCAGTTCGGCGTCCTTGCGGGCGTCGTCCAGCCCGTCGGCCAGGTGCCGCCACTTCTTCGCGACCTCCCGGATCCCGTCGGGGTCGACGGCGGGATCGCTGATGCCCAGGAACTCCAGCTTGCTCGCCAGATCGTCCCCGAAGGCGTGGTTGACCTTGTTGATGTAGTGCAGCGGATTGAGGTCGACCACGGCGCTCAGCCCTTGCCGTCGCGGGCGGCCGCGGCTATGAGCCCGTCGAGGAGGTCGAAGGCCCGCGACACATCACGCATCACCTTGGCCTCCGCGTGCCACTCCTCCTCCAGCGCATGCGTCAGCTTCGCCAGCTTGTGCATCCCGTCCCGGATGTCGTCCGTGGCACTCATCAGCGACCCCAACGCGCCGAACGCCGACAGATCGTGAGAGGCCTCGCGGAAGGTGTGCAACGGCTTCGCCGTGTGATGCGTGACCCGCCCCAACGCCGATGAAGCCTTGTCCAGGGACTCGGCTTCCTTTTTCAGATCCGACACGTGTCGGCACGCCCCCGCCGCTATAGGTGTATTGGCCAAACGTTTACACTGTAGTGTCGGCGGTTTTACAGGAGGCAAAGCCAGCAGAAAGAGCGAACAAAGATCATCTTCGTACGGCTACCGCATCGGCCGGTGAGCCCGACTCATCGTGACTCGACGATCAACTATGCGGAGCTGCATCATCGTTGGGCCTTGAGCCGTAGTGGCGGGCGGCCAGCGGAAGGATCGGGAGGACGGCAGGGCAAGACGAGTTCCGACCGTCAAAATCCGAACGACCGTCTGGATGGCTTGGCAGCCGTGCCACTTCGCGCCAAGAAGTACACCCCTGCACCTTCACCTTGTCCAGCATTGCGGGCCAAGTCCCCTTATTCCAGACACGCATGCCTCTGTCATGGATCCAGCGCTCGCAGGAGGGCAGGCGGCGGTCTCCACCGTTCGAGCCGGAGGAGCTTCCTCAAAGAGAAGCTCCCAAGGTTCATGCAACCTCAGCGAGGAGGACCACGCCTTCACGGAGCCTCTTCACCCCGGTTCCCGAGAGACGGACCCTTGCTGCGTGCGGAGGGTCGATGAAATCGACGCGCACTCCCTCATACCGATCGATCCAGTCCAGGGAGAGCGATTCACTTTCAGCAGCCCCTTGGCTTTCAAGTACGAATACCGAGCCGGTGTGCACAACGCCACCCACGCATCGCACGATGCAAACAGCCCAGGCCTCACCCGACTTGTCGACGGAATGGATGTGAAGCGCTCCCCTGTCGGCCACGCTCAGGGCCTCCCTTCACAACGTGTGCAGCAGCGATCCAGCGCCGCAGTCTTCCTCAGGCGGGTTCCCGCCGTTCGCCTTCCCAAAAGGTGCGCCTACGCGAGGTCGGCCACTCCACAGGGCTGTAGGGCTGTTCGTCCGATACTCCATCGCCGAACCGCCCTGAGGCATACAACTACCAGGAGGACGAGGCCAGGAATGCCCGGTGCTCAGCAAGCCGGGCAGTGGTGGCGTGGAAGCTCATGGTCTCGTTGCCGGCAGCGAGCATCACCTGAAGAAGGCCCGCGTGGTCGCGCGACAGGGTCACATGGGGTTCCTGGGCCCCGGAGAATCCGCACCAGTTCTCGATGCCGAGTCGGGTCACCTGGGCGAAGCGGAACAGGAACTGGCTGGCGTTGAAGCCCTTCCGCACCCACTCCGCCGGGGGCCTGTCCGGCAGGCGTCCCAGTTCGAATCCGAGCGTCACGTCCGGGTTCCTCTCGTCGATGTGCACGTAAATGAGCCGGAAGTCGCCCACTTTCAGGCTCTGCTCGAAGAGATCCCTGAAGGCTCCGGATTCATCGATGAGATCCATCCAGTGCGCGCTACACATAGAAGTTCCTCTCCGTGGTCTCCGGGAGAGTCGAACCGTATCTCCTCCTGCCCAAGGGGCTTGTGTAGTAGTACGTTTCGCTGCCGGGGGTTGCATCACGGTCATACGCATATGCGCTCACCCATGCCACGAGGAGGGAGTCGCTACTGGTGAAGTCGAGATCGATGCCTTCACCTTTTACGTGCACGCGGAGGCGGCGCAACGGGCAGGGCCGCAGGGCGATCGAAGCCACGGCGGGTGGGTTCCACGATCTCATCGACAGTTGGTCGACCGCCAGAAACTTCACCTGGCACTGGACTCGATCGCAGTGATGCTCCAGCCACTCCTCATCCGGTCTGTCCGCGAAGCCGGGAAGGTCGAGGCGAACGGTCACCGTTGGCCCGACCCGGCTGAGGTTCACCGACCTCACGGCAACCGATTCCAGCGGAGGGACGGAGGTGTAGAAGCGAGCCAACAGCTCGGGGTTTCTCACATACCCGATCCAGGACTAGGTCATGGCCGGGCCTCCGTACGGCCCGCCAACCCCAGCAAGTGCCGGGTAAAGACCTCACGGGACCGGGCAGGGGATGTGTCCGCTGTCCCACCACTCACGGCCGCTCCCCCTCACTCATATGACGCAGTACGCATGCTAATGATCTTCGCCAGGCTCCGAGCCGCCAGGCCACCCGCCTCGGAGAATCCGCGTCGGCACGCCCGCCTCAGCGCAGCAACGACCACTCCCGACACCCCCGCCACGGAGCCCCAGCAGCTCCACCCCCGGCGTCCACGGACCTCGAGGAGGCTCCATGAAGCGGTGGTGGCAGAATCGACGAGTGATGACGAAACATGGTGATTCCTCGGGATCCGACGCCACCGCACCGACCGCCCCCTGGCCAGGAGCGGAATCCCTCCCCGCAGACCTGCTCGCCGCGAAGGCGCTGGTCTACGACACCTGCGGCTTCGCCTGCTCGTCGCCGGCCGCCGAACCGGAGGGCGCCGAGTACGCGGCACACGCCTTCACCGTCGACGGGGCATCCGCCGTCTTCCGGGTTGCCAAAACCACGCCCACCAAGGTCGGGCAATTCGTCACCGTGTGGAAGCGGTCCACAGAAGGCCCCATCCGGCCGTTCGACGTTCGGGACGGTGTCGACCTCGTCATCATCAGCAGTCGGAGCGAGGGCCGTTTCGGGCAGTTCGTTTTCCCGAGAGACGTGCTCTGTGAGCGGGACATCATGTCGCGCGACAGTGCCGGCGGAAAGCGAGGCTTTCGGGTCTACCCGCCCTGGGTGACGACCACCAGCCGTCAGGCGGATCGCACGCAGGCCTGGCAGGTGAAGCACTTCCTGGACATCCCCGAGGACGGTGGCCCACTCGATTCCGCACGCGCCCGGGCCCTGTACCACCCGTAGACAGCCGGCCCTCCCGCTGTTCCAGGGGCCGTGCGGTCCTGGGCTCTGCCTCGCATGGCGCTCCGGTATCCCCATTCGCCTTCCGCTGAACTTCCTCAAACAACGGAACCACTCCCCCTACCGGCCCCTCTCGGTCCATGAAGTCCTGCGTTCGCCTGAGATGGCGACAGATCGAGGGGGATGGATGCCGTGGAAGGCCGCACACAGAGCGCTGTGATGAGAAGTGGATCCCTGCCCGCTGCACCACACACCCCGGTGTCGGCCTACGGTGGGTCCGCCGTCGGAACGTCGATCCTCACGGGCCCCGGGACAGCCGTAGAGGCCTGTCCGCGGTACGCCCGTGCCACCGTATGGGTCGCCTGCGTACTGTCGGCCGCTCTGACCGCCGGATGCACGGCGAGTTCCGGGGCCGACGGGCAGCGCTCGCGGGACGAGCCGCCCCGAGCCTCCTCCTCCCCCACCGCCTCCGAACGGCAACTCGCGAAACGAGCCCGGGCAGCCGTGGGTTCAGAAAGGGAAAGCGCGCACAAGTCCGTTGCGTCCGGCCACGGATCGCTCAGCGGCGGCCTTCACACACAGATCCCGCAGTTGAGACGGAGGCACTACACACTTGCGGTCTCCTGCGCCGGGACGGGAGAGGCCACCTTCACCGTGAAGAACGACGACCGCGAGGAAATGCGGCGATTCGACTGCGACGGCTCCGCTGTCCAGCAGAGCGGCGAGAAGGCCTCCAGCAGGTTCGAGATCGACATCGCCGGGCGACCGGGATCGTCCGGAATGGTTGCCTGGACACTGCTGCGCGATGACACTCCCGTTCTGAGCTCTCCCTGACGAGAAGTGTGCCCCCGGGTCAGGCGGTGCTACTGGGGTGTGTGTTGTCGGTGTGTGTGATGCCGGGGCGTGTGTTGCCGGGACGCGTGCCGCCGGTTCGCGTTGCCGTGACCGCCACCGTCGTGTAGCGCATCGTGAAGCTGCCGCCCAGCCCGTCGATGGCGGTGCCGACTCCTTCCAGCACCTGTGCCAGCTTCTCCGGCGGGAGCCGGGTGAAGGCGCCCTGCGTGGGCATCTGGTCCAGCCACGCGTCTCGGGTGTAGGTCCAGTCCCAGTCGAATCGCCACCGCTCCGGTTCGCCGAACGCGTCTGCCGCCCGCATGCCGTCGATCGCTTTGACGAACAGCGGCTGGTACCCGTCGAGGGCCGGCTCAGCCACCGCCTGAGCCAGGAACGGAACGTCCGGCGCCGCCTGTCGGCAGGCCGCGGCGAAGGCTTCCGCGACCTCGCGCGGCAGTTG
Source organism: Streptomyces sp. bgisy100 (assembly GCF_057709105.1). Taxonomy (NCBI): domain Bacteria; kingdom Bacillati; phylum Actinomycetota; class Actinomycetes; order Kitasatosporales; family Streptomycetaceae; genus Streptomyces; species Streptomyces sp. bgisy100. Next base: position 30,053 of record NZ_JBYITE010000062.1, read on the forward strand.
GAACACATTCCAGAACGCCGCCAGTCGGCCGCCGGGCCTCAGGATCCGCGCGGCCTTGGCGGCCCCTGCCACGGGGTCCAGCCAGTGCCAGGCCTGCCCGGCGACGACCGCGTCGAATTTCCGGCCGGCCGGGTCCCAGGCTTCGAAGGTCGCTGTGTCGACCTCGGTCCCTCCGAGCCGGCGCGCGACCTCGGCCATCCGCTCGTCGGGCTCGACTCCGAGCACCCGGCAGCCGGCTGCCTGGAACTGGCGACTCGCTATGCCGGTGCCGCAGCCGACGTCGAGGAGGTCGGGTCCGGGGCCGCCGGCAACGATCCGTTCCACCAGAGCGTCGGGATAGCGGGGGCGGGCGCGGTCGTACCGTTGAGCATCCGTCCCGAAGGACTCGGCCGCCTGCCGGAATCGATGGGGCTCGTACGCTGGATCACCCGGTCGCACCGGGGGCGTAGTGGGCATGCGCCCACTATGGTGGGCACATGCCCACTCGTCAATGAGGTCCGGCCCGAAGGGTCCGGTACCGAAGACAGAGAGGATGCTCGGGATGCCGACAGGAGTGGCGCTGCGCGATGCGCGGGAGCAGCTGTTCGACGCCGCCGAGCGAATCCTGCTCCGGGACGGGCCGAACGCGCTGACCAGCCGCGCGGTGACGATGGAGGCCGGGTGCGCCAAGGGCGTTCTGCACCGGCACTTCGCCGACTTCGACGCCTTTCTGACCGAACTCGTCCTGGACCGGATCCGCCGGATCGACCACCAGTCCGCCGCCTTGCGCGCGTCCGCCGGGACCGGCACCGTCACAGAGAGCCTCACCGGGGCGCTGATGACCGTGTTCGGGTCGGTGGCGCTGGCGATCATCGGCCTGATCACCTCGCGGGACGGACTGCGCGCCCGACTGCGTCAGGCCGGCTCGGTCGGTGTCCCCGTCCTGACGGAAGCCACAGCAATGATCGCGTCTTATCTGGCCGCCGAGCGCGACGCCGGCCGCATCGCGGCGGATGCCGACGTCGACACGCTGGCGCTCACGCTGATCGGAAGTGGGCACCTGCTGTTCGCGGGCCGGGAGGGCACCCCGCCGGAAGCCGACGCCGTCGGCAGGGTGATCGCTTCGGTCATCGCCGGCGCGGTGCCGGATCGCGCGCCGTGAGGCGGATGCCGTACGAGGTGCACCGGCTGCGGTGAGCGGTGCGGCCCATGGAACGAGTTCCGAGCCGCGCCGCGACAGTTCGCTGCCGATGTGCGCCCGGATCGGAGCAACGCGTCAGATCGTGGTACTCGGGCACCGGAGGGTACGTCCACTCGGCACCGCCACCGCCGCCGTCCTCACCCGGCTCCGATCACGATGCGCAGGGCAGGAGCGCGGCGAGTTCGCCCAGAACCCGGGCCGCCGGTGCCGGGTCGACCAGCCACTTCAGGTGGCTGCTGGTGAGCGTACGGACGTCGTAGGGGTTCTCCGGCGTCAGCGCGTCGCCCTCGCGGATCATCCGGTCCTGCATGGCGAGCGGCACACCGGCGTCCTCGGTCAGCCGGATGTACGTCTTGGGGATCCGCCCCCAGGTGTCGGCCTGCGCCCGGTCGTCGGGTGTGCCGACGTCGAGGTTCTCGTCGGGCTGGAAGGTGTTGAGGAAGACCAGGAACTCCTCGTCCGTCCCGTCGGCGAGGAAGGCCGCCTTGAAGGCCGCGAGGACGCCGGGATCGGCGGACCGGAAGTTGGAGCGCAGCAGCCCGAGCTCGGCAGGGTTCCCGACCATCGCCGATGCCATCCCTGCGGCGTCGATCGTGGCCATCTCGGGCTCGGCGTAGTAGGCGCTGATGTCGAGGTCGACGGGGCACCAGGCGGAGACATAGACGATGCGGTCGATCAGGTCGGGCCGCTGGTTGGCTGCGACGGTGGCCGTCATACCGCCGCGGCTGTGGGAGACGAGGATGACGGGCCCGTTCCGCTTGGCCCGCTCCAGTATCCCGATGAGGTGCGCGACGTTGTCGGCGAGCGTGACGCCCTTGATGGCTCCCGGCGCGGTGGCGAGCCCTTCGAGGTCCTGCGGCGCCTGGTAGGCGCGCGAGTACGTCGCGGCGAACCCGTGCCCCGGAAGGTCGACGGCGACCGAACGGTGGCCGAGGAGGCCGAGTTCGGCCTGGAGAGGCGCGAAGGAGAAGGAGTTCGCGAAAGCTCCGTGAACCAGTACGAACGTCGGTTGCATCAGTCTGCACTCACTTTCTGGCCTCCGCGGCATCGGCAGCACCCGCATCGCCCTTCCCTATGCGCGAACCACTTCGCGGCAGAGGAGTGAGTCGTCGCTCTGAGCGGCCTCATCATCCCGGCCACAGGGACGCCTCGTGCAGAGCAAGCACCAGCGGTCAAGCGCGGAGTCACGAGGGCAGCACGTGACCGCCTGCCCGGAATCCGATGGTTCACCCTACTCAGTGCAAGATCAACGCACTACCCGAACGAGCCCTTCCGCTTGTGCACTTCTCCACCCGCACCCCGCACCCCGCACGGCATGGGCTTGGACTTCGGCTTGCTTCGGCTTGCTTCGGCTTGGGCTTCGACGGACAGCCCCACGGCCGGGATGCCCCACCGAAGCCGCTCAGGGGCGCCCCTCCGCCGGAGACCGGAGCGACGCCTCCCGAGAAGCGCTGTTGATCGGCCGGGCCGGGCTCGCGGTTCCTGCCCGGTCCAGCGATGGCCCCTATCGGTCTATCGGCCCTTGCCGCACAGGGCCGCGTCCACCGCCCCCTGGAGATGGCGCAGCCGTTCGCCCTCGGCCGCCCAGGTGGTGGTGTACACGGTTACGGTGCCGCGGCCGGCCGTCGCCCGGCCGCCGCCCACGGAGTTGCCGGGCAGATCGCCGCCGTGGCCCCAGTAGACGCCGCCGCAGCTGAGCGGGATCGAGGCGATGCCGTAGCCGTAACGACTGCCCGCCGGGTAGACGTCACGGCCGCCGACGTCGGTGGTGTCCCGGGTCATCAGGCGCACCGCCCAACCGGGCAGGATCCGTCCGCCGAGCAGTCCGTCCCAGAAGGCGTTGAGGTCCCCGGGAGTGGAGACGAGGCCGCCGGATGCCCCGAACTCGTACCCGGGGAGCTCGGTCAGGTCCACCCGGCCGCCCTCCGGGTGTGCCGGGTGGACGCCGTAGTTGCGGGCGTGGGGTCCGCGCAGGGACAGCTCGCCGGGCGCGGGCCAGTAGGTGTCGTCCAGGTGCAGGGGACGCAGAACCGTGCGCTCGATGTAGGTGCGGAAGCCGACGCCCGAGACCTTGTCGATCACCATGCCGAGCACCAGGTAGTTGGTGTTGGAGTAGCCCCAGTCGGTGCCGGGCTCGAAGGCGGGCTTCTCCTTGAGCGCGAGGTCCAGGTAGTCCTCGGGCGTGCCGGGCCGGTTCCAGTCGACCAGGGCCGCGTACTCCGGCAGCCCGCTGGTCTGCTTGAGCAACTGCCGTACGGTGATGGGCCGTCCGGCGAGCTGTGGGACGTAGCGGCTCGCGCGGTCGTCGAGGCGTATCCGCCCGTCCGCCACCAGGCGCATCACGGCTGCCGCGGTGAAGGCCTTGGTGTTGCTGGCCAGCCGGAACCGGCCCTGCGCGCCGACCATCGGACGGCCCGACTCCACGTCCGCGACGCCGGCGGTACGCGTGACCCTGCCGTCGTACGCGAGAGCGCCCGGCACCCCGTCCCGGTCGACGAGGAGATCCAACTGCCGCTGCACCGGATCACGGTGGCCGGCCGCCGCCACCGGGGCGCACGCCCCGATGATCGTCGCGGCGAGCAGGACTGTGGCGGCGAGACGCTGGCGATGCATGATTCCCCCTGGTCATGACTGGCTTGCGCGGGCCGATCGGCCGCTTCTCCGATGATCCTGCCAGAGCCTCGGCGCCACATCGGTAGGACGGACCCCCGCATTGGGGTGCGGCAAGCCCCAGGGCACGGCGCGGATTTGCTCCGCACCCCTGTCGCGCCACCTCCCTTAAAAGAGCTGCGCCAGCCCGACACAGCCATCCCGAAAAGGGGGGACAGGCATTCGTTCCTGGTAGCGATCCCATCCCGTACGGCCGGTGCGACGGTGGGGATTCCCGACGCAGGGACCAGGAATCCAAGAAGGCGGATGAGCTCATGCCCACACACCGACCGAATCCCGTCAGCCACCGATCCGATGTCGTCAGCCACAATCCCGTCAGCCGTAAAGGAGTGACGGCCTTCCTCATTATTTCGTTCGCCGGGACCTGGCTGTGGTTACTGTTCGCGCGGACAGCTCTCGATCTGTCCCCGCTGAACCCTCTCCTCCAGCTCCCCGGCTTCTGCATGCCCGGCATCGCCGCGGTGGCCGTCCGTCGCTGGATCACCAACGAGGGGTTTGCCGACGCCGGGCTCGGACTCCGCCTCAAGGCTGCTCGGCGCTACTACGCCGTCGCGCTTCTCGGTCCGCCGCTGCTCGCGGCGGCCACCCTCGCTCTCGCGGCGGTGTCGGGTCTGTGGCACCCGGACCTGTCAGGCCCGGGTGGAATCCCCGGAGTCAAGGAATTGGCAACGGTGCTCGGGCTCATGGCGGTGGCTCTGATCCTCACACCTGTCTACGCGGGCGAGGAATTCGGCTGGACCAGCTATCTCAGGCCGCGTCTCTTCGGGGGTCGCACCACGCCGTCCATCATTGCGACGGGCTTGATCTGGGCGGTGTGGCACTTTCCGCTGGCCTTCATCGGCTACGTCGAATTCTCGAATGTGGTGATCGGCCTGGCGGTGTGGACCCTGGTCTTCCAGCTCCAGGAGATCATCCTCATGTGGCTGTACGTGCGCAGCGGCAGCGTCTGGGTCGCGAGTTTGGCTCACGCGGGGAACAACATGGTTCTCTTCCTGGTACTCGGCGCCGTTCTCGACGACAGGGCGGGCCTGGGCTCGATCACCCCCATGCTGCTGTCTCTCGTTCCCATGGCCGCCATCTGCCTGTGGATCACCGGAAGCCGGAGGCTGACCGGCGAGCACAGGATCCCGGAGCCGGCCCTCACCCCGGGAGAACCAGGAAGGCGGCATGCGGAACTCGATCCTGAGTGACCATGTCTCCGCGGGGTGCCTGAGCTCTTGGACGGAAGACCTCCTCGCCTGCCATGGCTCCGGCACAACCGCCTGCCTCTTCACGGGTCTGGCATCGCACCTCTGACAGCCATCGCCTCGCAGCGGCGCGTGACTCGGCGCACATTCGTTGGTCTGCGGACAGGCGCCCGGGGGCCCGGACTTAGGATCCACTGCAATCGGCGAGCACGGGCAGTGGGACGGCCCCCGGGCTCCGGACCAGCCGTTCCCGGCTCAAGGGACGGCGTGATCCGGCACCGCGGGACACGGCTTCTAAGGCCGGGAGACGCGGTCTCGAAGACCCGGGGCAATACGGTGCCCGACAACCGGGC
>NZ_JBYITE010000063.1:0-32758 GCF_057709105.1 Streptomyces sp. bgisy100
ACCGCTGACGATGCCGCCGGGCAAGCTGCTCAACTACACCCTGATGCTGGCCTACTACCCGATGGCCGCCTTCAACTGGCTGCTCGCCGCGCTGAGCTGCACGCTCTTCCTGGTGCTGGGCGCCTCCGGGGTGCACATCTCCTCGGAGGTGTGGCTGATGCTGTACAGCGACGCGGCGGCGCTCCAGATCGGGCTGTACATCTGGAACCGGCGGCACAACATCTCCCCGCACGAGCCGGACGGCTCCGGCGGCGTGGCCGGCATGGTGATGTCGGCGCTGTCCGCCCCCATCTACGCCCGCTCGCTGATGGACGCGGCGCTGCGCCGCAAGAGCACCTTCGTGGTGACACCGAAGGGCGGCTCCGCCACCCCCGACCGCCTGGCCACCTTCCGGATCCACCTGCTGTGGGCCGTGGTGTTCGCGGGCGGACTCATCGCCTCCGGCTTCCTCGGGCACACCCACGCGGCCATGCGCACCTGGTCGGTGCTGGCGCTGCTGCTCGCCCTCGCGCCGCCGGCGATCTGGTATGCCGACGCCCGGCTGCGGCGGCGTACCCGGGCGGTTCCGGCGGTTCCCGCCGCCCGTACCGAGACCTCCCTCACCACCGCGCCTGAGCTCGCCACCACGCCGGACCTCGCCACCTCCGAGCTCGCCACCCCGTCAGAGAAGGACTCGCTGTGCGCCCTTTGATCAGCCCACGCGTCCGCACCACGGTCGTGGGGACGGCCGCGATGGTCGTGCTGGCCGGCCTGAACGCCCCGGCGGCCATCAGCTACGCCGAGCGGACCTATCACGCGTACCGGATCGAACAGCACGGCTACAAGGCGCGGTTCGGCCACTGGGACCTGCTGGACGTCCCGGACCGGCACCGGGTCGACGCCATCCACGCGGCGCTGCTGCGCACCGGCAAGGTGCTGCTGATCGCCGGCTCGGGCAACAACGAGAAGAGCTTCGACGCGGGGTCCTTCAAGACGCTGCTGTGGGACCCGGTCAGGAACACCTTCAAGCACGTGCCCACCCCGGACGACCTCTTCTGCTCCGGGCACGCGCAACTGCCCGGCGGGCGCCTGCTGGTGGCGGGCGGCACCGCACGCTACGAGATCATGGCGGACAAGGTCGAGCGCGCCGCGGGGCCGATGCTGGTCAAGAACGAGGACCCGGACGTCACCCGCAGCTTCCGCCGGGGCACGGTCTTCCGGGCCCCGGACGGCCGGGAGTACCGCGCCGTACGGGCCTTCACCGTCCCGGCGGCGACGAAGCACAAGAGCCGCAAGGGCAAGGTGACGGTGACGGCCGGTGAGGTCCGGGTCTTCGTCGAGGCGGCGCAAAAGGGCCGCGGCCAGGTCCGCAAGCGCCCGGCGCAGTACCGGATCGAGGGGCTGTCGGGCAGCGACCGGCGCAATCTGTACGGCCTGGCGCAGGCGATGACCCTGGACAAGCAGGACTACCAGGGGATCAACGCGGCGTACGAGTTCGATCCGCGCACCGAGCGCTACGTCCCCGTCGACCCGATGGCGGAGAGCCGCTGGTACCCCACGCTGGTCACGCTGTCCGACGGCCGGGTGCTGGCGGTGTCCGGGCTGGACGACGTGGGGCAGATCATCAACGGGAAGAACGAGATCTTCGACCCGCGGAAGCGGACGTGGTCCACGGCGCCGCACCGGTACTTCCCCACCTATCCGGCGCTCTTCCTCACCCGGGGCGGGAAGTTGTTCTACTCCGGCTCCAACGCCGGGTACGGGCCCGCCGACGAGGGCCGGGAGCCCGGCCTGTGGGATCTGCGCCGGAACACCTTCCAGCGGGTGCCGGGGCTGAAGGACGCCGATGAGACGGAGACCTCGGCGTCGGTGCTGCTGCCGCCCGCGCAGGACCAGAAGGTGATGGTGCTGGGCGGCGGGGGCGTCGGGGAGTCGAAGCGGTCCACGGCGCGCACCGCCGTGGTGGACCTGAAGAGGTCGCCCCGGTTCACCGACGGGCCGGACCTGCCGCAGGGCACCCGCTATCTGTCCAGTGTGATCCTGCCGGACGACACCGTGTTCACCACCGGCGGTTCCGTCGACTACCGCGGGAAGAGCGACAGCGACATCCACCACGCGCAGTTCTACACCCCGCGGAAGAACGCCTTCCGCCCGGCGGCGGCGCCGGTCGTGGGGCGCAATTACCACTCCTCGGCGCTGCTGCTGCCCGACGGCCGGGTCGCCACGTTCGGCTCGGACCCGCTCTACGCCGACCCGGACAACACCCAGACCGGCTCGTTCGAGCAGCGGGTGGAGATCTACACCCCGCCGTATCTGTACCGGAAGGGCCGGCCGGTGCTGGGGGCGGGCCCGACCGAGCTGCAGCGCGGGGCCACGGCCCGGTTCGCGCTGGCGGCCGGGGGGAAGGTGGCCACGGCGCGGCTGATGCGGCCCAGCGCGGTCACCCACACCACGGATGTGGAACAGCGGTCGGTGGAGGTGCCGGTGCGGCAGCGGGGCCGTTCGCTGCGGCTGTCGGTGCCGAAGGACCCGGCGCTGCTGCCGCCCGGCTGGTACATGCTCTTCGTCAGCGACGGGAAGGGCACCCCGTCCCGGGCCCGCTGGGTGCACGTTCCGCCGCGGTGACGGCGTCGGCCCCGCCCCCTGGCTGTCCGGGCCGGGGGCGGGGCCGTGTCCTGCACCGTGGCGGCGCCGGTCCGGTCAGCCCCCGGCCGTGCGGGCCAGGTCCAGCGCGTACCGCGGCCACCAGTCGCCCGCCGGGGGCCCGCCGTTGCAGGAGCCGTCGGACTCGCCGGGGCGCTTGACCCACAGGAAGGCGTCGACGCCGGGACGGCCGGTGCGCAGCGTCGGAAGTTCGCCGAGCGCCCGCCCCGGCGGATTGCACCAGGCCCGCTCCTCGCTGGCCGGCACGCCCTGGACCGGGCCGTTGCCGTTCCGGCTGGTGTCGATCACGAACGGCTTGCCGCCGAGCGCCTGGGAGAGCCGCCGGCCGTACTCCTCGGAGGTCCGGGTCAGCTGGAAGTTGGAGACGTTGAGGGCGAAGCCGTCGGCGGCGTCGACGCCGCTCAGCCGGAGCGGCTCCACCAGCCGGGCGGTGTCCTTGATCCAGTCGGGGTGGCCCGCGTCGAGGTAGACCCGGGCGGCGGGGAGCGCGGACAGCGTCCCCACCGCGTCCTTGAGCAGGGCGAAGCGCTGCGGCCGGAGCTGTTCGGGCACACAGCCGTCGACGGCCTGGGCGACCGCGTCGGGTTCCAGGACGACGATCGCCCGGCGGCTGCCGATCCCGGTGGCCACGGCACGGATCCACTGGCGGTAGGCGGCCGCGTCCCCGGCGCCGCCGGCCGAGTGGTTCCCGCAGTCCCGGTACGGAATGTGGTAGGCGGCCAGAACGGGGGTGCGTCCGGCGCGTTCCGCGGCGTCCACGATCGCGTCGACGCGGGTCTCCGGGTGGTCGCCGATCCATTCGGCGACGGGCTGTTCCGCGATCCGGCGCAGCAGACCGGCGTCCGCGGTACGGCCCTCCAGCTGCCACTGGCGCACCTGCCGGGCGGCGGGCGTCTCCGGGTTCACCCAGAGGTCGGGGTGGCCGGTGCGGATGGTGTGCTCCATGCGCTGTCGGGACTGCGGCTGCTGCTGGTCGATCACGTCCTGGGCGCCCTCGGCCAGCGCCGTGCATCCGCTGAGCAGGAGGCCCAGCGCGGCGGAGGCGGCTGCCAGGGCGGGTTTCGCACGGAGCGCCGCCGGTCCGACGGGCGGGGCCGGCAGAGTCCGGTGGATGCGACCGAACGGCGACGGGTGGGGACACCTGCCGGGCCGCCAGGCCCAGGACGGGGGCATCTCCCGGACCGCCGGGCCCAGGGTGGGGGGCACCTCCCCGGCCGCCAGGCCCAGGGTGGGGGGCACCTCCCCGGCCGCCAGGCCCGGGGTGGGGGCACCTCCCCGGCCGCCAGGCCCAGGGGGAGAAATGAGAGCGCGGCGGGCCGCGCCGAGGACCGACAACGCGGCTTGGGGGCACCTCCCGTGCCCGAAGGGCCACGGGGGAGTGCGTGCCGGACGCCGCCGGCCGGGCGGGACGTTCGCATCACGCCCCGGGGCCGACCGGCGCGACATGCTGCTCCTGAAGCCTTCCTCGGCCATCCGATCCTTCCTCCTGCCCCAGCCGGGGCGTGCCGGTTCCGCTGCGACTCTCCCTCCCGCCCCCGAACAGCGGAACTCTCCGCGCCGGTTCGGCCGGCGCCCGCACATGAATGGCCCAACCGGGGTGATCTCTTCGGGTGATGGGGCGCCGTTGACGTTGACACCGGGCCTCCGCGGGGACATACACCGGGCCGGACACCCCGGTTCCGGAGGCCGCGGACATGGGGCCGGACTCGGGTGCCGCAGCGCCGGGGATCCCGTCCCGGGCGTTCCGCATGACCGCGCGGCGCCGTGGAACGCGTATCCGGGACACCCCGCGGCTTTCGAGGAGGTTCCATGACCGAGAACCGGCCGGCCCCGACCGGTGAGGAGCTGGCGGCACTGGACGCCCACTGGCGGGCCGCGAACTACCTGTCCGCGGGGCAGATCTATCTGATGGCCAACCCGCTGCTGCGCGAGCCGCTGCGGCCGGAGCACATCAAGCCGCGGCTGCTCGGCCACTGGGGGACGGCGCCGGGGCTGAACCTGGTGTACACCCACCTGGGCCGGGTGATCCGGGAGCGCGGCCTGGAGGCGCTCTGTGTCTGGGGCCCGGGGCACGGCGGCCCGGCCGTGCTGGCGAACAGCTGGCTGGAGGGCAGCTACACCCGGACGTATCCGACGGTGGGCCGCGACGAGGACGGCATGGCCCGGCTGTTCCGGCAGTTCTCCTTTCCCGGCGGGGTGCCCAGCCATGTCGCGCCGGACGTGCCCGGCTCGTTGCACGAGGGCGGCGAGCTGGGCTACTCCCTCGCCCACGCCTACGGGGCCGCGCTGGACAACCCGGGCCTGCTGGTGACCTGTGTGATCGGCGACGGCGAGGCGGAGACCGGTCCGCTGGCCGGTTCCTGGCACGCGAACAAGTTCCTCGACCCGGTGCACGACGGGGCCGTGCTGCCGGTCCTGCACCTCAACGACTACAAGATCGCCAACCCGACGGTGCTCTCCCGGCTCCCCGAAGCGGAGCTGACCGCGCTGCTGCGGGGCTACGGACACGAGCCGATCACCGTCGCCGGGAACGACCCGCGGGAGGTGCACCGCGCGATGGCCGTCGCCCTGGACGCGGCACTGGACCGGATCGCCGGCCATCAGCGCGCCGCCCGCGAGGACGGCGTCCGGGAGCGGCCCCGCTGGCCGGTGCTCGTACTGCGGACGCCCAAGGGCTGGACCGGGCCCGCCGAGGTGGACGGACAGCGGGTGGAGGGCACCTGGCGCTCCCACCAGGTCCCGCTGGCCGGGGTCCGGGAGAACCCGGAGCACCTGCGGCAGTTGGAGGCGTGGCTGCGCTCGTACCGGCCGGAGGAGCTGTTCGACGACCGGGGCGGTCCGCGCCCGGCCGTGCTCCGCTGCGTGCCGGAGGGAGACGCCCGGCTCGGCTGCAGTCCGCACGCCAACGGCGGCCTGCTCCTCCGCGAGCTGCCCGCCCCGCCGCTGGAGGAGTTCGCGGTGCCGGTGGAGCGGCCCGGGGCCACCCTGCACGAGCCGACGAAGGTGCTGGGCGGCCTGCTGGCCCGGATCATGGCGGAGACCGCGGAGCGCCGGGACTTCCGCATCGTGGGGCCGGACGAGACGGCCTCGAACCGGCTGGACGCGGTGTACGCGGTCACCGGGAAGGCCTGGGAGGCGGCGGCCGCCGCCGGGGACGAGCATCTGGAGCACGGCGGCCGGGTGATGGAGGTCCTCTCCGAACACCTCTGCCAGGGCTGGCTGGAGGGCTATCTGCTGACCGGGCGCCACGGGCTGTTCAACAGCTACGAGGCGTTCGTGCACATCGTCGACTCGATGGTGAACCAGCACATCAAGTGGCTGAAGACCGCCCGGGAGCTGCCGTGGCGGCTGCCCGTCGCCTCCCTGAACTATCTGCTCACCTCGCATGTGTGGCGGCAGGACCACAACGGCTTCTCCCATCAGGATCCGGGCTTCGTCGACCATGTGCTGAACAAGAGCCCGGAGGTGGTCCGGGTCTATCTCCCGCCGGACGCCAACACCCTGCTCGCCGTCGCCGGCCATGTGCTGCACACCCGCGATCGTGTGAACGTCGTGGTCGCGGGCAAGCAGCCGACCTTCGACTGGCTGGGCCTGGACGAGGCGCGGGCCCACTGTGCCCGGGGCGCGGGTGTGTGGGAGTGGGCCGGTACCGAGGACGGCAGCAGGGAGCCGGATGTGGTGCTGGGCTGCGCCGGTGATGTGCCGACCCAGGAGGTGCTGGCCGCCGCCGGGCTGCTCCGCCGCCATCTGCCCGGACTGGCGGTCCGGGTGGTCAACGTGGTCGACATGGCGGCCCTGCTGCCGCGGGACCGGCATCCGCACGGCATGCCGGACGCGGAGTTCGACGCCCTGTTCACCCGTGACCGGCCGGTCGTCTTCGCCTACCACGGCTACCCTTGGCTGATCCACCGGCTGGCGTACCGCCGCGCGGTCCACCCGCAGCTGCATGTGCGCGGCTACCAGGAGTCGGGCAGCACCACGACCCCGTTCGACATGGTGGTCCGCAACGACCTGGACCGCTACCGGCTGGTGATGGACGTCATCGACCGGGTGCCGGGCCTCGGCGGACGGGCGGTGGCGGTGCGGCAGGCCATGGCCGACGTCCGGACCCGGCACCACGCCTGGATCCGGGAGCACGGGACGGACCTGCCGGAGGTCGCCGACTGGACCTGGGAGGGCCGGCCGGCGGGCAACGGGCAGTAGAGCCCCGTTCTCAGACCCGGTACATGAGGTCGATCTCGGCCGCGTACCGGGAGACGACCGCGTCGCGCCGGAGCTTCAGGGACGGGGTCATCAGGCCGTCCGCCGGGCTGAATTCGGCGGGCAGGATCCGGAACGCCCGGATGGACTCGGCGTGGGAGACGGCCGCGTTGGCCCGGTGCACGGCCCGCTGGATCTCCTCGTGCAGTTCCTGGTCGGCCGCCGGTTCGCGCAGGGTCCCGTGCTTGCGGTGCATCCGCCGCCAGTGGCCGAGGGCCTCGGGGTCCAGGGTCACCAGCGCCGTGATGTACGGGCGGTTGTCGCCCACCACGAGGCACTGGGAGATCATCGGGTGGCTGCGCAGCCGCTCCTCGAGCACCACGGGGGCGACGCTCTTGCCGCCGCTGGTGATGATGACGTCCTTCTTCCGTCCGGTGATGGTCAGATAGCCGTCGGTGTCGAGCGTGCCGACGTCACCGGTGGCGAGCCAGCCGTTCCGCAGCACGGCTTCGGTGCCGGGCCGGTCGTCGAGGTACCCGGCGAAGACCGTCCCGCCGCGCACCCACACCTCCCCGTCCCAGGCGATCCGGACCGAGGTGCCGGGGATGGGCCGGCCGACGGTGCCGAACTTGACCCGCCCCAGCGGCTGTCCGGTCACCCCGGCGGTGGACTCGGTGAGGCCGTACCCGTCGTAGACGGTGATGCCGATCCCGGCGAAGGTCAGCCCCAGGGTGCGGCCCAGCGGCGATCCGCCGGAGACGGCGTGCCGGGCGCGGCCGCCCAGCACCGCCCGGATCCGCTCGTAGACCAGCCGGTCGTAGAGCGCGTGGTGCATCTTCAGCGTCGGCCCGGGGCCGGGGCCGGTGCCCAGGGCGCGCTGTTCCATGGCTTCGGCCCAGCGCAGGGCGACGTCCATGGCCTTGTCGAACACCTCCAGCCGGCCGGCTTCCTCGGCGGCCCGGCGGGTGCGGTGGTAGATCCGCTCGAAGAAGAACGGCACCGCGTAGAGGAAAGTGGGCCGGAAGCCGGCCAGGGCGGGGAACAGGGCGTCGGCGGTGATCTCCGGCTGGTGCCCCAGTAGCACCCCGCCGCGCAGACACGCCACCTGCACCATCAGGCCGTAGACGTGCGAGAACGGCAGGAAGGCGAGGACGGACGGCTGTTCGCCGGGGGCGGCGAGGACCGGGCCCCAGCCCGCGAGCAGGGTGTCGCACTCCACGGCGAAGTTGGCGTGCGTGAGGACACAGCCCTTGGGTCTGCCGGTGGTGCCCGAGGTGTACGTGATGGTGGCCGCCGAGCCGGGTGTCACCGCCCGGCGGCGGCGGTGCGCCCGGGTGTCCGTGACGTCCCGCCCGCGCTCGGCCAGCTCCGCGGTGCAGCCGTCTTCCAGCTCCCAGATGCGGCGCAGGGCGGGGAGTCCGTCGCACACCGCGCCGACCGTCATGGCGTGCTCCGCGGTCTCCACGACGACGGCGACCGCCTTGGCGTCGTGCAGGATCCAGCGGACCTGCTCGGCGGAGGATGTGGGGTAGACGGGCACCAGCTGGGCTCCGACCGACCAGAGGGCGAAGCTGACGAGCGTCCACTCGTAGCGGGTCCGGGACATCAGCGCCACGCGGTCGCCGATCCGGATGCCGTCCGCGAGGAAGCCCTTGGCCAGCGCCAGCACGTCGTCGCGGAAGGCGGTGGCCGTCACCGTGGTCCACTCCGCTCCCGGCGGGCCGTTCCGCCGGGAGAGCTGGGGCAGGGTGGGGTTCCGCTCGGCCGTCTCGTACACCGAGTCGGCCAGTCCTCCGCGTCGCAGACCCGCCACGAGGGGTGGGAGGCTGAATTCGCGCACAGCGCCTCCTTGCCCGCGTATCTGCCGTGCAGCCCGCACCGAGAAGCGGTGGGGAGCGCAAGCTACCGGCCGGGAGGCGCCGTGCCTAGGGGGTGGGCGGAAAGTCCCGCCGTCCGCCCGACGGCATTGCTCCCGCGTTCCGGCTCCGGACGGAATTCGACAGCGCGGGAGGGTGGTTGGCCCCCGGTCGTCAGGGGGTGGTGTCGGCGGCGGCGGCCTTCTCCAGTTGGAACGCCTCGTTGCCCAGGCCGATCCGGGCGTGCACCTCGGGCTTGGCGGAGCGCAGCACCCTGCCGTAGATCACCCCGCCGACCGCCGCGACGCCGATGACGCCGGGCAGGATCCGGCTCAGCGCCGAGCCCGGCCCCGCGGCGACCAGCACGTCGAAGTCGACGACCGCGATGGCGATGATCACCACGAGAGCGGCCCCGGCGACCGCGGAGGACGCGATCCGCCACATCTGGGCCCGTGCCGCTCCCCGGCGGACGAAGAACGCGATGACGGCGACGGAGGTGGCCGCCAGCAGCAGGAGCACCCCGAGCGCGCCGACGTTGCCCATCCAGGTGAACAGGTGCAGTACCGGGGCGGTCGGGTCACCGGCCGGCCGGCCGTCGGTCACGGCGAAGGCCACGACCACGACGACGGAGATGACGCTCTGCAGCAGCGAACCGTGGGCGGGGGCACCGCTGGTGGGGCTGGTCCGGCCGAACGCCGAGGGCAGCAGGCCCTCGCGGCCCATGGCGAACGCGTACCGGGCGACCACGTTGTGGAAGCTGAGCAGGCAGGCGAACATGCCGGTGACGAAGAAGACGTGGAGCGCGTCGGTGAATCCGGCACCGAGCCGGGCCTCGGTGAGGGAGAACAGCAGCGCCGGCCCCTCCTGCTGGGCGGAGTGCACGATCCGCGACGGTCCCGCGGCGACGCTGAGCGCCCAGGAGCTGAGGGCGAAGAACACGGCCACGAAGCCGACCATCAGGAACGTCACCCGGGCCACGACGACGTGCGGGCGGCTGGTCTCCTCGGCGTAGACGGCGGGCTGTTCGAAGCCGACGAAGGCGGCGATGCAGAAGCACAGGGCGGTGCCCAGCCCCGCTCCGGTCAGGGTGTCCGGGTCGAAGGCCTGCAGCGAGAGGCCGGCCGGAGCCGGGTCCGCGACGGCGGCGACGTCGAATACGGCCACCATCAGGCACTCGATGAGCAGCAGCACACCGAGCACCTTGGCGTTGAGGTCGATCTTCAGCCAGCCCAGGGCTCCGACGAGGACCACCGCGGCGAGGGCGGGTATCCACCAGGGGGTGTCGATGCCCAGGTGGTCGGCGAGCAGCACGGACAGCTCGAAGCCGAAGATGCCGTACACCCCGGTCTGCATGGCGCTGTAGGCGACCAGGGCCACGACGGACGCGCCGGCTCCGGCGGTGCCGCCCAGGCCGCGGGCCACATAGGCGGTGAAGGCACCGGCGTTGTGCACATGCCGGCTCATCTCCGCGTAGCCGAAGCTGAACAGGGCCAGCACCACGCCCAGGATGACGAAGATCAGCGGCTGTCCGACGATGCCCATCACCGCGAAGGTCGTGGGCATCACGCCGGCCACCACCATGAGCGGCGCGCTGGCGGCGAGGACGGACAGCAACAGTCCCGTCATACCGATGCGGTCGGCGCGCAAGGCCCGGTCGTGGCCTTTGAACGTGCTGATCTCGCTCGTCCTGCCGTTGAGCATGGCGGCGGTGTCCTTCCCATGGGGGCGTGGGGGCGGGGTTGTTGCCGCAGGGCCCGGGGGCCTGCGGGTGCGGCGGGGGTCACGGGGTTCGGGGCCGGGGCGGGTACGGACGGCGGCCGAGCAGCGGCGGGTCCGGGCCCGGCCGTGGTGTCACACGGACCCGAGCGCGGCGCGGCGCGCGGTACGGAAGGCCTTCCGGGGGTCGCGGTCGGGGTAGGCCCACGGGACGTGGCTGGCATGCCGCCCGATGCGGTGGAACAGGGCGGCGGCCTCGGCCATCCGGCCCTCGTGGACCTTGGCGTGCGCCAGGAAGTTCAGGTCGACCTTGTTCCGCGGATGGTCCTCCCCCTCCCACTCCAGCCACCAGTCGAAGGCGGCCTTCATGGCCTGCCGGGCCCGGCGGGTGGTCCAGTGGGCGGACCGCGCGGGGTCCCGCGGTTCGGCCCCGGCCAGGGCCAGCACCCGGTAGCGCTCGGCGTGCGCGACGACGGGCAGGACGGCGAGGGGGGAGTCGGCGGGGGCCTGTTCGGCGGCCCAGGAGGCGAAGTCGTACACCTCGTGGAACGGGTCGTCCCCGTGGCCCTGCTGACGCTCGGCCAGACAGGCGGTCATCAGGTGGTGGGCGTGGTGGTGCTCCGGGTGCCGGCCGCGTACCTGGTCGAAGACCTGGAGCCGTTCCTCGTCGGTACCGGTGCGCCGGGCCAGGATCAGCAGGCCGAGCCAGGGCGTGGGGTCGGCCGGTGCCATCCGGGCCGCCGCCCGGCAGGCTCCCCGGGCCGCGTCGGGGCTCTCCTGGCCGCGCACCGCACGGAAGACGGTGGCGCAGGCCAGCAGTGCCGCGGCGTCCGCGCTGTCGGGCTCGGCGAGCTTCCACTCCTCGGCCCACGCGGCGCTCGCGGGTCCCTCGGCGAGGACGACGAGCCGGTGTCCGCGGCGGTCCCAGTCGTCGCCGGTCGTGGCGAGCAGGTCCCGGACGTCGGTCCAGCGGCCCTGGGCGAGGGCGTCGCGGGCCCGGGCGAGCGCGTGGTCGTCGAGTGCGGGGTCGAAGCTCGGTCCGTCCCGGCGCCGGGCCCGGCCCAGCGGGGGCGGTGGCGGAGGGGGAGGCGGAGGTGGCGTCATCCCGGGGCTTCCTCCACGGCACACGCCACCTTCTGCCCGTGCGAGGGCGTCGAATTGCAGGTCTGATCGGTCCCTGTGCGCGGAGGTCTCGGACTCCGTCGACGGCCGATGATCACGCACAGCAAAGCGGTAGTCACTGGTCCGCGTCAAGGCGCGCAGGGGAACGGCCGGCTCCTCGCCGCCACGGCGACGCCGATATGGCGAATTCCCGTTGCCGGGATGGCAGAAGCGGCCCTGCGGATGACGGAGTTCCGGATGCCGGGTGCCGGGTGCGGCAGGGTGCGGTCCCGGGCGCGGGAGGACGGCCCTACGGATCCGCGGCGGCGCGGCGGGGTGGCGGAGGACGGCCCTACGAATCCGCGGCGGGGTGGCGGGGTGGCCGGTCGGCGGAGGACCGCACGCAGGCCCGGTGCGGAGCCGCGCGTGGGCGGGTGGCACTCGGGGCCGCCGCCGACCGCGCAGCGGACCGTGCCCTGGTTGGATGGACGCATGGCCGATCAGAAACCGCGCTCCGCCGACGAGCTGCTGGACATCGTGGACGAGCAGGACCGGGTCGTGGGCCAGGCCCGGCGCGAGGACGCGATGGCCCGCCGGCTGCGCCACCGATGTGTGTTCGTGCTGGCCCGGGACGCGGACGGCCGGATCTTCGTCCACCGCAGGACCCCGGAGAAGATCGTCTTCCCCTCGCTGTACGACATGTTCGTCGGCGGGGTGGTCGGCGCCGGCGAGTCGTATGCGGAGGCCGCGCTGCGGGAGGCCGAGGAGGAACTCGGCGTCTCGGGTCTGCCGCAGCCCGAACCACTCTTCCACTTCCTCTACGAGACACCGGAACACACCTGGTGGTCGCATGTCTACGAGGTGATCTGCACCCTTCCGGTCAACCCTCAGGTGGAGGAGGTCGCCTGGCACGGCTTCCTGACCGACGAGGAGCTGGAGCAGCGGCTTCCGGAGTGGGAGTGGGTCCCGGACGGCAGGGAGGCGTACCGCAGGCTCCAGGAGTGGCGCGACCGGTAGCTCCGGCCACCGGCTCCGTACCGGACGTCCGTCGGCAGGCCCCGACGGTGAGCGCCGCACCCCCCGGTGGGCGCGGGCCCGGCCGGTAGGGTTCGGCCATGATCGTGTCCGTGAAGGCGCTTTCCGGGAGACTGCGGACGATCGCCGCAGGGGTTCGGCTGTGGTTCGCTCCCGAACGGATCAAGGCGGAGGGCGACACCCCGGACTATCGCTTCTCCCTGGCGAACGAGCGCACGTTCCTCGCCTGGCTGCGCACCGGACTCGCGCTGGTGGGCGGCGGGTTCGCGGTGGCCCAGTTCCTGCCCGACCTGCACCGCACGCTGCGGGTGACGATGGCGCTGGTCCTGCTGCTGGGCGGCGCGCTGTGCGCGGTGCGGGCGGTCAACCACTGGGCGCGCTGCGAGGTGGCGATGCGGCGGGGCGAGGACCTGCCGGTGAGCCGCTTCCCGGCGTGGCTCGCCGTCGGTCTGACGGTGGTGGCGCTCGCGATGGTGGTCGCGGTGGCCGTCGGCTGGGCCGACCGGTGAGCGGAGCGGAACCGCCGGAGCCGGCCGGGCCACCGCCGGAGCGGGACCCCGGGCTGCAGCCCGAACGCACCCGGCTGGCCTGGCGCCGGACCACGCTGTCCGCGGTGGTGGCCGCGGTGCTCGCCGTGCGGCAGGCGCTGCGTCACGGGCTGTCGCCCGCTTCCGTCCTGTCGGTGGCGCTGACGGCCCTCGCCCTGCTGGTGTTCCTGGGTGCCGCACACCGCCGCATGCTGTCCCTGGGCACCCCGCGTCCGCCCGCACTGCCGGGACGTACGGCTGGGGTCGTGGTGGGGTGCACGGTCGCACTGGGGGTGTTCGGGCTGCTTGTCGTGGGTCAGTAGGGCTGTGTTACGTGGTCTCGTCGCGGTGGGTATCGTGGCCGTCCGTGAACAGCCTCGGGCGGCTCCCGCACTCCGAGGCGTCAGGGGCCCAGGAGCGACCAGGAGGTTGACCGGTGATCACTCCGACCGCGGTGGGAGGGGTGGCCCTGGTCGAATTGGGCATGGTCCTGACTCCGGGACCGAACATGATTCACCTCGCCTCCCGCGCGATCACCCAAGGCCGCAGGGCGGGCTTGGTCAGCCTCAGCGGGACCGCCGTCGGGTTCCTGTGCTACCTGCTGGCCGCGGCCGCAGGCCTGTCCGCGTTGTTCGCCGCCGTGCCGCCGGCGTTCACGGTGGTCAAGTTCGCCGGGGCCGCCTACCTGGCCTACCTCGCCTGGGGCATGCTCAAGCCCGGCGGTCGCTCGCCTTTCGCCCCGGAGCAGGACCTGTCCCCGGTCTCCGACGCCCGCCTGTTCTCCATGGGGCTGCTGACCAACCTACTCAACCCCAAGATCGCCCTGATGTACGCCGCGCTGCTGCCCCAGTTCCTGGACCCGCAGGCAGGCCCGGCCTGGGCACAGCTGCTCCAGCTCGGTGGTGTGCAGATCGTCATAGCGGTCACCGTGAACGCGCTGATCTTGCTGGGCGCGGCACGGGTCTCGGGGTTTCTGGCCGCCCGACCCCGCGTCATGGCCGCCCAGCGGTTCACGGCAGGCGGCCTGCTCGGCGCCTTCGCGCTGCGCACCGCCCTGTCCCGTACCCCCGTCTCCACCTGACCCTGACCCGCGTACCCGATGAGTCGAGCTGCCCTTCACGTTGGTGCAGTCAACTGGGCAAGCCCCGCACCGGAGGGCGTGGCAAGGCGGCTGCTGGGTGAGGACCTGGCCTCGCCGGTCGGCCAGGTCCAGTAGGAGGCAGGTGGATGCCCGGCGACCGCCGCGGTCCTGCCGGCGGTGAAGGCATCCAGCACTGGGTCCAAGGCCTGGGCGAGAGTGGGGCAGTGGGGGCCCGGCCTCGAATTCCGCGCACGTCGCACATCGCTTGCGGGGTGCCTGCACAATAGCTTTGACCAGCCGTCAGATCATGAAGGGCCCGCACCATGGATGACGTCTCCCCGCACCAGCGGTGGACGCCCCGCACCGCCCCTGGCGACGTGGCCGACGGCGGGGAGCAGGGCCGCGCGGCCCGCATCCGGACCACCGCGGCGACGGCCGCCGGCCGTGTCCGCGAGCAGGCCGTGAAGGCCGCCGTGGTCGCCCGCCCGCACGTCGTGCCGATCGTCACCGCCGTCGCGGCAGTCGCCGTCACCTCCCTGCTCTCGTCCGCCTGCGGCGATGGCCGGTCTTCCGGCCGGGGCCCGTCGCCGTCCCCGTCGTGCCGGCCGACCGGCGGGGGCCCGTCCTCGTCGTGCCGGGAGTGCGGGCGCCCCCTCTCCAACGAGCTGTCCCGTCAGGCCGGGTACGGGCCGACGTGCGCCCGCCATCTGCTCAGCTGAGTGCGTTGCGGCAAAGGGAGTCCCATCGCCCGCAAAGGCGTCGAGCCCTCACAGCGGCTGGGCGTTCACCGTTGGACCGTGGAGCGGACGGAGGCGTGGCCGGCCGGGTGCCGTCGCCCGCACCGGCGCTACGAGCGCAAAGCGGAACATTTCCTTGCCTTCGCCGGCATCGCCGCAACTCTGATCCGCTACCGCCGTCTGTCCCGCCTGAGATGGTGTTCAGGTATTGGCACCTCGTGCTGTGACCTGCCAACGGTCGATCACCTCGCCATCTCGGACGACCAGCAGCTCGTCGGAGAGATTCACCGGCGTGCATATGTGGTTGGGGACGACAGCGATCACCGACCCGAGGCGTGGTCCTTGCACGCCTTCCGGAAGCCGGACCACGGCGTGGTGCTCCCACAGGCCGGTGATGGTTCCCTGCGGGAACTGGGGCAGGTAGCCGTGGCCCGTCACCCAGGACGACCGGTCGGAGCCGAGGACCTTGCTACCGACATCCAGCACAAAGCGATCCGGGGCGGGAACGCTGATCACAGTCGACGCGGCGACCAGCGCGAGATCCCCCGCCCCGCAGGTGCCGATGGCCAGTTGGGTGGCGTCATTGAAGACGTAGACGCCGGGCCGCAACTCGTTCACCGCGCCCGGCTGCCACTGCCCCACCGTCGGTGTCGACCCGCCACTGATCACCCGGATGTCGAGCCCAAGGTCCCGCAGCGCCTGTGCGGCCTCGCCCAGCGTGCGCTCCTCGTCCCGTGCGGCACGCTCGCGTGCCCGCGCATCATGACCGTAGCCGTGTCCCGGGAACGTGAACACGCCGACGACATCCAGTCCCGCGTCGGAGGCAGCCTTCCCGACCTCACCCGCGGCGTGAGGCTGCACTCCCGTCCGATGGCTCCCGCTGTCGACCTCGACGAGCACCTCGACCGGCCGAGCGCTGCCACGCACGGCATTCCCCAGCCGCTGCGCGCCTTCGATCGACTCCACGCCGACTCTCAGGGCAACGCCGTCCGCCAACCGGCGCAGCCGTGGCGCCTTGTCGGCATCGAGCCACACGGGGTAGGCGATGAACAGGTCGTCCACGCCGGCCCGGGCGAATGCCTCGGCCTCGCCGATCGTGGCCACCGACAGCCCGCGCGCGCCGGACCGGAGCTGACGGTCGGCGATCCGTGCGCACTTGTGGCTCTTGGCGTGCGGACGCAGCGTGAACCCTTGGGCCCGCGAAGCCTCGGCCATCCGCGAGATGTTTCTGTCCAGCACATCCGGATCGACCACGAGCGCCGGCGTAGCCAGCCCATCGGGCAGCGGTATCGCCATCTCTTGCCTCCCACCATGGAACACGTCGAGATGATCATGGCAGGGTGGCGGACCAGGGCCACAGGGGCATCGCCAACAGGACGCGTACACCGATCGAGACATCCTCTCAGGTGGCGTCGTAGGGCTGCCGGAGCCGCTTGGCGACCACACGGAGTGCGGCTTCGGCTGCGCGGAACTGGGCTTCGCAGCGCTCGATCCGACCGGGCGGCGCATCGCGCTGCCGGCGGGACGGATACGGACACGGATATGCACTGACCCCGTTCCTCCGGCCCTGGACGGGTTCCGCCGTCCCCTGGACCGGTTCCGCCGCCTTGCGTGGTTCCTCCGCCCCCGGCCTCGTACCGCGTCGGGAACCGGCCCGGCACACGCCCCGCGTCGGGGGAACCGGCCCGGCGCACGCCCGCCCCGGGCGGCCACGGCAACCGCGCCGGCTCCGCGGCCGGAGCGGGCCCGGCCCGTGCCGTGGCCGCTCCGACCGCAGTCGACGCGACCGGAACTGGCGAGGTCAGAAGCGGAGCGACCTGGTCCACTGGAAGTCGTCAAGACTGCGGACCTCCGGTTCCCCGCCGCTGCCGGACCGCCGCGTTCCCGCCGAGGGCGCGTGCGGGTACGCCGAACCGCCGTTGATCACGACCGTGCCGACATCCATGCGGCGGGCGAACTCGACGGCCTTCGCCCGGGTTCCGGCGAACACCGCCGCCGAGGCTCCGCGCCCCGTCGTGTCGGCGATGCGCAGCGCTTCCTCCTCGTCCCGGTACGCCATGACGAGGAGGACGGGGCCGGGGATCTCCTCCCGGGCGACGGCCATGCCCTCGGTGACATCCGCGAGCACAGTGGGCCGGACATACGCACCGACCGGCAGGTGGTCCGGAGCCTCCGGGCCGCCGGTGACCAGTCGGGCCCCCTCCGCGACGGCGTGCTCCAGACAGGCCCGCACCCGGTCGCGCCGGGCGAGGGAGGAGAGCGGGCCGACCCGGGTCGCCGGGTCGTCGGGAGCGCCGACGGTGTACTCCTCGGTCGCGGCCCGGGCCAGTTCCACCGCCTCGTCACAGCGGTCCGCGGGGACGAGCAGCCGCGTCGGGGCGGTGCGGGCCCGGCCGCCGCCGGTCATCGCCTCGGCCACGGTCCGCCGTACCGCGTCCGGCAGATCGGCGCCGGGCAGCACGACGACGGACCTGCCGTCGACGTCCAGGGAGCGCCGCGTGAACGTGGCGGCGGCCTCGGCGATGCGCCTGCCGACGCGGGGCGAGCCGGTGAACGACACCATGACGACGCCCGGGTGGGAGACGAGCGCCTCGCCGGCGACCGGCCCGGTGCCCGGCACCAGGTTGAACACCCCGGCGGGCAGCCCGATGCCGTGCAGGATCTCGGCCAGGATGTAGGCGCTGAGCGGGGCGGACGCGGACGGTTTGAGGACCACCGTCGCCCCGGCCGCGAGCGCGCCGCCGACGGTGGTCGCGATCCGGTGCAGGGGGTCGCCGCCCGAGGTGATCGCCGCGACGACTCCGACCGGCTCCTTGATCACCTGCGAACCGGCGGCCCTGTCACGGGACGCGGAGCCGGTGAGCAGGTCCGCGTACGAGGAGACGACCGCGGCCGGGAGTGCGGCCTGGACCGCGCGGGCGGCCTCGAGGGGCGTGCCCGTCTCGGCGCTGATGGTGGTCGCGATCTCCTCGGCCCGTCCGAGCAGCGCCCGGTGCAGCCGGTCGAGGTAGAAGCGGCGTTTGGCAGGGGTGGTGCGGGACCAGCCGGGGAGTGCGGCGCGGGCGGCGGCGACGGCCGTGTCGACATCCTTGGCGTCACCGGCCGGGACGGTGGCGAGGACCTGTTCGGTGGCCGGGTCGACGACCTCGATGACGCCCTCGCCCCGGGGAGCCACCCACGCTCCGCCGATGTAGAGCGTGGTGCGGTCGATCAGTCCCACGGCGGGGATGCCGGTGAGCGTGTTGTCGGACATGGGTCTCCCTCTTGTCTGGCCTCGGGTGGTCGTTCCGGGGCTCCCGGTGGGAGACGTGATTGCGGCGGGTCCGGTTCGGGGCCGGACACCGGCGCGTGGTCGAACGTCACTGTCGGTCGGCACCGAGCAGCACCACACCTGACGAGTGATCAGATAGCTCCCGGCGTGAGTCTCTCGACAAGGTCACGACAGAAAGATCACGCCAAAGTTGGCTGGCAGCAGTCGGTTCCCATGGCCGGTGACATTACCTGCCGTTGACATCTCTTTGAGCATCCTTTTACGTTCGATCGGTGCGACGCCCGCGCGGGTCGGCGCCGTATGTCCCAGCTCAACTCTGGAGGCCATTCATGGAACAGCTCATCAAGAAGATGGCGCAGGACGAGGTCTGGCAGAACTGGATCGCCGTCAATTCGGCACAGTCGGCCGCGAAGGACGGCTGCATCAGCTCCGCCCCGAAGTCCGGCTGCATCAGCCTGACCAAGAGCGGCTGCATCTCCTGACGGAGAGCTGAACGGGGCCGGGGTCGCGCCGGTGGATTCACGGCCGGCCCCGGCTGTCAGCCCCGGCCCCGCTGCGGGGAAACGATGCCGAGCACCTCGAGGTATGCCATGGACGGTCAGCCGACTGCCGAGACCATCGAACTGGTCAAAGACATTCCGATCTACCGCCGGTCGGTGGAGCAGGGGCACTTCCCCCTGCTCGAGAAGCCGGAGATCGCCCGCGGGTTCCCGGACAACTGGATGACGCCGCGGCTGGCGGCGGCACTGGCCGGGGGCGAGGCGGAGTTCGTGTTGTCCACGGGTACGAACCATGCGCGGATGCAGATCATCCGGCCCCCGTACTTCCTGCTGCACTCGTACTACAAGCTCTGGAGCGAACACCCCGACCTCGCGGGGACCTGGGAAGACGGGTGTCGGCGCGTCTCGCTGACCACCGTGCTGGCGACCGAGCACGTCGCCCGGGTGAACGCGGCCAAGCGCGGCGGGGAGCCGGACCCGGCACCGTCCTTCGAGGACCGCCGGCTGGATGAGCGCACCTGCTATGTGAACCTGCGGCTCGACCCGGAGCTGTGGGACCGCGGTGACTGCGAGCGCATGATCGAGGAAATCTCGGGAGTCCGCGAGGAACACCCGCAGGGCCGGTATCTCCTCGACTGCTCGGCGTACCACCTGGCACATCTGGTGCGCAAGGCGAAGGAATGGGATCTCCTGGATGCGTTCCCGCCGCCCGCCGGAATCATCCACGCCTATGAATACGCCCCGCTGAACGTCCGTCGATTTTTGCGGGAGCATTTCGACTGCCCGTTGATCGATCTGTTCGGCAGCACGGAGCTCGGCTATCTCTTCTACAGCGACAGCACCGGCGCGTACCGGCCCTATCTCCACGACATGAGCCTCGAATTGCTGCCGGTGGCTCCCGGGAACGAGATATTCGAGCTCATCGTCTCCAGCGTGCGGAATCCGCATATGCCGCTGATCCGGTACCGCTCGGGAGACTGCGTACGCACGCAGGACGGCACATCGGATCCGGCCAAAATCATGCAGTTCTGCGGCCGGGCAAAGGAATTGCTCACCTCGCCACGCGGCCCTGTTTCGCAGGGTGAGCTGGACGAGCGGATCGCCGAGGCATCGGCCCGGGTGTTCGTCCATCAGCTGCATGTGACCGAGCCCGGCACCGCCCGGCTGGACTGCACCACCTTCGACGGGGCACCCCTCGGTGACGCGGAGACGGCGGCCCTGGCGGACGGCGTCGGTGAACTCATCGGACGACGTTGCCGGGTGGAGCACCGCCATCACATTCCCATCGGGAAGTCCGGCAAGTACGCATGGCTCGTGCAGGCGCCCGAGCCGCGGAGGGAGAACCCATGACCAGCCCACACCGCGCCCCGGTGTCCCCCGCCGACCTCAGGGAGCTCCTCGGCGAGCCCCTGCACACCGAAGCGGTCACCCATGCCGCCGAACGGGCCGACGTGCCGACGGAGTACGCCGAACGCCAGGTGACGGAGTGTCTGCGGTACCTCTACCTCGTCTCCCGGTACCGGGACCGTCTCAGCGGCCTGTTCCTTCCCGTCGAGCAGGACATCGACGAGATCTGGCACTACCTGATCCTGCAGACCCGCGAGTACCGGGCGCTGTGCGAGGAGCGGCTGCCGGGGCGCTTCTTCATCGAGCACCGCAGCATCGGTTACGAGGACTACCAGCGCGAACCGGGCCGGGAACAGGTGCTGGACGAGGCCCTGCGCTGGATACCGCTGTACTGCGCGGAGTTCGGACCCTTCGACGAGGGAGCCCTGCCGCACTGGACCATCGTCCGGTTCCTCCACGACCACATGGGGATCTCCCTGACGGACATAGCGGCGCTGGAGCCCACGGCCACGGCCACGGCCTGAACGGCAGGCCCGGCATCCCACCAAGGCCGACCGGGCGGGCGTGCCCACCGGGCCTGCCACCGGGCCTGCCCAAGGGAACGTTTTCGGAGACCGGGAGGTGCCGGTTCCGGGTGCAGGGATGTTCCCGGAAGGGCGGCCGGCGGCACTCCCCAGCGTCCCGGGCAATACCACTCACCACGGGAAGGACGATCGATGACGGTGCGCAGCGAGCCCCCGGCGACGCGGTCGGGGGCCGCTCCGGCCGAGCCGGCCGAACTTCCCGAGCAGCAGCGGACTCTGCGGGTCCTGGTGGTCTCCCAGGTCCTCAGCGGTGCCGGCCTCGCGGCGGGTATCACCGTGGGCGCGCTGATCGCCGAGGACATGCTCGGTTCCACCGGGCTGGCCGGAGTTCCCAGTGCCCTGTTCACCGCCGGTGCCGCACTCGGGGCAGCGGGAATCGGCCGGATCTGCGGACGGTGGGGACGCCGTCCCGGGCTGGCCCTCGGCTACGGCGTCGGCGCCTTGGGGAGCGTCGGGGTCGTGGCGGCTGCCGCGACCGGCCAGGTGGTCGCGCTGTTCCTCGCCCTGCTCGTCTACGGAGCCGGGACTTCGACCAATCTGATGGCCCGTTATGCGGGAGCGGACCTCGCCTCCCCCGCGCGCCGGGGCCGCGCCGTGAGCACCGTGCTGTTCGCCACCACGCTCGGCGCCGTCGTCGGCCCCAATCTGGCCGGCCCGACCGGGGACGTGGCCGGAAATTGGGGCATACCCCCGCTGGCGGGCCCCTTCCTGCTGGCCGCGGTCGCCTACGGCGCGGCCGCGATCGTTCTGGGGTGCGCGCTGCGCCCGGACCCCCTGCGGCTGGCCCGCGCCCTGGCCGAGGCCGAGGCCCCTGCCGACGCCGTCGCCCCTGCGCCGCCCGTGGCTCAGGCACCTCCCACGGCTCCCACGGCTCCAACGGCACCGGCGGCACCGGCGGCACCGGCGGCAGCGGTTGCTCCGCCGGCACCGACTGCTCCGGCTGCTCCTGCTGCTCCTGCTGCTCCTGCTGCTCCTGCTGCTCCTGCTGCTCCGGCAGGACGCGGTCGGGGCGACGCACCGGGCGCGGGCAAGGAACACCACCGGGCCATCGCTCGGGAGCCCCACCTGAACGCCGCTCTCCGGAAAGACCGGGGCGCGGAGGGGGAGCAGGCCGGGACGGCCGCGGCCGCAGCGGCCGCACCACCGGACGAGGCTTCGGCCGCAGCGGCCGTGGCAGGGCCGTCGGAGGTCACGGATGTGCGCGGCGTGGCCACGGGGACGGCCGTCATGGTGCTGGGTCAGCTCGTCATGATCGCGATCATGACGATGACGCCGGTGCACATGCGGGCGCACGACCACAGCACCCAGGCGTCCGGGCTGGTGATCGCCCTGCACGTCGGGGCCATGTTCCTGCCCTCCCCGCTGACCGGCCGGCTCGTCGACCGGTTCGGCCGCATACCCGTGGCGGCGGCGTCCGGGGTGACGCTGTTCGCTGCCGGGGTGCTGGCCGCCCTGGCACCGTCCCACTCCGTGCCCGCCCTCGCGGTAGCGCTCGTACTGCTGGGGCTCGGCTGGAACTTCGGGCTCGTCAGCGGCACCGCCCTGGTCACCGACGCCCTGCCGCCGGCGCGCCGCGCCTCGGCCCAGGGCCTGGTGGACGTCGGTATCGCTCTGGCGGGGGCCACCGGCGGGCTGTCCTCGGGCATGGTCGTCGCCGGCGGGAGCTACCCGGCCCTGGCCCTCACCGGAGGGCTCCTCGCCCTGGCCATCACGCCGCTTCTGCTGCCGTACCTGCGGTCCGTACGGGGCAATCAGGCCACCGCGGCCGAGGTCCCCACCGGGGCCGGTCCGACGGGTGAGCGCTGACGGCCGGACCCGGGTGCGGCCCGTCCACGCCCGGCCCATCGGCCTCTCCGCCCCCTGCTGGAGGCCGCCCGTGGAGGCCTCACGGGAGGGACAGGAGTTGCTGTCCGTGCCGTCAGGGAACGCCGCGACCGTACACAAGATGGCGTTATGTCGTCCTATCCAGGGGGAAGCCTGGTGTTGGACCGGATCAGCCCTGGTCACTTCTGCATGCGCGGGATGATCCGGTGACCGGAGATGAGCGCGGAGCAGCAGACGGCTCCGCGTTCCGCGGCGCAAGCGGAGGGCGATGATGCGCACGGGCAGGGACACACGGCGCGCACCGCGCCGAGTGCCGTTGGCCTTCCCACCGCACCGCGGACGATCGGCCGCTCTCCTGTGCCGCGCCCCTCTGGCCGTCCCGCTGCGCGTCCTGCTGTACCAAGGACCGCTGCACCGAGGGCCGCTGCACCGAAGGCCCCTGCGTCCGGTGCCACCGCGCCGGGTGCCGCTGCCCCGAGTGCCGCTGCGACGGCTGCCGCCGGTGTTGCTCGCCGTCGTTCTCGCGCTGCTGCTCGGTGCCGCGTCACCCGGCTCCGGCCTGCGGACCCCTCCGCCGGTCGCCTCGGCCGCGCAGATGCCGCCCCCTTCCGGGGCCGGTGGCGGTGCGGCCGGGGTGTCCGAGGAGACCGTCGACAGCGCGGAGCGCGACGCCGTACGGAGCCAGGCGCGCCGCGGGGCGCGGGTCTCGGTCCCGGCGCACCGACGTGCGCCGCGACCGCTCCCCCGTCGTGACGGCGGGATGCCTGCTCCCGTCGCTCCCCGCTCCGGGGCCCGTGCCGACGGGTGCCCGGTCTCCGGCACACCGCCCGAACGGTGCGCCCTGCTCCGCGTCTTCCGCTGCTGACCCGGCGCGGAACGGCGCGCCCTGGCCGCCCGGCCCCCGACATCCCGCGGCGGCATCCCTCATGAGCAGGAGACCTCCTCGTGGAGACCTTCGTTCGGCATGCCCGGATCGGCCACGACGCCGCGGTGCCGCGGGCGGGGCTGCAAGCCCACGCTCCCCCGGCCGTCCTCCGTTCCTCCGCCCGGGCCCGCTCCCGGCCCCGTCCCCGGTCCCGGCCTCGTCCCCCGTCCCGTCCCCAGCCCCGCTGCCCGCGCTCCGGGATCGCCTCGCGGCCGCATCCCCAGCGCAGGCCATGCCCCCAGCTTCGGCCGGCCCCCGGAGTCAAGCCACGCCTCGACGCGCTCCCGCACCGGCAGTTCCCGGCACGGTCCGCAACCGGCTCCCGCAGCGGCCCCCGCACCGGTCACGTCACCAGTCACGTCACCGGATACAGCACCGGTCACGATCCGACCACCCGACTGTGCCCCACCACAGGAAAGCAGGGCCGGACACCATGAATCGACTCTCCGTTCTCCGGGCGGACTTCACCGCCTCCGTCGTGGTCTTCCTCGTCGCGGTGCCGCTCTGCGTGGGCGTCGCCGTCGCCTCGGGGGTGCCCGCCGAACTGGGCCTGGTCACCGGCGTCGTCGGCGGACTGGTCACCGGCCTGCTGCCCGGCAGCAGTCTGCAGGTCAGCGGCCCGGCCGCGGGCCTGACCGTACTCGTGTACGAAGCGGTCCAGGAGTACGGCACCGCGGCGCTGGGTGTCCTGGTCCTCACCGCGGGCCTGCTGCAACTGGGCATGGGCGCGCTGGGCCTCGGGCGGTGGTTCCGGGCGATCTCGTTCGCCGTGGTGCACGGCATGCTCGCCGGTATCGGCCTCGTCCTGATCACCGGCCAGCTCTACGTCCTCACCGACGCGAAGCCCCGCGGCACCGGCATCGCCAACCTCGCAGGGATCCCCGGCCTGGTCACCGACACCGTACGGTCCGCTCCGGCCCTGGCGGCGCTCGGCGTCGGCGCGTCCACCGTCCTCGTCCTCGTCCTCTGGTCCCGGTGGCGTCGCGCCGCCCGGGTGCTGCCCGGCCCGCTCGCGGCCGTCGTCCTCGCCACGGTGGTCGTGGGGGTGTGGGACCTGCCGGTCGCGCGGGTCGAGGTCAGCGGGCTGCTGGACTCCCTCCAGCCGCCGAGCCCCGGCGACTTCGGCCAGCTCCTCGGCATCGGCATGCTCGGCACCCTGCTGGCGTTCACGCTCATCGCCTCCGCCGAGTCCCTGTTCAGCGCGGCCGCGGTCGACCGGCTCCACGACGGGCCCCGGACCGACTACGACAAGGAGCTCATGGCCCAGGGCGCCGGCAACACCGTGTGCGGTGTGCTGGGCGCCCTGCCGATGACCGCGGTCATCGTCCGCAGCGCCACCAATGTCCAGGCCGGGGCGCGGACCAAGGCGTCGCGCGTCCTGCACGGTGTCTGGCTGCTGGTCTTCGCGGCGGCCTTTCCGGCGGCCCTGGGCGTGATCCCGGTCGCGGCGCTGGCGGGTGTGCTGGTGCACGCCGGCTGGCGGCTGATCCCGGTGCGCGAACTGCGTTCCCTGTGGTCCGAGCACCGGGGCGAGGCCGTCGTGCTGTCGGCCACCGCGGTCGTCATCGTGATGATCAACATGTTCGAGGGGGTTCTCATCGGGCTGCTGCTGGCCATCGCCAAGACCGCCTGGGAGACCTCGCACGTCCATCTCGACGTGGCACAGCACTCCGCGGACGGGCCGCTGCGCGTACGGGTCCTGGGGAACGCGACGTTCCTGCGGCTGCCGAAGCTCCTGGACCAGTTGGAGGCACTGCCCGCCGACCGCGAAATCGAGCTCGACCTGGGCGGGCTGCGCCATCTCGATCACACCTGTTCCGCCGCGCTGACGAACTGGGCGGATGAGCACCGCCGTTCGCGGCAGTCCCAGCTCTCCCCCTGAGGCCGGCCCGGGGAGCACGGCTCCGCCCCGGTTCCGGAAAGAAGGGAGGGGCCGGCGCGGTGGCCCTGCAAACGGACCACCGCGCCACCCCGTGGCCCCCGTCAGAGAGCCAGCCACACCGCCGTGTCGCCGGGCAGCAGGCCGCTCTCGAGCGGGCCGCTGGCGAGGATCACCCCGCTGTGCTCGGGCAGCACCACCAGGTCCGGGGAGAGGTTGACCACGCAGCGCAGTCCGGGGGCGCGGGTGAAGGACAGCACCGCGGAGTCGGTCCCGGAGTCCCAGGTCATCGCGCCGTCGCCGAGAGCCGGGTGCTCGGCGCGGATCCGCAGGGCGGCCCGGTAGAGCTCCAGCATCGAGCCGTCGGCGCCGCGCTGGGCCTCCTCCGTCAGCTCGCGCCACGCCGCGGGCTGCGGCAGCCACGGCTGCGCCCGCGCGCCCCCGGGGCTGTAGCCGAAGGGTGCGCTGACGCCGGACCAGGGCAGCGGGACCCGGCAGCCGTCGCGGCCGCGGTCGGTGTGTCCGGACCGCTCCCAGGTGGGGTCCTGGAGCAGTGCGTCGGGGAGGTCCTCGACCTCCCACAGCCCCAGCTCCTCACCCTGGTAGACATAGGCGCCGCCGGGCAGCGCGAGGGTGAGCAGGGCGGCGGCCCGGGCCCGGCGGGTCCCCAGCTCCAGGTCGAACGGCACGTCGGTGGCGAGCTCGCTCAGGGAGCGCACCGGGCCGTCCGGCTGCGGCCGGCCGTACCGGGAGACGTGCCGGGCGACGTCGTGGTTGGAGAGCACCCAGGTCGCCGGGGCGCCCACCGAGCCGAGTGCGGCGAGGGAGGTGTCGATGGCCTCCCGCAGCCGGTCGCCCCGCCACGGCGCGGTCAGGTAGTCGAAGTTGAAGGCGGTGTGCAGCTCGTCGGGGCGGACGTAGCGGGCCAGCCGTTCCGGGGCTCCCGTCCAGGCCTCGGCGACGAACGCCCGCTGCTCCGGGTAGGAGTCGGCGACGGCTCGCCAGCCGCGGAAGATCTCGTGGACGCCCTCACGGTCCCAGTGCGGGTGGTCGGCGTCGGCCGCCGAGCCGATGCCCTCGATGTCGGAGGGGCCGAGGTCGGGCAGGCCCGGGTCCTTGTCGAGCGCGTGGGCCACGTCGATCCGCACGCCGTCGACGCCGCGGTCGAACCAGAACCGCAGGATCGACTCGAACTCCGCCCGGACCTCCTTGTTGTCCCAGTTGAGGTCGGGCTGCTCCGGCGCGAAGAGGTGCAGGTACCACTGGCCCGGGGTGCCGTCGGGTTCGGTGACACGGGTCCAGGCCCCGCCGCCGAAGACGCTGCGCCAGTTGTTGGGCGGCAGTTCGCCGTCGGTGCCCTTGCCGTCGCGGAAGTGGTAGCGCGCCCGGGCGGGCGAGCCGGGGCCCTCCGCTACCGCCTGCCGGAACCAGGCGTGCCGGTCGGAGGTGTGGTTGGGGACGATGTCGATGACGACCCGCAGGCCGAGGTCGTGTGCCTCCTCGAT
Source organism: Streptomyces sp. bgisy100 (assembly GCF_057709105.1). NCBI lineage: Bacteria > Bacillati > Actinomycetota > Actinomycetes > Kitasatosporales > Streptomycetaceae > Streptomyces > Streptomyces sp. bgisy100. The sequence goes on from NZ_JBYITE010000063.1 coordinate 26,732, forward strand.
CATGGCCTGGGCGTCGTCGAGGGTGCCGAAGGCCGGGTCGATGTCCCGGTAGTCGGCGACGTCGTAGCCGCCGTCGGCCATGGGCGAGGTGTACCAGGGGTTGAGCCAGATGGCGTCGACCCCCAGCCCGGCCAGGTAGGGCAGCCGCTCGCGCAGCCCGGTGAGGTCACCGATGCCGTCGCCGTCGCCGTCGGCGAAGCTGCGGATGTACACCTGGTAGATGACCGCGCTGCGCCACCAGTCGTGACCGGCGGCGGGGGGCTGGGCATGGGACACGGACGTCTCCTTGGGGGTTGCGGGGAGGCGCGGCGAGGTCACTTCACGGCTCCTGCGGTCAGGCCGGCGATGATCCGGCGTTGGAAAACGAGGACGAGGACGACGAGGGGCACGGTGACGACGACGCCGGCCGCCATCTTGGTGCCGTAGGGGACCTGGAATCCGGAGGTCCCGTTGAACTGGGCGATGGCGACGGTCGCCGTGCGCATCGAGGACCGGTTGACCATCGACAGCGCGATGATGAATTCGTTCCAGGCGCCGATGAACGTCAGGATCGCGGTGGTGAACACGCCGGGCGCGGTGAGCGGGAGGATGACCTTCCGGAACGCCTGGCCGGGGGTGCAGCCGTCCACCATGGCCGCCTGCTCCAGCTCCCTCGGCAGCTGCCGGAAGAAGGCGGTGAGGTTCCAGACGGCGAGCGGCAGCGCGAACGACAGCGACGGCAGGATCATCGCCTGGTAGGTGTTCACCCAGTGCAGGTTGTTGGTGAACAGCTTGAGCAGCGGCACCACGAGGGAGATCCCGGGGAACATCGAGGTGGCGATGACCACCGCGAGGACGAGGTTCCTGCCCCGGAACTCCAGGCGGGCCAGCGCGTACGCGGTGAACGTGGCGATCACCAGGGTCAGGACGGTGGTGGCGCCGGCGACGATCAGGCTGTTGAGCAGGGCGCGGCCGAATCCGTTGCCGGGTTCCAGCACGGCCCGGTAGTTCTCCAGGGACCAGGGCGACGGCAGCAGGGACGTGGAGAACAGGTCCGAGGTGCGCCGGAAGCTGGAGACCGTCATCCAGTAGAACGGCGCCAGGCAGTACACGACGATCAGTGCCATGCCGAGCAGGCTCAGCAGGGTCCTGCGGGAGGGGACCGGGAGGCTCCAGGGCCGGGTCCGGGTCCGGGCGGCGAGGCTCATGCGACCGCTCCCTTCGCCGCGGCACGGCGCCGCAGCAGTCCGGTGCGGCGCCGGCCGGGGGTCCGGCCGCCGTCGTCCGAGGAGAAGACGTCCGCGCCGAGGAGGCGGACGAAGACGAACGCGACCGCGGCGACGTAGAGGAAGAGCAGCACCGCGTAGGCGGCGGCCGGCCCGTACCGGGTATTGGCGGCCTCGTCGAAGGCGAGCATCGACAGGGTCTCCACGGAGTCCTTGCGGGCCCCGATGAGCACGAAGGGCAGGTCGAACATCCGCAGCGCGTCGAGCAGCCGGAACAGGACGGCGACCAGCAGGACCGGGCGGAGCAGCGGGAGGGTGATCCGGAGGAAGCCCTGCCAGGCGGTCGCACCGTCGACCCGGGCCGCCTCGTGCACCTCGGCCGGGATGAGCTGGAGCCCGGCGAGCACCAGCAGGCCGACGAAGGGGGCGGTCTTCCAGGTGTCGGCGACCATGACGGCGACCGCCGCCTGAAAGCCGTCGGTGGTCCACAGCACCTGCTCGCCCAGGAGCGCGTTGGCCGCCCCGTCGGCCTGGAATATCCACTGCCACAGCAGTGCGGAGACCACGGTGGGAATCGCCCATGGCACCAGGATGCCTGCCCGGACCAGAGCCCGGCCGCGGACGGCCTTGTGCATCACCAGGGCCATCACGATGCCGAGCACGGTCTCGATGAGCACGGTGGTGACGGTGAAGAACGTGGTGTTGGTGAAGGCGTTCCAGAACCGCTCGCCCGCCTCGCCGCGGAACAGGGCCAGATAGTGCTCCAGGCCGACGAACCGCTCGCCGGTGCGCACGAAACCCGAACCGTCCAGCCCGGAGTTCTTGTCGAACACGGACTCGCGGAGCGCGGCGAGGACCGGGTATCCGGCGACGAGAGCCAGCACCGCGATGGTCGGCGAGATGAGGATCGCGGCGAGCCGGCCGGTGCCGCGGCGGCGCTGCCGTGCCGGGGGCGGTGGCGTTCGGGGCGGCCGGGTGGCCGGGGGCGGCGGGGCCGTCAGAGCAGGCATGGACGTTTCACCTCGAGAGTTGCACGGGGACGGCGGCGTGGGGCCGGGCCGCACGCGGGCGGGGACGGGCCCGCCCGGGGCCCGGCCGGGCCGGTCAGGGGCTGCTGTTGATCCGCTGGAGCTTCCGCTGCAGCTCGGCCAGCGCCTTCTTGGGCCGGACCTCGCCGCTCAGCGCGCCGTAGGCCGCCTCCTGGATCGCCGCGGTGGCGTCCCCGTAGCGGACCACGCGTGGCCGCGGCTCCGCGCCGAGGATCGACTTCTTGAGGACGGGCAGGTAGGGGTACTTGTCGACGAGCTTCTTGTCGTCGTAGAGCGCGGTGCGGGTGGGGGCGTTGGAGCTCAGCAGCAGGTTCTCCCGCTGCATCCGCTCCCCGGTCATGAAGCGGATGAAGTCATGGGCGGTCGCCTTGTTCCCGGCGGCCGAGCTGATGGCCAGGTTGTGGCCGCCGAGGCTGGAGACGCCGGGCCCGTCGAGTCCGGGCAGCGGCGCGACGCCGAACCTGCCGGCCACCTTCGAGGAGCCGTCGTCGGCGTTGGCCAGGGTCCACTGGTAGGGCCACTGCCGGTGGAAGACGAGCCGGCCCTGCTGGAACGCCTGCCGGCCCTGCTCCTCCTTGAAGGTGATCGCCTTCTTGGGGATCATCCCGTCCCGGACGCCGTCGGCGAAGAACCGCAGGCCCTTCAGTGCCTCCGGGGAGTCGGCGTGCGGGCGCCCACGCCCGTCGACGAGTGAGCCGCCGGCGCTCTCGACCATCTCGGCGAAGTTCACCGTCAGGCCCTCGTACTTCTCGAACTGGCCCGCGTAGCAGGACATGCCCTTCGCCTCGGGGAGCTTCCGCACCGCGGCGCAGGCCTTCTTCATCCCGGCCCAGGTGCGCGGCGGCTTCGCGCCGGCCTTCCGCAGCAGGTCCTTGCGGAAGTAGAGGAGTCCGCCGTCAGAGGTCCAGGGCGCCGCGTACAGCTGCCCCCGGTAGGACGCGCCTTCCAGCGTCGGCTCGAGGAACGCGCCGGTGTCCACGCGGTTCTCGGGGAGCGGCACCACCCAGCGGTTGGCCGCGAACTCCGCGGTCCACACCACGTCGAGGTTGAGCACGGAGAACTCACCGGACTTCAGCTCGGCGTCCTGGATCATGCGCTGCCGCTGCTCGTCGGGTGAGTCGGAGAGTTCGACGACCCGCACCCGCTCCTTGGGGTGCGCCGCGTTCCAGCGGTCGATGACCTTGAGCAGGACGCCGCTGTTGTCCTTGCCCGTGGCCAGCGTGATCGGCCCGCGGCCGGTCAGCGCGGCCTCGCCCTGGTCCGCGGGACTGTCCCCGCCGGTCCCGGTTCCACACGCGGTGAGCGCGCACGCGGTCAGTGCCGCGATACCCGCTCTTGGCAGCCAGTGCCCCATGGTCACTCCCTCACTCGCACGCCCCTGTGGCGGCTCGCCGTCGGCGCAGTGACGGAAACACTAGAAACCGCACTGAGAGAAGTCCACGGTTACCGGCAAGTTTCTTCCATGATTCTGCAAGAACGCGTCATCCCATGAAAGTGGTGGTGGAGTGAGGGTGGGATCCGCCACCTCGGACAGGGCGGGGCGGAGGCCGGTGACATCGGCCCGCCGGCCGATCGGGCGCTGCGGCGGGGCACACCGCACGCCGGGGGCGTCGGGGCCGCCACGTGTCGCACCGGCATACACGAGAGCCCCCGCCGACGGCGGGGGCTCTTCACGGGTGCGGGCGAAGCAGGAGAGGGGCGCGGGCGGGCGTCACCGGCGGCGGCCGGGCCGCCTGCGGCGGGGCTCAGCCGCCGTTGCGGGGGTCAGCCGCCGTTGCGGGAGGGGCCGACACCCGTGCTGCCCCGCACCACCAGCTCCGGTTCGAAGAGCATCTCCTCCGGACGCGCCTGGGTCCCGGAGATCTGACCGAGCAGCAGGGAGACCACGGCCTGCCCCATGGCGTCGACCGGCTGCCGGACCGTCGTCAGCGGCGGATCCGCGAAGGGCATGAAAGAGGAATCGTCGTACCCCACTACGGAGACGTCTCCTGGCACGTCGAGCCTGGCGCGGCGGGCCGCCCGGACCGCCCCCAACGCGATCACATCGCTCCCGCAGACCACACCGGTGACACCCCGCTCGAACAGCCGCAACGCGGCCGAGGTGCCGCCCTCCAGGGTGTACATGGTCTGCACGATGTCGGCGTCCGCGTCGGTCACACCGACGTGCTCCCGGACGGCCGCCCGGAACGAGGCCATCTTGCGCGCCGCCGGGATGTGACCCTCGCCGCCCACGGCCAGGCCGATCCGGGTGTGCCCGAGCGAGGCGAGGTGCCGGACGGCGAGCTCCACCGCCAGCGCGTCGTCGCACGACACACAGGGGATCTTCAGCTCCTCGATCATGCCGTTGACGGCCACGACCGGAAGTCCGCGGTCGGCCAGCCGGGCGTAGTGCTCGTGGTCGGCGGCCCGCTCCGCGTGCAGACCGCAGACGAAGACGGCCCCGGCGACCTGGTGTTCCAGCAGCATGTCGACGTAGTCGCGCTCGTGCACCCCGCCCAGCGTGCCGGTGCACAGCACGGACGTGAACCCGCGCTGGGCCAGCGTTCTGCCGATGACCTCCGCGAACGCCGGAAAGATCGGGTTCGTCATCTCGGAGACCACCAGGCCGACGAGACGGTTGGCCCGTCCGCGCAGCTGCGGCGGCCGTTCGTACCCCAGCACGTCGAGCGCGGTCAGCACTGCCGCGCGGGTCGACTGCGAGACACCCGGCTTCCCGTTCAGGACCCGGCTCACCGTCGCCTCGCTGACACCCGCGTACCCCGCGACCTCCACCAATCGACTCACCATGCCGCAAGCCTATGACAGATTTCTTGCGGTCTTTGCGGTTCCCTTGCATCGGAGGTGCCTCCGCCGCACGGCGCCTGCCGGCCGCGCACGTCCCCGCCGCCGCCGTGCCGAGTGGGCGACCGTCAGGCTCGGCGGGCCCGACCACCGGCGGGAGCGCGCGGCGCGGGCGGACGGAGCCCGCGCACGGCCGCACGTCCACCGCCCGAACCGCCTAACCTGGGGTCCGCCCCTGCCGGTTCGACCCGAGACCGAGGCCCGCATGACGACGACCGGCACGACCACGACCGGCACGACGGCCTCCGGCCGGTCCGCGTCCGAGCGCCGCCCCCTGGTCGTGGTGACGGGCGTCTCGGGTTCGGGCAAGACCACGGTCGGCCGGATGCTCGCGGAGCGGCTGGGCGTCCCGTACGCCGACGCGGACGACTTCCACCCGCCGGAGAACATCGCCAAGATGTCCGCCGGCACACCGCTGGACGACGCGGACCGGCTGCCCTGGCTCGACGCCATCGGCGCCTGGCTGGCCCGCCACGCGGAGCACGGCGGGGTGGCCAGTTGCTCGGCGCTCAAACGGCGCTACCGGGACCGGCTGGCCGGCTGCGCCCCCACGGCCTTCTTCGTCCACCTCGACGGCTCGCCGGAGCTGATCGAGGCCCGGATGCGGGCCCGCAAGGGGCACTTCATGCCGCCGGCCCTGCTGCGCTCACAGTTCGCGGATCTGCAGCCGCTGGCGGTGGACGAGAACGGGGCGACGGTGCCCATCGGCGGCACCGCGGAGGACACCGTGCGCCGGGCCCTGGCGGTCCTGCCCGGCGTCGGCGCCTGAGCCGGGGACAGCGAGGCCACCCCACGGCAGGCCTCAACAGCCACGTCCACAGCGACAGCGACAGCGACAGCGACAGCGAACAACGGCGCGGCCCCACCGCCGAGTCGGCCGCCCCGCCGCGCTCCCTCGGGAGCTCTCTGCCGTCGAGCGCTCTCTGCCATGC
>NZ_JBYITE010000064.1:0-32112 GCF_057709105.1 Streptomyces sp. bgisy100
GACCCGCACCAGCCACTTCGCACGACTTCGCCCCGCCGAGCACCAACTCGGCGGGGCGAAGTGATCGGGCCCGAATAAACCAACAGCGTCGGATGCGCTCGGGCCCTCTCCGTTTTCGTCGCTGTACCGGCCGCCGACCAGTGAGGAGGAGTGCGGGCGCCCCGGCAATCCCTCCTGACGCTCAGCACGCAGCTCGTGGCTCCGTCGCGCTCAGCACGCAGCTCGTGGCGCCCTCGCGCTCAGCGCAGCTCGTGGCGCCCTCGCGCTCAGCGCAGCTCGTGGCGGCCTCGCGCTCACCGTGCGGCGCGCGCCGCCTCATGGGCGGCGACCAGCTCCCGCGAGCGCTTGACGTCGTCGGCGATGCCGTCCAGCAGCGCCTCGATGGAGGCGAACTTCTCCTGCCCGCGCAGGTAGGCGAGGAAGTCCACGGCCACGTGCAGGCCGTACAGATCCAGGCCGACCCGGTCGATCGCGTACGCCTCGACGGTCCGCTCGGTGCCGTCGAACTGCGGGTTCGTGCCGACCGAGATCGCGGCGGGCATCGCCTCGCCGGCGACCTCCAGCCATCCCGCGTAGACGCCGTCGGCCGGGATCGCGGTGTGCGGCAGCGTCTCCACGTTGGCCGTCGGGTAGCCGAGCTCCCGGCCGCGCTGCGCGCCGCGCACCACGACGCCCTCGACGCGGTGCGGACGCCCGAGGATCTCCATCGCCCCGGTCATGTCGCCCTCGGCGACCAGCCGGCGCGTCAGGGTCGAGGAGAACGGCTCACCGCCGCCCGCCTCCCCGCGCACATAGAGGTCGACCACCTCGACCTCGTAGTCGTAGGTGCCGCCGAGCTCGGTCAGCAACTCGACATTGCCCGCCGCCTTGTGGCCGAAGCGGAAGTTGGGGCCCTCGACGACGGCCCGGGCGTGCAACTTGTCGACCAGGACCTTCACCACGAAGTCGGCCGGCGAGAGCTTCGAGAACTCCTGGGTGAACGGCAGGATGAGCACGGCGTCCACGCCCAGCTCGGCCATCAGCTCGGCCCGCCGGTGGTGCGGGGCGAGCAGCGGCGGGTGGCTGCCGGGGCGCACGACCTCGCTGGGGTGCGGATCGAAGGTGACGACCACCGACGGGATGCCCAGCTCACGCGCGCGGGCGACGGCACGCCCGATGATCAGCTGGTGCCCGCGGTGCACACCGTCATAGGAGCCGATGGTGACGACGCTGCGTCCCCAGCCCTCGGGGATGTCCTCCAAGCCACGCCAGCGCTGCACTGTGACCGCTCCTCGCCCGAACCTGTGTACGTGATTCCTACCGTTACGCAGGTCTAAGACTGCCATGCCGGGTGCCTGGGGCCCGCATCGGCATCGGACGACGGGGCTCCGGGCGCGGCCGGAACGATGCGGTCCGCCGGGTCCGCGTCCGCCGTCGGCTCCTCCGGTCTCTTGAGCAGGCGGCGGGCCGCGGGACCCACCACGGCCGTCCACTCCCCGGGAGCTCGCACCAGCCACTCCCGTACCTGCCGCCCGAAGCCCGGCCGCTGCCGGGCCAGCTCCATCAGCCGCCGGTCGAAGGCGGCGGCGCCCTCCGGCGTCCGTGCCATCAGCAGCCCGGTCCGGTGCACCAGTTCGCGGGTCGCCTCCTCGGCCCGCAGCTCCGCGCCGTCGGCCAACACCGCCAGCAGAGCGTCCGGTACGGCGCAGTCCGCGTCCCGCGCCGCGTTCCCCTCGTGCTCGAGCAGCGCGTCCAGCAGTTCCCGGCGCAGCGGCTCCGCCGTCCGGCTGCCGGGGGCGGCCAGCGGGGGCACCAGCGCGCTGCGCACCTGCGGTGGATGCTCCGCCAACAGGTCGGTGAACAGGGACAGGAGCACCTCCCGGACCTCGGGGCCGTGCTCGGTCAGGCGCGCCAGGAACGCGGCCGCGTGCCGCGCCCCTTCCGGCCGGGCCGCCACGTAGGTGCGCACCAGGGCGGCCGCGCGCCGGGCGAGGGCGGGGCCGGTGGGGTCCGCCAGGGCGAGCAGCACCTCGGCCGCGGTCTCCCCCGGCTCGTTCAGCCGCAGGCGGAAGGCGTCGAGCACCGGCTCGGGGTGGGTGGTGAGCGCGGGCGCCAGGGCACTCGGCGGCAGCTGCGGATCGCCGGTGGCGAACCGCGCCAGGGCCTGCGGGAGGTGGCGCGACCGGGTCTCGGGGTCCCGGACCAGCAGGGCGAGGGCCGCACCGTGGTGGGAGGCGGCGTCCGGGCGGATCAGCAGGGCGAGCGCGGCGTGCCGCAGCAGGGCGCGGTCGGTGTCCCGGTGCGTGTGCCGGGCGGCGGCCGGGCCGAACGCCGCGGCGGCCGCGTGCCGCTCGGCCCGGCCGTCCCGCGCCCAGCGGTGCACCGCGCGGCAGACGGCGGACGGCTCGTCCTCGGCGAGCGCGGCGAGCAGCTCCTCGGCGCGCGGGTGCCCGGCCGCGACCAGCGCGTCGGTGAGCCCGTCGGTGTCCCGCCGGCGGTGCGTGTGGAGCAGCGCCTGCGCGGCCGTGGCGACGGTGGGGCGGGGAGCGGCCCCGCCCTCCGGTGCGCCGGCTCCGGTGCCGGACGCGGTCCGCAGCGGGCGGTCGTCGTCGAACCAGCGGCACAGTACGGGCTGCGCACCAGCCGGGTCGTCGCGCAGCTGCGCGCTCACGACGTCCAGGAAGCGTGCCTGACGGGGCCGCGGGGTGCCCGGCGGCGCGTCGGCGGGGAGCAGCGGCCGCAGCAGGCCGAGCCGGGTCTCCGTGTCGAGGGCGAGACCGGCCCAGAAGAACGGGCCGAACGCGTCGAGCCCGGTGCCGCCGAAACCGCCGGCCAGCAACGAACGTTGGGCGATGTGCTCGGCGAGGGAGTGCAGCAGGCTCCGGTACGGGCGGGCGTCGGGGAGCCGCCGCACCGTCTCCCCCAGCAGTCGGCAGGCCCACCAGAAGGCGTGGTCCGCACCCGGGGCGGACCACGGGCGCCACCCCGCGGCAGCGCCTGCGGTCTGCGGAGCGCCGGCCGTCGCCCCCGGAGCGCCGGCCGCTCCGCCTCGTCGGACGGGCTCGGAGGCGGGGGCCTGTGCCGGGATCCACTGCCCGGCGGCGGGTGTCCCGAAGCCCCGGTCGCAGGCCTGCGGGCCCGGGGGGACGGCGCCCTGCCGCTCGGGGCGGGGGCCGTGCGCGTCGCCCGACTGCTGGCCGGGGAGCAGCCCGGGCGGAAGGGCGCCGGGGAACGGCACCGGACCGGGGACGGCGGGAGCCTTGGCGTCCCGCGGCGGACGCTGAGGGCCCACGCGCAGTCCCGAACCGAGCGTTCCCGGGCCGAGCACCCCTGGGCCGATCCCCTGCGAGCCGAGCGTCGCTGAACCGGCTGCCCCCGCACCGAGCGCTCCGGGGCCGGGTGCCTTTGAGCCGAGCGCCGCCGAGCCGGGGGCATCCGAGCCGAGCGCCCCCGGGCCGGCCGGCTGCGCGGCGCCCTGCCCCTCCCCGGGGCCCCGCCCCTCCACCGGCCCCGGGCGCACGGCGTCCGCCGAGGTCAGGGGCCGCTGCGCCCAGGGCCCGGGTACGGTCGTCAGGGCCTGCACCGCCTCCACCAGCCCCCTCAGGTGGGCGTCCAGCCGGGCCGGGCCCGACTGCCGTTCGAGGAGGAGCAGCGCCTGGACCACGGGGCCGATCCGGTGGCGCGGCACAGGCAGCGGGACGCCCGGACGCTGCGGTTCCGCCCCGTGCACCGACTCCTTCCGGAAGGTGCCGTTCCCCAGCAGCTTCGCGTACCCGGTCCCCCCGTGGCCGCCGGCTTCCCCGGCGTCGACGGCCTCCCCGTGCGGACCCTGACCCGAGTGCGGGCACTCGTCCCCGAACGGACCGTGACCCATGTGCGGGCGCTCGTCCCCGAACGGGCGCGCCTCCCTGTACGCCCCGCGCACGGCGGCTCCGCCGTGCTCACCCGTTCGGCCCGGTTCGCCCAGGTCAGGGGGTCGGGTGTGTTCCTCTGCCGAGGTCGTCCGCCGCGTCCGCAGCCCGAAGCGCCGTCGGCCGCGCGCCCGGGGTTCCGGCTCCGCGCCCCCGCAGGGCCCGTCGCCGTCCGCCCGTCCGGACTCCGCTCCCGCCCCGGGGACGTCCCCTCCGAGGCCGTCGCACCAGCGGTGCACCAGAGCGTGCAGGGCCGGGCCGAGGTCCAGATGGTGGGCCTGCAGCCAGTCCGCGAACTCCTCGTGGGCGAAGCGGTATCCGGTCCCCGCCGGGACCAGGAGCCCCGCGCCGAGCACCGCGGCGGCCCAGCCGGTCCGGGAGGGGAAGACCTCCTCGAACGCCGCCGCGTCCAGCTCCCCCTGCCCCGGCCCGAGGCAGCGCCGGGCCGCGTCGTGCACCTGTCCGGCCACCCGCGCCGCCAGGCGGCGCACGGCCGCTCCGCGCAACGGCGGGTCCTCGACGCCGGCGAGCCGGGCGGCGATGCGCAGACACATCAGGTCGAGATGGGCGGCGAAGACGTCCGCCCGGGTGAGCCGTGAACCGGCCGGCGCCTCCCGCCCCGGGGCTCCGCCGTCGTCCCCGGTGACCGGGCCGGTCCCGGCCGAGGACGGCGCCCTCCCCCGGGACCCGCCGCCCTCGGCCGGGACATGCGCCCCGCCGCCGGTCTCCCCGTCGACGCTCCCGCGCGTAGGCCCGCCGGCCTCGCCACCGCCCCGTGCACCGATCTCCGCGCCGCCCTCCGCACCGGAGAACTCCGCTCCCGCCCCTCCGTACGCCGTGGCCGCCGCGCGACCCGCGCCGGTGGCCGGTCCTCCGGAGCCGTTCGCCGCCACGGCGCCAACGGCCGCCGCCTCGCCGCGCCATGCCTCGCACACCTCCGCGTACAGCCGCAGCGTCAGCGGATGCGCCGCGTCATGGTCCGCGAGCACGCCTTCGGGGATGCCGTACCGCTCACGCGCCAGCCGCGCCGCGTCCGGGGGAAGGTCCCCGAGCCGTACGCAGCCGGGCGGGCCGGGGGCCGCCGGTACGGGCTGTGCGGCACGGGCGGGCGGACCGGGCCGGTGGAGCGCGGGCTCGGGGAAGAGCGCCCACAGGTGTTCCCAGTACTCCGGCCGGCAGGCCACGACGAGCCGGGCCCCGGTGGCGCGCAGCCATTCCGCGGTCTCCTCGCACCAGGCGCGCAGCCGGGGTTCCGGCACGGGCGGCATCTCCTCGGGCCCGTCGAGGACGACCAGTAACGGGCGCCCGGCCTGCCGGGCGACGGCCGCGACCCGGTCCGGGTCGACGGTCTCGCCCCGGGCGCCCCACAGCGCGCCCGCGTCACCCACGACGGCCGCCCCGAGGGTGCCCGCCCCGGCCGGGCCCGCCCCGGCGGCGGCCATCGTGCCGTCGGCCGCCGCGAGCAGCGCCCGCCGCACCGCGTCCGCGACGCTGCCGTCGTGGGTGCGCAGGTCGGCGCCGCGCAGCCGGACCGTGGGCGCCGGGGCCGCGCCCCGGGTCCGCCGCGCCGCGAGCGCCCCGAGCTCCGTGCTGCGCCCCTCCCCCGGACCTCCCACGAGGGCCAGCACCCGCGCCCCGGGCGAGCCGAGGAACGCGGCGAACTCCGCGGCCGGCTCCGGGCGTTCCACCGGGGTCCAGCGTCCGTCGCCGGCCGGCGCCGCGGGGCGGGAAGCGGCCGTCAGCTCCAGCACCGCCGCAAGGTTGAGGTCCCGTCCGTAGGCGGGCACGGTGGCTCCGTTGCGCGCCAGCAGTGCGGCGAGCGGGCCGTCCGGCGCCGCCGCTGCCGCGGCGCGCAGCGGCACGGCGAACGCCGCCGCCCGGTGCGCGGCGTGCAGGGCGGTGCCGAGCACGGCCACGACGGTGCCGGTCGCGGCGTCCAGCACCGGGCCGCCGGTGGCCCGGGCGCCGAGACGGAGACCACCCGTACCCGGCCTGTCGAAGGTCAGTTCCAGGGCTTGGCCGAGGCGGTGGAAGCGGTCGGTGGCCGTGTAGGTCACCCCGCTGGTGACGGTGTCGGCGCGGGCGTCGGTCCACTCCCGGGCCCGGAGCCGCACCCGCGCGCCGGAGAACGCCGTGCGGGCCGCGACGGGCAGCGGCGGCACCGGCAGGCCCTCGGTCCGGACGAGCGCCAGGCCCATCTCGGGCAGTGCGGTGATGGCGTCGGCCTCGGCGAGCCGGACCTGCCCGTCGGGCGTGTGCAGCACCAGTCGCACCAGGCCGTCGACGGTTTCATGGCTGGTGAGCAGGGTGCCCCGGTCGTCGGCGAGGAAGCCGGTGCCGCGGGGCCGCCCGGCCAGGTCGCAGATCCGGATCAGCGCAGCGTCCACCTCGGCCATGCGCACCGTCATCCGACGAACCTCCCGATCGGGTCCGGGCACGCCGCGGTGAAGCCTGATGTCACCGACCCGGATCCACAGTCCGGTCGCCGACCGTAGCGGGTGGTGATCAACAAGAGCGTTCGCGAGGCGAACGCGCCCCCTTCCGCGCCGGTTCTTCACTCCGAGCGCCTGCCCATTGGGGTGACGAGGGACAACGAAGTGGACAGACACTCCGGGAGGGGGGCGTGGAGCGGGGAACGCGTTCGGGGTTCGCCGTCCTCCGCTGCACGTCGGCGGGCACAGCGCCGAGCGCTGTGCCCGCCGAGCCGGGCTTCACCGAGCCGGGCCTCACCGAGCCGGGTTCGTCGAGTCGGGGTCAGCCGAGCCGGGCCCGTCGAGCGCCACCGGAGAGCGATGGCCGGCGAGGCCCTGCCCCGCGCGGTCTCCCCGCCGGGCGGACGCCGCCGGTGCCGGACGGGACCCACCGGACGGGCCCCACCGCACAGGGCGAAGAGGAAGTTAGGCGAAGACCGCCAGGCTCTTGGCCTTGCCCGCCGCATCCTCCACCAGTGCGAGCAGCCGCCCGTCCGGCCCGAAGACCGCGGTCGGCCCGGAGGCGGCCAGGCCCGGCGCGGCCAGCCGGACGCCGTTGGCCAGCAGGCGCGCCTGCTTCTCGTCCACGTCCCAGCGCGGGAAGGCCGCCGCCGCGGCCTCCGCGATCGGCAGCACCGTCAGGGACTCCTGGTGCTCGTCCAGCGTCCGCGCCCGGTCCAGGCCGTACGGGCCGACCCGGGTCCGGCGCAGGGCGGTCAGATGGCCGCCGACGCCCAGCCCGGCCCCCAGGTCGCGGGCGAGCGCCCGGATGTAGGTGCCGGAGGAGCAGACGACGGAGACCAGCAGGTCGAGGACGGCGGTGCCGTCCTCCGCGGTCTCCTCCCGCACGTCGTACACCACGAACGACGACACGGTCACCGGCCGGGCCGCGAGCTCGAACTCCTCGCCCTCCCGGACCCGGGAGTAGGACCGCTTGCCGTCGACCTTGATGGCGCTGACCTTGGACGGCACCTGCATGATGGCGCCGGTCAGCCGGGCGATCCCGGCGTCGATGTCCGCGCGGGACACCCCGGAGGCGTCGGCGGAGGCCGTGATCTCGCCCTCCGCGTCGTCGGTGACCGTGGTCTGCCCGAGGCGGACGGTCCCGACGTACTCCTTCTCGGTCAGCGCCAGATGGCCGAGCAGCTTGGTCGCCTTCTCGACGCCGAGGACCAGCACGCCCGTCGCCATCGGATCGAGCGTTCCGGCGTGGCCGACCCGCCGGGTCCCGGCCATCCCGCGCATCTTGGCCACGACGTCGTGCGAGGTGAAACCGGCCGGCTTGTCGACGATGACCAGGCCGTCCGGTCCCGTGCTTCTGCGCTTCATTCGGAGGCTTCGTCCTCTTCCGGCTTGCGGTACGGGTCCGCCTCACCGGCATAGGACGCGCCGGTCGACGCATCCCGGACCTCCTCGTCCTTCGCCCGCGCCCGGTCGAGCAGGTCGTCGATGGTGCGGGCGTTCTCCGGCAGGGCGTCCGGCACGAACGCCAGGGTCGGGGTGAAGCGCACCCCGGTCTGCCGGCCCACCTCGGACCGCAGAATGCCCTTGGCGCTCTCCAGCGCCGCCGCCGAGGCGGCCCGCTCCTCGTCGTCGCCGTAGACCGTGTAGAAGACCGTCGCCTCCCGCAGGTCACCGGTCACCCGGGCGTCCGTGATCGTCACGAACCCCAGCCGCGGATCCTTGATACGCCGATCCAGGGTCTCCGCGACCACGACCTGGATGCGGTCGGCCAGCTTGCGGGCCCGCGCGTTGTCGGTCACCGGTCCGTCTCCTTCTTCTCTTCCCTCATGCTGATGCTCGCGGCGCGGACGCCGGTCACGCGTCGTCGCCGCCGTGGAACCGCCGCCGCACGGACAGCAGCTCCACCTCGGGCCGTGCGGCGACCATGCGCTCGCAGCGGTCCAGTACGTCCGTGAGATGCCCCGGGTCCCCGGAGACCGCCGCGAGACCGATCTCGGCTCTGCGGTACAGGTCCTGCTCGCCCACCTCCGCCACGCTCACCGCGTACTTGCGGTGCAGTTCGGCGACGATCGGGCGGACGACGGAGCGTTTCTCCTTCAGCGACCGTACGTCGCCGAGGAGCAGGTCAAAGGACAGTGTCCCTACATACATGCAGTCCGGGTCAAGCCACCCGTGGGGCCTCGTCCAACGCCATCCGGCCGACGGTCCGGCCGGGACACAAGAACGGTACACGCAACGGCCGGGGCCGATCGACGGAAATTACCTCCGCCGACCGGCCCCGGGCCGCTCTGCCTGCGATCAGCCGCGCGGCTTCTCGCGCATCTCGTACGTCGCGATGACGTCGTCGATCTTGATGTCGTTGTAGCTGCCGAGGTTGATACCGCCCTCGTAGCCCTCACGAATCTCGGTGACGTCGTCCTTGAAGCGACGCAGGCCCTCGATGTTGAGGCTCTCCGCGACGACCTTGCCGTCCCGGATGAGGCGGGCCTTGGTGTTGCGCTTGACCTCGCCGGAGCGGATGAGGACACCCGCGATGTTGCCGAGCTTGGAGGAGCGGAAGATCTCGCGGATCTCCGCCGTGCCGAGCTCGACCTCTTCGTACTCCGGCTTGAGCATGCCCTTGAGGGCCGCCTCGATCTCCTCGATCGCCTGGTAGATGACCGAGTAGTAGCGGACGTCGACGCCCTCGCGCTCGGCCATCTGCGTCGCCCGGCCCTCGGCCCGGACGTTGAAGCCGATCACGATCGCGTCGGAGCCGGACGCCAGGTTGATGTCGGACTCCGTGACCGCACCGACGCCGCGGTGCAGCACCCGGATGTCGACCTCTTCGCCGACGTCGAGCTGGAGCAGCGAGGACTCGAGAGCCTCCACCGAACCGGACGCGTCGCCCTTGATGATGAGGTTGAGCTGCTGCACCTCGCCGGCCTTGAGCACCTTGTCGAGGTCCTCGAGGGACACCCGGCGGGTGCGCTTGGCGAAGGCGGCGTTGCGCTCGCGCGCAGCGCGCTTCTCGGCGATCTGGCGGGCCGTGCGGTCCTCGTCGACGACGAGGAAGTTGTCGCCGGCGCCCGGGACGTTGGTGAGACCCAGGACCAGGACGGGGGTCGACGGACCCGCTTCCTCCACGTTGTTGCCGTTGTCGTCGAGCATCGCCCGGACGCGGCCGTACGCGTCGCCGGCGACCATCGTGTCGCCGACCCGCAGGGTGCCGCGCTGGACGAGCACGGTGGCCACGGCGCCGCGGCCGCGGTCGAGGTGGGCCTCGATCGCGATGCCCTGCGCGTCCTGCTCCGGGTTGGCCCGCAGGTCGAGCGCGGCGTCCGCGGTGAGGACCACGGCCTCCAGCAGGCTGTCGATGTTCTCGCCCTGGCGGGCGGAGATGTCGACGAACATGGTGTCGCCGCCGTACTCCTCGGCCACCAGGCCGTACTCGGTCAGCTGACCGCGCACCTTCGTCGGGTCCGCGCCCTCGACGTCGATCTTGTTGACCGCGACCACGATCGGCACGTCGGCCGCCTTGGCGTGGTTCAGCGCCTCGATCGTCTGGGGCATGACGCCGTCGTTGGCCGCCACCACGAGGATCGCGATGTCGGTCGACTTGGCGCCTCGGGCACGCATGGCGGTGAACGCCTCGTGACCCGGGGTGTCGATGAAGGTGATGCGACGCTCTTCACCGTTGACCTCGGTGCCCACCTGGTAGGCGCCGATGTGCTGGGTGATGCCGCCGGCCTCGCCCGCGATGACGTTCGTCTTGCGGATCGCGTCCAGCAGTCGCGTCTTACCGTGGTCGACGTGACCCATGACGGTCACCACCGGCGGACGCGGGGCGAGCATCTCCTCGCCGCCCTCGTTCTCCCCGAAGTCGATGTCGAAGGACTCGAGAAGCTCGCGGTCCTCCTCCTCCGGGCTGACGATCTCGACGGTGTAGTTCATCTCGCCGGCGAGCAGGTGCAGCGTCTCGTCGGAGACCGACTGGGTCGCCGTGACCATCTCGCCGAGGTTGAGCATGACGGCGACGAGCGACGCCGGGTTCGCGTTGATCTTCTCCGCGAAGTCGGTGAGCGACGCACCGCGCGACAGCCGGACGGTCTGTCCGTTGCCGCGAGGCAGCATCACGCCGCCTACCGACGGGGCCTCCATGGCCTCGTACTCCTGGCGCCTCTGACGCTTGGACTTGCGGCCACGACGCGCCGGTCCGCCGGGACGGCCGAACGCACCCTGGGTGCCACCGCGGCCACCGGGGCCGCCGGGACGCCCGCCGAAGCCGGGACGGCCACCGCCGCCACCGAAGCCACCGCCGGGACGGCCGCCGAAGCCACCGCCGCCGCCACCCGGACGACCGCCGCCACCGGGACCCGCGGGACGACCCGCGAAGCCGCCGCCGCCCGGACGACCGCCGCCACCGGGACGACCGCCGCCACCGGGGCCACGACCGCCGCCGCCGCCGGGGCCCGGACGCGGGCCGGCAGCGGGACGCTGCGGCATCATGCCCGGGTTCGGACGGTTGCCGGGAGCGCCGCCGCCGGGACGGGGACCGCCCTGGCCGGCGCCGCCCTGCGGACGGGGCATGCCGCCCGGGGTCGGACGGGCGCCGCCCTGACCGCCGGGACGCGGGGCACCGCCGGGACCGCCCTGCGGACGCGGGCCGCCGGGGCCGCCCTGGCCGCCGGGACGGGGAGCGCCGCCCGGACGCGGAGCGCCACCGGGACGGGGCGCCTGCGGGCGCGCCATGCCGGTGCTGCCGCCGGAGGTGAAGGGGTTGTTGCCCGGACGCGGGCCGGTCGGACGGCCGCCGCCGCCGGGACGCGGAGCGCCCTGACGGTCGCCGCCGGGACGCGGGGCACCCGGACGGGCGCCGCCGTCGCCACGGCCCTGGCCACCCTGGCCGGAGGCCTGCGGGCGGGCCGGACGCGGACCGGGGGTGCCGCCGGGCTTGGGGCCGGGCGCCGCCGGAGGCGCGGTGAACTCCGGGGAGGCCGGAGCCGGGGTCGCGGGCTGGGCCGGACCGGGCTTCGGGGCCGGAGGCTTCGGGCCCGGGGTGGGACGCGGACCCGGAGTGGGGGGCGTGGGAGTGCTGCTCTTCGGCGCCTCGGCGGCGGCCGGCTTGGGGCCGGGCGCCGGGGGCTTGGGGGCAGCAGGACGGGCCGTCGCACCCGGAGTGGGCGCGGACGGCTTGGCAGGCGCCGCCTTGCGGGGCGCGGAGGGCTTGCCGGCGGCACGGCCGGAGCCGTTGCCCTGCTGGAAAGCGTCAGTCAATTTGCGCACGACCGGCGCCTCGATCGTCGAGGACGCCGAACGCACGAACTCACCGAGTTCTTGGAGCTTGGCCATGACGACCTTGCTCTCAACTCCGAACTCCTTGGCGAGTTCGTATACCCGGACCTTAGCCACTTCGCTCCTTTTAGGTCCGGGTTCCGCCGGACCGTCGCTACTTCATGGGCGTACTCATCGCGTACTCATCGAGTGCTCATCGCAATCTCGACCTACTTCCGACTCGCGAGGTACCTGACCGCACGGTCACCCGTGCCGTTCTCTTACGGTGTTGCCTGTCTCCTGCGGTGGTGCCTGCTCGATGTACCGGCGCAGGGCCGTGGTGTCGAGCGGTCCCCGGCCTCGGAAGGCCCGGGAGAACGACCGGCGGCGGACCGCCAGGTCGAGACAGACCGGGGCGAGGTGCACATAAGCACCCCGGCCGGGCAGCGTACCGCGAGGATCGGGAACGCAGCAGTCCTCGATCACCACGATGCGCAGCAGATCGCCTTTGGCCGCTCGCTCCCGGCATCCCACACAGGTTCGCTCAGGGCATGCGCGGGCATGCGTCCGGCCAGACACGCTCAAGTCTACCTCCCCGTACGAGCCCGACCCCGGTGGGGTAAGGCCCGTACGGCTGATCGTCATTCCGGATTCCGGCCATCGGACGAGCTCGTCGGCCGGTTTCCGTCGGTTCAGTTCTGCTCGGCGGGCTGCTGCTCCGTGTCGGGACGGATGTCGATCCGCCAGCCGGTCAGCCGGGCCGCCAGCCGGGCGTTCTGCCCTTCCTTGCCGATCGCCAGTGACAGCTGGTAATCGGGCACGGTCACCCGGGCGGAGCGGGCGGCCAGGTCCACGACCTCGACCTTGCTCACCCGGGCGGGTGACAGCGCGTGCGCGACCAGCTCCGCCGGGTCGTCCGACCAGTCGACGATGTCGATCTTCTCGCCGTGCAGCTCGGCCATGACGGCGCGGACCCGGCCGCCCATCGGGCCGATGCAGGCACCCTTGGCGTTGAGCCCCGAACGGGTGGACCGGACGGCGATCTTCGTCCGGTGTCCGGCCTCACGGGCGATGGCGGCGATCTCCACCGAGCCGTCCGCGATCTCCGGGACCTCCATGGCGAAGAGCTTCTTCACCAGGTTCGGGTGGGTGCGGGAGAGCGTCACCGACGGTCCGCGCACCCCCTTGACCACCCGGACGACGTAGGTCCGCAGCCGGGTGCCGTGCTTGTAGTCCTCGCCCGGGACCTGCTCCTGCACCGGCAGGATGGCCTCGAGCCGGCCGATGTCGACCAGGACGTTCTTGGGGTCCTTGCCCTGCTGGACCACGCCCGCGACGACGTCGCCCTCCCGGCCCGCGTACTCGCCGAAGGTGACCTCCTCCTCGGCGTCCCGCAGCCGCTGCAGGATGACCTGCTTGGCGGTGGTGGCGGCGATCCGGCCGAAGCCCGAAGGAGTGTCGTCGAACTCGCGGGGCTCGGCGCCCTCCTCGAGGTCGGCGGGGTCCTCCTTGGCCCAGACGGTCACGTGTCCGGTGTTGCGGTCCAGCTCCACGCGGGCGTGGCGGCGGCTTCCCTCGGTGCGGTGGTACGCGATGAGGAGGGCCGACTCGATCGCCTCGACCAGCAGGTCGAAGGAGATCTCCTTCTCCCGTACCAAACCCCGCAGGGCGCTCATGTCGATGTCCACGGCTACGCCTCCTCCTGGCTCTCGTCGTCAGCGGCCGCGGCGCTGGTGTCGGCGGCCTTGCGGTTGAACTCGATCTCCACCCGGGCCTTGGCGATCTCGCCGAAGGCGACGCGTCGGGTGGTGGCCTTGCGGCCCTTCACGCCCGGCACCTCGAGGTCGAGACCCTCGTCGTCGACGGCGGTGATCCGGGCGACCAGCTCGCCTCCGTCGACGAGCTGGGCCTTGATGAGGCGTCCGGTGGCGCGGCGGTAGTGGCGCGGTTCGGTCAGCGGCCGGTCGGCGCCGGGCGAGGTGACCTCGAGGACGTACGGGGCGCCGCCCATGGCGTCCGACGCGTCCAGCTTCTCGGAGACCGCGCGGCTCAGTTCCGCGCAGGCGTCCAACTGGACGCCCTCGTCGGAGTCCACGACGATCCGGAGCACACGCCGCTTCCCGGCCGGTGTCACTTCGATCTCTTCCAGATCCAGGTCTCGCGCGGCGACCAGCGGTTCGAGCAGTCCGCGCAGCCTCTCGCTCTGGGTGGTGCTCATCCGGGTGACTCCTCGGCCGCGTGTGCTGTTGTGGGAAGGTCGCGTGTCAGGTCAAAGGGTATCCGGTCGCGGAGGGTGTTGCCGTACGCCTCCCATGGTGTACGCCGGGCCGGCTCTCCCGGCGGCGCGTGCCGAGCCGGTCGGGGCTCCCGGACCGGCCCACGGGTACGCTCGGCTCCGGCCGATCAAGGACGCCCGTCCGGCATCGGCCTCCCCCCGCCCGCCGGCCCCGCCGCCGCTTGCCCTCCACAGGAGGTGAACCGTGCCGCACGCCACACCGCCGCCGGCCCCGTCCGGGCCGCGCCGCAGGAGCCTGCTGGCCGGCGCCCTCGGTGTCACCACCACCGCCGCCGTGCTCACGGGCTGCTCCGACGACGGCGGCCGGGACGCCGAGCGCGGCTCCGGGGCCCGGAAGCTGCGGGCACGCTCCTCGGCCGAGTCCGCCGCGCTGATGGCCCGGTACGACGCGACGATGAAGGCCCACCCCTCGCTCGCCTCCCGGCTGCGGCCGCTGCGCGCCGAAGCCGCCCGGCACGAGGCGGCGTTCGTCTCCCCCGGGCCGGCGGCCTCCGCGTCCGCCACCGCCCCCGGGGCTCCGTCCCCCTCCGCGTCCGCCCCTTCCGCCTCCGCCTCGCCCCGCCGGTCCGCCGCGGCGGCCCCGCCGGTGCCCGCGGACGAGAAGAAGGCGCTGGCCGCGCTGGCCGACGCCGAGCGCCGTACGGCCGACGCGCGCACCGAGGCCCTGCTGGAGGCGCCCCCGGAACTGGCCAGGCTGCTGGCCTCGGTGGCCGCGGCGGGCGCCGCGCACGTCTTCCTGCTGACCGGGGGCGGCTGAGTGCGGGCTCAACCTCCGGGCGGGGCCCGGGAGTTCCCCGCACCGGGCGGCCGTCCTCCCGGCAGCGAAGACGGGGCGCGGGCCCGGGGCCCGCGGACGGCGCCGACACCATCCGGTCCGGAAGGGACACCATGACGACGAACGGCAGAGCCCGCGCCGCGGGCGGCGGGCGCCGGAAGGCGACGCTGGACGCGGCCCAGGCGGCGCTCGGGGCCGAACACGCCGCGGTCTACGGATACGGCGTCGTGGGCGGGCGCATCGGGGACGGCCGGCTGGACGAGGCGCGGGAGGCGTACGCCGCGCACCGGGCGCGGCGGGACTCGGTCCGCCGGCTGGTGGACGAGCTGGGCGGCGAGCCGGAGCCGTCGGCCGCCGCGTACGCGCTGCCGTTCCCGGTGCCCGACGCGGCGGCCGCGGTCCGGCTCGCCGCGGAGCTGGAGGAGCGGGTGGCCGGGGTCTACGCCGACCTCGTCGGGGCGGCGGAGGGCGCGCTGCGCCGGGAGGCGGCGTCCGCGCTGCGCGAGGCCGCGGTGCGGGGGGCCCGCTGGCGCAAGGGGAGCGTAGCCTTCCCTGGGCTCGCCGAACGGCAGGGCCCGCCCGGCCCGACCGCTTCGGCGACCCGCACCGCGGACGCGCTCTGACCCGCGGCGGCGGGCGGGCGTACGCAGGCATGGAAAGGGACAGCTCAGGGATGGCTTCAGCAGCACCGCGCGAGGGCGGTGTCCCCGTCGAACCGCCGCAGCGTCTGCTGCGGGCGCTGGCCGAGGAGGGCGGGGACAGCGACCGGGAGTGGCTGGAGTCGCTGCCCGCACTGGTCCACGGCGCCCTGGAGCGCTGGGAGTTGACCGCCGAGCGGCTCCAGGCGCCGGGCGGCCGCAGCTCTCTCGTGGTGCTGGTGCGGCGGGCGGACGGCACCCCCGCGGTGCTCAAGCTCGTGCCGCCCGGCGTCCGGTCGCTGCCGGAGCAGACCGCGCTGGAGCGGTGGGACGGCTGGGGGGCGGTGCGGCTGCTGGCCGCGGAGCCGGAGTCGGGTGCGCTGCTGCTGGAACGGCTGCACGGGGAGATCTCGCTGAGCTCACTGCCGGAGGCGAAGGCGCAGCTGGAGGCCGCGGGCACGGTGCGCCGGCTGTGGGTCGACCCGGGGACGGACCACCCGTTCCCGACGGTGGCCGAGCGGACCGGGCGGGACGTGCGGCGGCTGCGGGCGGCGTCCGGGGAGCCCTGGGCGGAGAGCGTAGGGCCGCTGGTCGACGAGGCGCTGGCGGTGCACGAGGCGCTGACCGCCCAGGCGCCGGAGGCGGTGCTGCTGCACGGCCGCTTCCGGCAGGGCAAGGTGCTGTCCGCCGAGCGGGCGCCCTGGCTGGCGGTCGGTCCGGAGCCGGTGGTCGGCGAGCGGGCCTACGACCTGGCGCGGCTGGTCCGCGACCGGCTGGAGGATCTGGTCGCGACGTCGGGCGGCGCCTCCGCGACGCGCCGGCGGGTGGCGAAGCTGGCGGACTCCCTGGAGGTCGACCGGGACCGGCTGCGCGGCTGGACTCTGTTCCGGGCGGTGGAGTCGGGCCTGCGGTCGCTGACCGCGGGGCGCACCCAGGAGGGCGAGGTTCTGCTGGAGTTCGCGGGCTGGCTCTGAGGGGTCCTCGCACGGTGCCCGCCCGCCGGCTCTGAGAGGTCCTCGCACAGTGCCCGCCCGCCGGCTCTGAGAGGTCCTCGCACAGTGCCCGCCGAGGTCGCGTGGTCCGGCGGCACTGCATCTCCCCTGGTGCGTCCCGTCCGTCACCAGGGCTCTCCGACGCCTTGCGATGCACGGCACCGGACCACGCGACCTCGCCCCATCGCGCAAGGGCGCCGACGACGTGCGCCGGCCGCCCGCGCGAGCCCCGGAGGGCGCGCGGGCGGCCGGCGCACGGTTCCCGGCCCGCTCCGGGGCCGGCTCTCAGGCCTTCGTCAGCCGGGCCAGGGCCTCGTCCACGGACAGCTCCTCGCGCTCGCCGGTGCGGCGGTCCTTGAGCTCCACGATCCCCTCGGCCGCCCGGCGGCCGACGACCAGGATGGTCGGCACGCCGATCAGTTCGGCGTCGGTGAACTTGACGCCCGGCGACACCCCGGCCCGGTCGTCGAGGAGCACCCGGATGCCCGCGGAGTGCAGTTTCTCGCCGACCTCCAGGGCGATTTCGGTCTGCCGGGCCTTGCCCGCGGCCACCACGTGCACGTCGGCGGGCGCGATCTCCCGCGGCCAGCACAGGCCCTGTCCGTCGGCGGTCTGCTCGGCGAGCGCGGCGACGGCCCGGGACACCCCGATGCCGTAGGAGCCCATGGTGACCCGGACGGGCTTGCCCTCGCGGCCGAGGACGTCGAGCTCGAAGCTGTCGGCGTACTTCCGGCCGAGCTGGAAGATGTGGCCGATCTCGATGGCGCGGCCGATCTCCAGCCCGGCGCCGCAGCGGGGGCAGGGGTCGCCCGGCTCCACGACGACCACGTCGAGGTACTGGTCGACCTCGAAGTCCCGGCCGGCGACGACGTTGCGGGCGTGCTTGCCCTCGGTGTTGGCGCCGGTGACCCAGCTGGTGCCGGCGGCGACCCGGGGGTCGGCGATGTAACGGAAGGCGGTGCCCGCGCGGCCCTGCGGGCCGACGTAGCCGCGGACCAGGTCGGGCCGGCCGGTGAAGTCCTCGGCCGTCACCAGCTCGACGGTGGCCGGGGCCAGGTGCTCGCCGAGCTTGCCGAGGTCCACCTCGCGGTCCCCGGGGACGCCGACGGCCACGATCTCCCCGTCGACCTTCACCAGGAGGTTCTTCAGGGTCGCGGAGCGGTCCACGCCCAGGTGCTCGGCGAGCGTCTCGATGGTCGGGGTGTCGGGGGTGTCCAGCTCCTCGACCGGGCCGTGCTCGACCGGCTCCACCACCGGGACGGGCACAGTGACCGCTTCGGTGTTGGCGGCGTAGTCACAGGCAGGGCAGTCGACGAAGGTGTCCTCGCCCGCGGCGGCCGGGGCCAGGAACTCCTCGGAGGCGGAGCCGCCCATGGCGCCGGAGACGGCGGAGACGATGCGGTAGTCCAGGCCGAGCCGTTCGAAGATGCGGGTGTAGGCCTCGCGGTGCAGCCGGTAGGCCTCGGCCAGCCCCTCGTCCTCGGTGTCGAAGGAGTAGGAGTCCTTCATCTGGAACTCGCGGCCGCGCAGCACTCCGGAGCGGGGGCGCGCCTCGTCCCGGTACTTGGTCTGGATCTGGTAGAGGATCACCGGCAGGTCCTTGTAGGACGTGCACTGGTCCTTGACGACCAGGGCGAAGATCTCCTCGTGGGTGGGGCCGAGCAGGTAGTCGGCGCCCTTCCGGTCCTTCAGCCGGAACAGCAGGTCGCCGTACTCCTCCCAGCGGCCGGTGGCCTCGTACGGCTCCTTCGGCAGCAGCGCGGGCAGCAGCACCTCCTGGCCGCCGATGGCGTCCATCTCCTCGCGGACCACGCGGGAGACGTTCTCCAGCACCTTCTTGCCCAGCGGGAGCCAGGTCCAGATCCCCGCGGACGAACGGCGGACGTACCCGGCACGGACCATCAGCTTGTGGCTGGTGGTCTCGGCATCGGCCGGATCGTCGCGCAGTGTCTTGAGCATCATCCGGGACATGCGCTGGACCATGGTTTTCGTCTCCTGCTTGCGGGGTGCGATTTGTCAGGAGGCTATCCGGGACCGGGCGGCGGCCGTTAACCGATATGGCCCGGGACGGGCCGGACGGGGGCCGAGGGGGCCGGAACCGGTCAGCCCCGGCGGAGCGGAAGGGGCGCGCCCATCACCGCGTACGGGCTGGGGGCGCTGGGGAACAGCACCTGGCGCGCGAGGTCGTGGTAGCCCAGCGCGCGGTAGAGGACGCGGGCCGGACTCTCGGTGTCCACGGCGGACAGGATGCTGCGGGGCTGCGCGGCGGTGTCGGTGATGGTGGTGATCAGCCGGCGGCCGATGCCGCGCTTCTGGTACTCGGGGTGCACATGGAGTTCGGTGATGACGAAGGCGTTGTCGAGCCAGTGGTCCTGCCCGGCGCTGCGCAGGTACGGCTCGACGACGGTGGACCACCAGTGCCCGCGGTCGTTGGGCATGCCGTAGACGAAGCCGACGAGCCGGCCGGTGGGTGTGACGGCGCCGAGGGCGCGGGCACCGGGACAGCCGAGGTGCCGCAGCACGATGTGGCGGCGGACGCCCACCTCGTCGCTGCTGAGCCCGAACGCGACCGCCTGCACGGCCAGCGCCTCGTCCACCCTCCCGGCCAGGTCGAGCGGTCCGACCGCTACGTCATCCATGACCGCGACCCTACCCGGGCGCGGAGGCCGGGGACGGGCAGGTTTCCGCCGCGCTGCCCGGCGTTCAGGGCTGCCCGGCGTTCGGAGCTGCCGGGCGTTCAGAACAGGACGCTCATGAACGCCCCGGCCTCCTCGAAGCCGACGCGGCGGTAGGCGGCGCGGGCGGTGTGGTTGTAGTCGTTGACGTAGAGGCTGGCGATGGGGGCGATGTCCTTGAGGGCGTACTGCAGGACGGCGGCCATGCCGATCTCCGACAGACCGCGGCCGCGGTACTCCGGTGCCACCCACACGCCCTGGATCTGGCAGGCCTTCGCCGTGGCCGCGCCGATCTCCGCCTTGAAGACGACCTTGCCGTCCTCGACGCGGGCGAACGACCGCCCCGCGGTGACGAGTTCGGCGATCCGGGCCTGGTAGAGCAGTCCGCCGTCGCCGGCCAGCGGCGAGACGCCGACCTCCTCGGTGAACATCGCCACGCAGGCGGGCATGACGATGTCCATCTCGTCCTTGCGGATGCGCCGGACCAGCGGGTCGGGCGCCACCTCCGCCGGCAGGGCGCTGGTGACCATCAGCGGCTGGTGGGAGCGGACCTCGCGGGCCGGGCCCCAGCTGGGCTCCAGCAGGGACCACAGCTGGGCGGTGGGCCCGGCGGGGCCGACGATCGAGGAGCAGCGGCGGCCGGCCCGGCGGGCGCGGTCGGCGAAGCCGCGGACGGCCTCGGGACCGGCGCAGACCGGTACCAGGTTGGCGCCGGCGTAGCAGAGCGACTCGAGCCGCCCGTCGGAGTACCAGCCCCACATCTCGCCGCCGAGCCGCCAGGGGTCGAGTCCGGCCACCTGGACGCGGGCGGCGACGAAGGCGTTGGCGACCGGGTCACGGTCGAGGACCGCGAGAGCCGCGTCGAGCTCGCCCGGTTCGAGAACCTTGGTGGTGGTCGTCGTCAACACGTGTCGGAATGCCTCGCCGTCCGGCCCTCATCTGGTCTCCGCACTGTACCCGCCCGGTGCCCGTGCACGCCGCCCCCGGAACGGCCCCGCTTCCGGCCGGTTCCGGGGCGGGGCCCGGAGGGAGTGCGGACCAGGGGTGCGGACCCGGGATCAGCCGACGGAGACCTCGGGCTCGCCGGAGATGATGCCGTCCTTCTCCATCTGCTCGGCCATCTTCATGGCCTCCTCGATGAGGGTCTCCACGATCTTCGACTCCGGGACGGTCTTGATGACCTCGCCCTTCACGAAGATCTGGCCCTTGCCGTTGCCGGAGGCGACGCCCAGGTCCGCCTCGCGCGCCTCGCCCGGGCCGTTGACGACGCAGCCCATGACGGCGACCCGCAGCGGCACCTCCAGGCCGTCGAGGCCCGCGGTGACCTGGTCGGCCAGCTTGTAGACGTCCACCTGGGCGCGGCCGCAGGAGGGGCAGGAGACGATCTCCAGCCGGCGCTGGCGCAGGTTGAGCGACTCCAGGATCTGGATGCCGACCTTGACCTCCTCGGCCGGCGGGGCCGACAGGGAGACCCGGATGGTGTCGCCGATGCCCTCGGAGAGCAGGGCGCCGAAGGCCACGGCCGACTTGATGGTGCCCTGGAACGCCGGGCCGGCCTCGGTCACGCCGAGGTGCAGCGGGTAGTCGCACTGGGCGGCGAGCTGCCGGTAGGCGTTGACCATGACCACTGGGTCGTTGTGCTTGACCGAGATCTTGATGTCGCGGAAACCGTGCTCCTCGAAGAGTGAGCACTCCCACAGCGCGGACTCGACCAGGGCCTCCGGCGTGGCCTTGCCGTACTTCTCCAGCAGCCGCTTGTCGAGGGATCCCGCATTCACGCCGATACGGATCGGAGTGCCCGCGTCGGAGGCCGCGCGCGCGATCTCCTTGACCTGGTCGTCGAACTGCCGGATGTTTCCGGGGTTCACCCGGACCGCGGCGCAGCCGGCGTCGATCGCGGCGAAGACGTACTTCGGCTGGAAGTGGATGTCGGCGATCACCGGGATCTGCGACTTCCGGGCGATGATCGGCAGCGCGTCGGCGTCGTCCTGCGAGGGGCAGGCGACGCGGACGATCTGGCAGCCCGAGGCCGTGAGCTCGGCGATCTGCTGGAGGGTGGCGCCGATGTCGGCCGTGTTCGTCGTCGTCATCGACTGCACCGAGACCGGAGCGTCCCCGCCCACGGCGACCGTTCCGACCTGGATCCGGCGGCTCTGGCGCCGCTCGGCGAGCCTGGTCGGAACGGACGGCATTCCAAGCGAAATCGCAGTCATTGTGCGAGCAACCCCAAGGTGTGGACACGGTCCCGAGATCGGCGGGCTCCGGTCACCGAGATTACGACACCTCTCCGGGCATCAGCACATCCCGGCCCCGGAGTGGCTCGCGGCCGGACGGCCGGGCGCAGCGCACGCCCGGCCGTCGCAGGCCTGTCCGATCAAGGGTCCCGGCCCCGTCCGATCAGGAGATTCTGACCGGATTGACCAGATCGGCCACCAGCACCAGAAGGGTGAAGCAGATGAAGATCCCGGCGACCACATAGGCGACCGGCATGAGCTTGGCCACGTCGAACGGGCCGGGGTCGGGCTGCCGGAAGATCCGCGCGGCGTGCCGCCGGATGCCCTCCCACACCGCGCCCGCGATGTGGCCGCCGTCCAGCGGCAGCAGCGGCAGCATGTTGAAGAGGAACAGCGACAGGTTGAAGCCCGCGACCAGGAAGAGCATGGTCGCCACCCGCTGCTCCGGCGGGATGTCGAGGTTGAACACCTCGCCGCCGACCCGGGCCGCGCCGACCACACCCATCGGCGAGTCCGGCTCGCGCTCCCCGTCGCCGAAGGCCGCGTCCCACAGGGCGGGCACCTTCTGCGGGAGGTCGATCAGCGACTGGACGCCGGTGGTGATCATGTCGCCCATGCGGTCCACCGACTGCCCGAACGACTGCTGGACGACGCCGGTGGCCGGGCTGAAGCCCAGGAAGCCCGCCGTGACGTACTCGCCGGGGACCGCGCGGCCGTTGCCGTCGTTCTTGGCGACCTGGTTCTTGACCAGGCTCGCGTGCAGGGTCCGGGTGGCGCCGTCGCGCTCGACGGTGAGCGTGGCGGGGCCGACGGTGTCCCGGATGTGGCCCTGCAGGCTGCTCCAGTCGGCGACCCGGTCGCCGTTGAACGCCACGATCCGGTCGCCCGGCTCCAGACCGGCCGCCTTGGCCGGCGAGGCCGGGTCGCCGTCGGCGCACTTGTCCCGCTTCTCGCTCTGCGAGATCACACAGTCGGAGACGGTGCTCACCGTGGTGGTCTGGGTGTTGATGCCGAAGCCCATCAGCACCGACAGGAAGATCGCCACGGCCAGGACCAGGTTCATGAAGGGCCCGGCGAACATCACGATCACGCGCTTCCACGGCTTGCGCGTGTAGAAGAGGCGCTTCTCGTCGCCCGGCTGGAGCTCCTCGAAGGCGGCCGAACGGGCGTCCTCGATCATGCCGCGCCACGGCGAGGTGGAGCGTGCGGTGACCTTGCCGTCGTCGCCGGGCGGGAACATCCCGATCATGCGGATGTAGCCGCCGAGCGGGATGGCCTTGACGCCGTACTCGGTCTCGCCCTTGTGCCGGGACCAGATGGTGGGGCCGAAGCCGACCATGTACTGCGGAACCCGGATGCCGAAGAGCTTGGCGGTGGAGAGGTGGCCCAGTTCGTGCCAGGCGATGGAGAAGAGCAGGCCCACCACGAAGACGACTATGCCGAGAACCGTCATCAGTGTCGTCATCCGCGAGCCTCCGCTGCTGCCTTCGCCGCCAGTTCCCGCGCGCGGGCGCGCGCCCAGGTCTCCGCCTCGAGGACGTCCGCGACGGTCAGATCCGTTCCCCGCGGCGTGCCGTGTTCGGCGACCACGTCGGCGACGGTATCCACAATTCCGTTGAACGGCAGCTTTCCGGCCAAGAAAGCGTCGACGCACTCCTCGTTGGCCGCGTTGAACACGGCGGGGGCGGTGCCGCCGAGACCGCCGACGTGCCGGGCGAGGCCGACGGAGGGGAAGGCGTCCTCGTCGAGCGGGAAGAACTCCCAGGTCGACGCCTTGGTCCAGTCGACGCCGGGAGCGGCGTCCGGCACCCGGTCGGGCCAGCCGAGGCCCAGGGCGATCGGCATCCGCATGTCGGGCGGGCTCGCCTGGAGCAGGGTGGAGCCGTCGACGAACTCCACCATCGAGTGAACGTAGGACTGCGGGTGCACCACGACCTCGATGCGGTCGAAGGGCACGTCGTAGAGCAGGTGCGCCTCGATGACCTCCAGTCCCTTGTTGACCAGGGACGCGGAGTTGATGGTGATCACCGGGCCCATGTCCCAGGTGGGGTGGGCGAGGGCCTGCTCGGGCGTCACCGTCGCGAGCTGCTCCCGGGTCCGGCCGCGGAACGGGCCGCCGGAGGCGGTGACGACGAGCTTGCGGACCTCGGAGCGGGCGCCGCCCATCAGGGCCTGGAAGAGCGCGGAGTGCTCGGAGTCGACCGGCACGATCTGGCCGGGCTTGGCAATGGCCTTCACCAGCGGGCCGCCGACGATCAGCGACTCCTTGTTGGCCAGGATCAGCACCCGGCCCGCCTCGAGGGCGGCGAGGGTGGGGGCGAGACCGATGGAGCCGGTGATGCCGTTGAGGACGGAGTGGCAGTCGGTGGCGGCCAGCTCGGTGGCGGCGTCGGGGCCGGCCAGGACCGCGGGCAGCGGCTCGCTGCCGTACTGCGCGGCGAGCGCCTCGCGCAGGGCGGGGACGACGTCCTCCCGGGCGACGGCGACGGTGCGGACTCTCAGCCGGTACGCCTGCTCGGCCAGCAGGGCCACCCGGCCGCCCGCGGCGGAGAGACCGGTGACACGGAAGCGGTCGGGGTTGCGCAGCACCACGTCGATGGCCTGGGTGCCGATGGAGCCGGTGGAGCCGAGGATCACGATGTCCCGCAGTCCGCCGGAGGCGGCGGTGGCCGCCGGGAAGCGGTCGTGCGGGTGGGCGAGGGAGTCCGTCATCCCCCCATTGTGTCCGTACCGGGCGCCGCGCCGGACAGGGTGTCCCCCTGGGACGGTCCGGCGCGGCGCGCGGCGTCAGCGGATGGGGCGGTGGACGTTCTCCCGGGCGGACGGGCCGGGGGTGGCGTCGGCGATCCAGGGACCGTCGCCGGAGGGGTCGACGATGCCGTCCTCCAGCCAGGTGTAGGCGTCGCCGAGGACGCCCTTGACCACCTTGCGGTCGAGGTCGTCGGTGTTGCTCCAGAGCCGGCCGAAGAGCTCCTCGACCCGGATCCGGGACTGCCGGCAGAAGGCGTCCGCCAGCTGGTAGGCCTCCCGGCCGTGGTCCTCGGTCGCCCGCAGCAGCTCGGCCCGGACGCAGGCCGCGCTCATCGCGAAGAGTTCCGCGCCGATGTCGACGATCCGGCCGAGGAAGCCCTGCTTGGTCTCCATCTTCCCCTGCCAGCGGGACATGGCGTAGAAGGTGGAGCGGGCGAGCTTGCGGGCGGAGCGCTCGACGTAACGGAGGTGCACGGACAGGTCGGGGTGCCCGGCCGGGTGGAACTCCGCGTAGGTGCGGGGCAGCTGGCCGGGGCCCGCGACGAGCTTCGGCAGCCAGCGGGCGTAGAACCCGCCCGCCTTGGCGCCCGCCCGGGCCTTGTCCGTCAGCGACTTGTCGGGGTCGATCAGGTCCCCGGCGACCGACAGGTGGGCGTCGACGGCCTCGCGGGCGATCAGCAGGTGCATGATCTCCGTGGAGCCCTCGAAGATGCGGTTGATCCGCAGGTCCCGGAGCATCTGCTCGGCGGGGACGGCGCGTTCGCCGCGGGCGGCGAGGGACGGGGCGGTCTCGAAGCCGCGGCCGCCGCGGATCTGCACCAGCTCGTCGGCCATCAGACAGGCCATCTCGGAGCCGTAGAGCTTGGCGAGGGCGGCTTCGATGCGGATGTCGTTGCGGTCCTCGTCGGCCATCTGTCCGGCGAGGTCGACCACGGCCTCCAGGGCGAAGGTGGTGGCCGCGATGAAGGAGATCTTGGAGCCGACGGCCTCGTGCCGGGCGATCGGCCGGCCCCACTGCTCGCGGACCGTGGACCACTCGCGGGCGATCTTCAGGCACCACTTGCCGGACCCCACGCACATCGCGGGCAGCGAGAGCCGTCCGGTGTTGAGGGTGGTCAGGGCGATCTTGAGGCCCGCGCCCTCGGCGCCGATGCGGTTCGCCGCGGGCACCCGGACCCGGTGGAACCGGGTGACGCCGTTCTCCAGGCCGCGCAGGCCCATGAAGGCGTTGCGGTTCTCCACGGTGATGCCCTCGGAGCCGGCCTCGACGACAAAGGCGGTGATCCCGCCGGAGTGCCCCTCGCTCTTCGGCACCCGCGCCATGACGACGAGCAGGTCCGCGACGACGCCGTTGGTGGTCCAGAGCTTGACGCCGTCGAGGATGTAGTCGTCGCCGTCCGGGACGGCGGTGGTGGCGAGCCGCGCCGGGTCGGACCCCACATCGGGCTCGGTGAGCAGGAACGCCGTGATGTCGGTGCGGGCGCAGCGGGGCAGGAAGGCGTCCTTCTGCTCCTGGGTGCCGAAGATCTTGAGCGGCTGCGGCACACCGATCGACTGGTGGGCGGAGAGCAGGGCGCCGATGGCCGGGCTGGCGGTGCCGACGAGGGCGAGCGCCTTGTTGTAGTACAGCTGGGACAGGCCCAGCCCGCCGTACTTCGTGTCGATCTTCATGCCGAGGGCGCCGAGCTCCTTGAGGCCGGCCACGACCTCGTCGGGGATCCGCGCCTCGCGCTCGATCCGGGCGCCGTCCACCCGGGTGTCGCAGAAGTCCCGGAGCTTGGCGAGGAACTCCTCGCCGCGCCGGACGTCCTCCACGGGTGGCGCCGGATGCGGATGGATGAGATCGAGCCGGAACCTGCCCAGGAACAGTTCCTTGGCGAAGCTCGGCTTGCGCCAGTCCTGCTCGCGAGCTGCCTCGGCGACCTGGCGTGCTTCACGCTCTGTGACGGTGGGCTTGGCGGATGTGGCGGTCATGGAAGGGTCACCTCACCGCGAGTCGGGACGGGGTCGGTCGAGCGACGGACTACCGATGGGTACTACTTGCCCGTAATACCCGATCCCGGCGGGTGGTGCCAGCCCTCGCGCGCGAACGGGTGGCGTTCCGGAGGCGGTTTCCGCCACTGGTGGGCAGCGGTGTGCGGGGCGCCTCGGGGCCCCTTCCGGCCCGGTCCGGACACGGCGGCGGCCGGGGGTACGCCGTGCGTACCCCCGGCCGCCGCCGGTCCTCGTCGGGAGGGTCAGAGATCGATGCCGGTGAGCACCATGACCCGCTCGTAGGTGTAGTCGTCCATGGCGTACCGCACGCCCTCGCGGCCCACGCCGGACTGCTTGACGCCGCCGTACGGCATCTGGTCCGCGCGGTAGGACGGGACGTCGCCGATGACGACGCCGCCGACCTCCAGGGCGCGGTGGGCCCGGAAGGCGGCCTGGAGGTCGTGGGTGAAGACCCCGGCCTGGAGGCCGAACTTGGAGTCGTTCACGGCCGCGAACGCCGCTTCCTCGCCGTCCGCCCTGTGCAGGGTCAGGACCGGGCCGAAGACCTCCTCGCAGGCGATCGTGGCATCGGCCGGGACGTCGGCGAGCACGGTCGGGGCGTAGGAGGCGCCGTCCCGCTTGCCGCCGGCCAGCAGCCGGGCGCCGCCGTTCACGGCCTCGTCGACCCAGGACTCGACGCGCTTGGCGGCGTCCTCGCTGACCAGCGGGCCGACGTCGGTGGCCGGGTCCGACGGGTCGCCGGTGACCTGGGCCTCGACGGCGGCGACGACCTTGGGCACCAGCCGGTCGTAGACGGAGGCGTCCGCGATGACCCGCTGCACCGAGATGCAGGACTGGCCGCCCTGGTAGTTGGAGAAGGTCGCGATCCGAGTGGCGGCCCAGTCCAGGTCGGCCTCGGAGGAGAAGTCCGGCAGGACGACGGCGGCGCCGTTGCCGCCGAGCTCCAGGGTGCAGTGCTTGCGCGGCACCGACTCCATGATCGCGAAACCGACGGTGTCGGAGCCGGTGAAGGAGATGACCGGCAGCCGCTCGTCCTGGACGAGCGCCGGCATCCGGTCGTTGGGGACCGGGAGCACGCTCCAGGCGCCGGCGGGCAGCTCGGTCTCGGCGAGCAGTTCGCCGAGGATCAGCCCGGACAGCGGGGTCGCCGGGGCGGGCTTGAGGATGATCGGCGCACCGACGGCGATCGCCGGGGCGATCTTGTGGGCGCAGAGGTTGAGCGGGAAGTTGAACGGGGCGATGCCGAGCACCGTGCCGCGCGGGAAGCGACGGGTGAAGGCGAGCCGGCCGACGCCACCGGCGTCGGTGTCGAGGCGCTGCGCCTCGCCGCCGTTGAAGCGGCGGGCCTCCTCGGCCGCGAAGCGGAACACCGAGACGGCACGGCCGACCTCGCCGCGCGCCCACTTGACGGGCTTTCCGTTCTCGGCGGAGATCAGCCGGGCGATCTCCTCGGTGCGCTCGACGAGGCGACGCGAGACGTGGTCGAGGGCGGCGGCCCGGACGTGCGCGGGCGTCGCGGCGAACTCGGCCCGCACGGCGTCCGCGGCGGCCACGGCCTCCTCGACCTGGGCCTCGGTGGGGACGCTCACCGTGCCGACGAGACTGCCGTCCCAGGGGGAGGTGACGTCGAACGTGTCGTCGCCGGCAGCCTCGCGGCCGGCGAGCCAGAACGCGTGGTGTGTGGTCACAGCGGATCCCGGCCCTTCCGAAGTGGTGGGGAGGTGCTCTTGGTGCCTCCACCGTAGGGGTCGGCGCGTCGAATGACGTTTGTCCGGCATGGAGTGGTAACGGGGTGCGCTCTCGCCGGTTTGGCACCCCTGCCGGAACCCTTCGGTCCGTGGGCGAGGCGGCGGGGCCGGGTCACGGGGACCCGCGTCGCCCGCACGGCGGGCCGGGGGCGCGTTCCGGCCGGTCCGGAGCCTCAGGTCCCTCCCGCACAGGGCCGAGGGAGCCGAGGCCGTGTGGCGCCACCGCGCCTCCCGCCCACTCCGCGCCGAGGCCCTGTCCGGGGCGGGCTAGGGCCCCGGGGCCGTAGTCGCCTTCAGCGCGAGCCAGAGCTCCATCCGCACGTCCGGATCGTCGAGCGAGCGTCCGAGGATCTCCTCGACGCGGCGCATGCGGTAGCGGAGGGTGTGGCGGTGGACGCCGAGGTCCGCGGCGGCGGCGTCCCACTGGCCGTGCCGGGAGAGCCAGGCCCGCAGCGAGGCGACCAGGTCGCCGCGGCCGGTGGCGTCGTGCTCGCGGAGGGCCCGGAGCATGCCGTCGGCGAAGGCGCGCACCGCGTCGTCGGCGAGCAGCGGCAGCACGGAACCGGCCGCGACCTGCTCGTGTTCCACCAGGGCGCGGCCCCGGCGGCGGGCCACCGAGAGGGCCTGCTCGGCCTCCCGGTAGGCGGAGGCGCAGGCGGTCGGGCCGGCCGGGGCGGACAGGCCGATGGCGATCTCGTCGCCCTCGGCGGCGGCCCGCTCGTGCGGCCGGGTCGCCGTGCCCCGCCGGGTCTCCAGGGCCTCGGCGTACTGGCCGCAGGCGGCGACGGCGGCGCCGCCGTCGGGGGCGAGCACCACCAGCCGCGCCCCGTCGGGGACCACGAGGACGGCCTCCGCGCTGCGGGCGGCCGCCGACTCCAGGGCGTCGGCGAGGGTGGCGAGGGCGTCGGGGGCGCTGTCGTTCTCCGCCCCGGGCCCGTCCGCCGCCCCGGCGACGGCCTCGGCGACGAGCACCCGGAACGGCGCGTCGAGCAGCCCGCCGTACAGCGGTCCGGCCACGGTCCGGGCGTGGTCGGGCTCCCCGGCCAGCAGCATCCGCAGGACGGCGGCGCCGAGCCGCTGTTCGGCCTCGTGCAGGGCGCGCGAGCGTTCGGTGACGAGGGTCAGCAGGGCCACCGCGGAGTGCACGGCGTAGCGTTCGGCGGTGCCGAGCGGGGCGCCGGTGCCGACCGCGAGCACCGCGCGGGCGCGGCGGCCGGTGCCCAGCGACTGGAGCTCGACCCGGTCCTCACCGGCGTCGGCGGCGCCGACCACGGCGCTCGCCGGGGCGGGCCGCTCGCGCAGCCGCTCGACGTCGGCGGTGAGCCGGGCGGCCCGGCGGGAGGCCCACTCCGGTGCGGCGGCCACCACTGTGCCGGAAGCGTCGTAGAGGGCGGCCCAGCCGTCGAGGTGGGCGGCGAGCCGGGCGAGCAGGGCGGTGGAGCCCTCCGCGCCGAGCGCCGCCCGGGTCAGCTCGCGCTGGACCTCGAAGCCCGCCGTGACGGCCCGGTACTGGTCGGCGGCGATGGCGGCGGAGACGGCCTTGCTGATCGCTATGAAGGGGGTGCGGCGGGGCACCTCCAGCAGGGGCAGGCCGGACTCCTCCGCCGCCGCGACGAGGGCCTGGGGTATGGCGTCGTAGTTGACGCCGACGGCGAAGCCGAGCCCGACCACGCCCGCCTCGCCGAGCCGGCGGACGTAGCGGCGCATCGCCTCGTCGTCCTCGGCGTCGAGCTTCATGGCCGTGGTGAGCAGCAGCTCGCCGCCGTCCATGTAGGGCACCGGGTCGGCGAGTTCGCTGACGTGCGCCCAGCGCACCGCGGTCTCCAGACGGTCCCCACCGGCGCGTACGCCCAGCTTGAGCGCGGAGTGGTGGACGAGGGAGGCGAGCGTGGGAGGCATGGCACCTTCAGGCGATCAATTGTGCCGTCCCGTACGAACGGCTCAGTTCGATTCTGCCTCAGCGGACGAATCCCCGGCACCGGTCATTCCCGCAGGTCCACCAGGAGCGGCGGGGCGTGGTCACCGCGGACGGTGGTGAGCGAGAGGACGGCGTGCCCGGCGGGCACCGCGTGCGCCAGCTCGGAGGCGGACCAGCGCTCCCGCTCCACCGTCCGCACGGTCACCGACTCGGCCGTCACCGCCCGGCCGGTGACCAGCCGGCGCACCGTGTGCACCACCCGGGTCA
Organism: Streptomyces sp. bgisy100; assembly: GCF_057709105.1. NCBI lineage: Bacteria > Bacillati > Actinomycetota > Actinomycetes > Kitasatosporales > Streptomycetaceae > Streptomyces > Streptomyces sp. bgisy100. The sequence continues at coordinate 29,868 of NZ_JBYITE010000064.1, forward strand.
GCGGCTCGTCCGCGATGATCTGCCGGTTGGTGACGTCCCGGGTCTCCACCCACTCCTTGCCCCAGACCTCGGCGAACCGCGCGCCGTCCCAGGTCGTCACTCCGGCGAAGGCCATCCGGCAGCCCACCGCCCCCAGGGTGGCGGTGCGCAGCGGCTCGGGCACGTCCTCCAGGGTCCGCAGGGTGAGCACGGCTCCGGCGTTGGCCGAACGCAGGCGCTGGATGCCGCGGAGGGAGTCCGCGGTCACGGTCTGCGTCGCGTCGTCGAGGACGAGACAGGCGAAGAGCGAACGGTCGGCGCGGCCGGTGGCGCACTCGGTGAACTGGGCGAGCACCAGCCGGGTCAGCAGCCGGGAGGCGTCGGTGTGGCCGCGCTCGGGCAGGTCGATGCGGACCCGCAGCGGGTGTTCCAGGGCGCGCAGCGAGAACGGCCGGGTCTTCCCCGCGGTGTCGAAGAAGTCCGCGAAGGCCGGCCGGTCGAGCAGCGCGAGCCGGTCCGCGAGCAGCGCGGCCACGTCCCCGGCCCGGCCCGACTGCCGCTCCCGCGCGTCGAGTTCGCGCAGCAGCGCGGCCTGCCCCGAGCCCTCCAGGGACGAGCGCAGCGCGCCCAGCGCGGCGGATCCCCCGTCGAGCAGCTCCCGCAGCTCGGGAACGGACGGGAAGCGGCCGTGGACCGCGCGGTACGGGCCGAGGAGCTGGGCGAGGGCGGTGGCCGCCCGCCGGGTGTCGGCGACCGGGTCCGTGACGACCAGATCGCCGATCAGCGCCTCGGCGAGCACCCCGGCGGCCTCGTCGGGGTCCGTGGTGCCGCCGTAGAGGTCGAGGTCGTACTCCGACTCGGGGCGCCCGATCCGGATCACCACGTCGAAGGCGTCGTCGGGGGCGAGCGGCGCCCCCGCCGCGCCCACGGAGACGACGGCGGCCTGGCCCGCGAGCGCCTGCAGGCACAGCGACTCCAGCACCGGCCGCACCACCCGGCCGGTCTTCCCGGCCCCGGCCGGCCCGACGGCCAGCAGGGACGTGCCGAGCAGCGCGGGCCCGAGGGCGAACCCGGTCCCCCGGTAGGCGTACGGGTTCCGCCGGTCCTCGGCCGTCGTGCCGAGCCGCACCTGACGCGTCAGCAGGTCGTGCCGTGCGGTACGGACCGTCAGATCCCGTGCGCCGGACGGGTGGGCGCACGCGGCGGCGCCCTCGCGGCGCACGGTCTCGGTGAACGCCGCCAGCCGCTCCGGACGGCTCCGGACGGACTGCCAGGCCCGGTCGATCCGGGCCTGGTCGACGTCGGTCATACGCCCGGCCCGGGCCTCCTCGGCGAGCCGGTCGGCGACGTCGGGGGCGCCGGCCTCGCGCAGCGCGGGCCAGGCCGCGGGATCGGCGTGCGGCTCGGCGGGCGGCTGGGCGGACGTGTCGTCCCAGACCCGCCGCAGCGCACCGGCCCCGTACCGCCGCAAGACCTCCGCCCACCGGCCGAGCCGGCCGAAGACCACCACCAGGAGCAGCGCGAAGAGGCCGTAGTAGAGGTAGGTGGCCCAGACGAACGCCAGCTGGGCGCCGCCGGCCTCCCGCCAGGAGTCGGGCGTGAGCAGGAACAGCGGCCAGAGCCAGTAGCTGCCGAGATAGCCGTTCCAGCACAGCGACCACAGCAGCCAGCCGCAGAGGAAGGCGATCAGCGCCCCGCTGATCAGCTGACGGCCCGGGATCCGGTCCGGCTCCTCGGGCGGCCGGGGCCGGTGCCCGAACGCCCAGATGCCGGGCTCGGCCTCGGCCCGGGGGGCGCGCAGCCAGTCCACGAACGCCTGACCGCCCGGCCCCGCCGACGGCGGCGCCGCGGGCCGCGGCGGCACCGCCTGCCGCGGCACGTGCCCCGACCGCGTACCGCGCAACCCCTGCGTCCCCTCGGTCTCCATCTGCTGCCCTCGTCCCCTCACCGGCCAGGCTGTCAGCGCCTCAATCTAGTGCCCCGGCCTGGGGAGTTCACGGCCCCACAGCACACCCGCACAGGCCACCGGCAACGGACACCGAACACGGTCGCAGTACAAGGTGCACACAGGAGCACAGACCCACAAGGCAGGCTGAACGAAGAGGTCCGATGCCACAGGGCCGGGTGACACAGAAGCGCGGTGCCACAGGCGCCGGGCGAAAGCAAAGGCCCAGGGCAGCAGGACGAGGTGAACGTGACGGCCCGGTCCGGACATGACGGCAGCGGGGGCCGCAGGGCCGGGTGGACGCAAGGGGGTGGGGGCGCA
>NZ_JBYITE010000065.1:0-31063 GCF_057709105.1 Streptomyces sp. bgisy100
CCGGACCCGTTTTCCCTGCACACCCCGGGTATCGGAATTCACGTATCCCCGGCGCCGAATGTCCTGTCCCGACACGCCCCCGCAACTGGCCGCTTCGGCGGGAGAGTTGGGGTGCTTCGTGTTTCGACGCTTGTCATGCCAAACGGGCCAGGTCCGCTGCCGTTACACGGCCCAGCAGGGGCCGGCCGTGGACCACGCGCTCGACCTCGGCCACCGCGTAGGCACCCAGCCGGCGGACCTCGCTGCCCTGAGCGCCCGCAAGATGGGGAGTGACCAGCACATTCCGCAGGGAGAGCAAGGGGTGGCCGGCCGGGAGGGGTTCGGGGTCGGTGACGTCGAGGCAGGCGTCGAGCCGTCCGGTGGCGCACTCCCGGGTCAGCGCGTCGGTGTCGACCAGAGAACCGCGGGCGGTGTTGATGACCGTGCCGCCGTCCGGGATCAGCGACAGCCGGTGGGCGTTCAGCAGATGCCGGGTTTCCGGGAGTTGGGGTGCGTGGATGCTCACGATGCTGCTGCGGCGGCAGAGTTCGTCGAGGGGAACGAGTTCCGTGCCCAGAGCTTGTGCGTCCGCTGTGTTGAGGTACGGATCGGTGAGCAGAATGCGGAACTCCGCGTCGTGCGCCGCCAGTCGGGCGATGACGAGGCGGCCGATGCGGGAGGCACCGACGATGCCGATGGTGCGGCCGTCCGCTCCCTGTCGGTCCGGGAGACTCGGCCAGCCCGTTTCGTACCGGGCGGCCGAGGACAGGGCACGCTTCGCCGCGAGGGTGATCGTGGCGCAGGTGAAGTCCGCCACCGGGGCGGCGTTGGCGTCGGCCGCGGAGGAGACCGCGATGCCGCGTTCCCACACCTCGGGTGAGAGGTGCTGCTTGACCGAGCCGGCAGCATGGACGACGGCCCGCAGCCGGGGCGCGCGGTCGAGGGCCGTGGCGTCCAGCGGTGGTGAGCCCCAGCCGGTCAGCAGGATTTCGGTCCGGGCCAGAGCGTCCGGGGCGTAGGGCACGGGGGGATCCGGGGTGATCAGGTCGGGCTCCAGCTCGACCGTGGCCGCGAGCCGGTGACGCAGATCGGAGGGGAGGGCAGCGGCGGCGGCGTCGGCCCCCATCGAGATCACTGCCACGGGGCGACGGTCGGCCACGGAGTGCACCAGTCCTCTCCGGCAGCCCGGGAACGGTCTGCGCTTGTGCCGTGGAGGCTAGAACCGGCTCGATGGCCGGTCAATGACCGGTGGGGGGTGCGGCGTTGAGTCACCGGGGGAGCCTCAGCCGGTCCGTAGGGAGTTCCGGGGAAGGGGTGCCCTTCGTCGGGAGTCGCGGTCGCTGTGGCCCGCCGGGGCGACTCCGGTGCGGCGTCGGCCGCAAGCGCCGAACCCGCGGCGGCTGCTCGTGCGAGCATCGGGGCATGGGTTACGAGATCCGCACGGTAGGGGCCGAGGACTGGGCCGAGCTGAAGGAGCTGCGGCTCGCGGCGCTGCGCGATCCGGTGGCGCGCGTCGCGTTCGTCGACACCTTCGAGCGCCAGGCCGTGCGGTCCGACGCCTTCTGGCGGGGCCGGGCCACCCCCATCGCCGAGGGCGGGGACGCCACCAGCCTGATCGCGAGCGGTCCGGACGGCACCTGGGTCGCGATGCTCGTTCTCCTCGACGAGACGGGGCCGTCGATCACGGCGGACGGCGACGGGTCGGCAGACGGGGGCGCGCCGCCGCAGATCCATGTGGTGAGCGTGTATGTGCGCCCGGGACACCGGGGGACGGGCGTGGCCGAGCAGCTGTTCCGCGGGGCCACCGCGTGGGCGTGGGAGCACACCAAAGCCGAACGGGTACGGCTCTGGGTGCACGGCGACAATCCGCGGGCCCAGGCCTTCTACCGTCGGCTCGGGTTCGTCAGGACGGGCGCGACCATGGCCTTTCCGCCGATTCCGGAGGAGACGGAGTACGAGATGGTGCTGCTCCGGCCCTGAGGGCTAAATCCCTGAGCGGACGCTCTGATCCCCATATGGAGGCCAGTCCCCGGGCCGGGAGGCCCAGGGGGCGCACGGAAGGCCGTGGTGGGCCCGGTGGGGAGGCTGGGCGGCGGTCAGCGTGCCAGGCTGCGGTGGGGCCAGCGGGCGCGGGCCTGCTCCTCCGAGCGCAGCAGCGCCAGGGTGCGGATGCCCAGCCCCGGGCCCTCGGCGAGCAGTTCCGGGAGCTGTGAGAGCGGGGCCACGGCGGCGACGTCGTCGAGGACCAGGGTGAGTGGTGGGTCGAGCCGGCCGGCGGATGACCGTTCGGCCATGCGGCGGCCGTGCTCGACCACGCTGGAGACGAGTGCGGTCAGCAGGGGCATCGCACCCGGGTGGGTCCGTGGGTCCTCGATGGCTTCGCCCACCACGTAGAGCGTTCCCCCTTCGGCGACGAATGACTCCAGTGCCAGGGAATCGGCGCGCTTGGGATTGCAGGCGTCGCGGATGTGGATCGAGGAGAGCGCGGAGAGGGCACGGGCCGTCAGCTGCTGGGCGACGTCGCGGCGTTCGGGGTGGCCGGTGAGGGTGGCCTCCAGTTCCCCGGCGGATCCCGCGGCGGCCCGGGAGTTCGTGCGGAGGATGCGGACGGGCTCGTGCGCGGCGGCGCCGGAGGCCCAGCGGTGCACCTGGCGGAACGGTTTGCCGTCCACCGCCGCGGCGTGCAGCCAGCAGCGGAGCAGGGTCGCGGCGGCGTCCGCCATGGCCGAGTCGAGGGCGTGCGGCGGCCGGACGGGGGCGAGGAGCGCCGTTGCGCGGGCGGCCGCGACATCGCGGGATTCGCACCCCGCGGTCGGGGACCAGCGCAGCCGTGCCGGGGTGTCGAGGAGGTGGCTCGGGTCGTAGAGGTGGGTCGGGCCGAGCTTGGCGCGGGTGTCCTTGGTCCGGGACCACACCGCGGGGTCCGAGGTGGTGACGAGGACGGGGCCGTCGGCGTCGAGGACCGCCTGCACGGCGGGGTCCGGGCCGCGGCGGAGGCCGGTGAAGTGCACCCCGGTGAGCTGCTGTCGGGTGGGGGCGGCGGCTGTTGCCGTTGTCTGCGGCGGGGCAACGGCTTCGGTGGCCGGGGCCGGGAGGCCGGCCGGGGAGCGGGGAGCCGTGGCGGGCTCCGGGGGAGGCGCGGTGGTCGCGTACCCGGGGGCCGAGGACCGGCTGTGAGCGCCTGCGCCGGGGTGGCCCGCCGCGGGAGTGCCGGGGGCGGGCGCGGGGCCGTCGTGGGGCGTCGGGAGGCTTGCTGCGCGGGCTCCTGGGACGGCGTCGGCTGCTCCGGTGCCGTCGGTGGGGCGATCGGTTCCGTGGTGGCCGTCGGTGGCCAGGGGGACGGTGGGGCGCTGGGGTCCGTCGTCGGTGCCGGGGACCGGAGTGCCGCATGCTCCGGTGCCGAGTGGCCCCGTTCCGGGCGTTCCCGTCTCGCGTGGTCCCGTGTCGGGGGCGAATGTGTGCTGGGCGTCGGGCGGGAAGGCGTGCCCGGGGGCGGCGCGGGCCGGTCCGGGGTGGGCGGCCGGTGTGCCGGGTGCGGTGGAGCCGGTGGGGGCGGTGGTTCCGGGACCGGGGACGGCCGGCCGGGCGCCCGGGTACGGGGCTGCCGGGCCCGGGTGGACCGGTGGTGCCCAGGAGGCGGTCGCTTCGCCCGGCCGCTGCTCGGTCGGCCCCTGGCCGCCGGTCTTCGGCCCGTACGGTCCGGTGGCGCCCTGCGCGGACGTCGGGGCGGGGGCCGGGGAGCCGTGTCCCCGGGCGGCCTTCATGGTGTCCCGGTCGTGGCGGGCGGCGGCGCGTACCGCCTTCCAGCGGGTCAGCACGCCGATGACGAAGACCGACAGCACGAACAGCACCATCAGTTCGCTGATGAGGATGCCCCAGAACAGCCCGTACCCCGAGAGCCGGCCTGGCCGGGTGCCCGGCCAGGCCGCCGCCAGGTCGTGCGGTTCGGCCACCAGGTGGCGCATCGCCAACGGGGTGCGGGTGAAGGTGACTCCGTCCGGCCACGCTCCGTGGGTGAACAGCGCGGCCAGTCCGGTGGCCGTCCACACCAGCAGGGTCAGGCCCAGCAGGAAGCCGAGGGTCCCCACGAGCAGACTGTCGGGGATGCCGCGCTGGGGCCGCCCGTCCTGACTTCCTCCCGTGGCGGACGCCGTCACGTCAGGCCACCGTCGACTCGTCCGCGAGCCGATCCTCCATGGCCTTGGCCGCGCGCTCCTCCGCCTCCGTTTCGGCGGCCTGCTCCACGGCCAGGGCCTCCTGGCTCATCGAGGACTCGGTCATCGCGCGGTCGGTGTAGACCAGCGGCCGTTCCGCCTCGGTGATCAGGTGTTTCACGACCTGGACGTTGCCGTTGACGTCCCAGACCGCGATGCCCGGGGTGAGCGTCGGAATGATCTCCACGGCCCATCGCGGGAGGCCGAGCACCTGTCCGGTGGCGCGTGCCTCGTCGGCCTTCTGCGCGTAGATGGTGCGGGTCGACGCCATTTTGAGGATGGCCGCCGCCTCCCGTGCCGCGGCTCCGTCGACCACGTCGGAGAGGTGGTGGACGACGGCGACGAACGACAGGCCGAGCCGGCGGCCGAACTTCAGCAGCCGCTGGAACAGCTGCGCCACGAAGGGCGAGTTGATGATGTGCCAGGCCTCTTCGACCAGGAAGATCCGCTTCTTACGGTCGGGGCGGATCCAGGTGTGCTCCAGCCAGACGCCCACGATCGCCATCAGGATCGGCATCGCGATGGAGTTGCGGTCGATGTGCGACAGGTCGAAGACGATGAGCGGGGCGTCGAGGTCGATGCCGACGGTCGTCGGGCCGTCGAACATGCCGCGGAGGTCGCCGTCGACCAGCCGGTCCAGCACCAGGGCGACGTCCAGGCCCCAGGCCCGTACGTCGTCCAGCTCGACGTTCATCGCCTCCGCCGACTCCGGTTCGGGGTGGCGGAGCTGCTCGACGATGTCGGTGAGGACGGGCTGCCGGTCGGTGATGGTCTCGTTGACGTAGGCGTGGGCGACCTTCAGCGCGAAGCCGGAGCGTTCGTCGAGGCCGTGGCCCAGGGCGACTTCGATGATCGTCCGGAGCAGGGCGAGCTGGCCGGTGGTGGTGATCGACGGGTCGAGGGGGTTGAGGCGGATCCCGCCGTCCAGGGCGGCCACCGGGTCGAGCCGGATGGGGGTGATGCCCAGTTCCTCGGCGATGAGGTTCCACTCGCCGACGCCGTCCTCGCCCTGGGCGTCCAGCACCACGACCTGCCGGTCGCGGAACCGCAGCTGCCGCAGGACGTAGGTCTTCTCCAGCGCCGACTTGCCGTTGCCGGACTCGCCGAGGACCAGCCAGTGCGGGGCGGGGAGCTGCTGGCCGTAGAGCTGGAACGGGTCGTAGATGTAGCCCTTGCCCGAGTACACCTCGCGCCCGATGATCACTCCGGAGTCGCCGAGGCCGGGGGCGGCGGTGGGCAGATAGACGGCCTGTGCCTGGCCCGTGGAGGTACGGACCGGCAGCCGGGTCGTCTCCACCTTCCCGAAGAGGAAGCTGGTGAACGCCTCGGTGACGGCGGTCAGCGGATCGAGCACGGCGGGGCCCCTATCGTCGGATACCGGTCGCGAAGGGCAGCGTGTTCACAAAGGCCCGGTGGTGTTCGCGGTCGCACCACTCCAGCTTGAGATAGGACTTGCCCGCCGAGGCGCGGATGGTCCGCTTGTCGCGGGCCAGGGCCTCGGGGTTGCGGGAGGAGACGGTGAGGTAGCCGACGAGGTTGACGCCGGCCGCGCCGCTCGCCAGGTCCTCGCCGCGCTGGTCGAGGCGGCCGTGGGCGGCGATGTCGCGGGGGTCGACGGTGCGGTTCATCTTGGCGGCGCGGGAGGCGTCGGCCTCGTCGTTGGTCTTCTCGGTCAGCATCCGTTCGATGGCGACCTCGGTCGGCTCCAGGTCCATGCAGACCGCGACGGTACGGATGACATCGGGGGTGTGGACGAGCAGCGGGGCCAGGAAGTTGACCCCGACCGGGGTCATCGGCCACTCCTTCACCCAGGCCGTGGCGTGGCACCAGGGGGCGCGGGTGCCGGACTCCCGGGTCTTGGCCTGGAGGTAGGTGGCCTCCCGGGCGTCGAGCTCGGCCGGCCAGGCGTTGCGCTTGGTCATCGCCTGGATGTGGTCGATCGGGTGGTCCGGGTCGTACATGGAGTGCACCAGGGAGGCGAGCCGGCCCTGTCCGAGGGGCTGGCGGACCCGGATGTCGGCCTCGGTGAGCCGGGCGCAGATGTCGGTCAGCTCGCGGGCCATGACGACGGCCAGACCGGCGTCCTTGTCGAGCCGGCCGCGGCCGCGGTGGGTGGCGCGGGCCATGGCGTGGGCCTCGGCGGCCAGTTCGCGGGTGTAGTGCATGCAGGCGACCAGGTAGGCGCGGTGCTGCTCGGAGGAGGTGGACACCATCGACTGGAGCTGGTCGTAGGAGTCCTGGAGCCAGCCCGGGGACCGGGTGTCCCCGCGGCGCTCCACGTCCTTGGCGTGCGCGTCCGGGTCGGCCGGGAGGGTACGGGCCAGCATCTGCAGCCGGGTGACGAACCCGTCGCCGTTGGCCACGTGCTTGAGCAGCGTCCCGAACCGGTCGACCAGGGCCTCCTGGTCCTCGCTGTCGCGCAGCCCGACGCCGGGGCCCTCGATCTCGATGGCGGCGGTGACGGTGCGCCGGTCGGCGTGGAGCAGCACCGCGATCTCGTCGGGGCCGAAGGGGGCGGAGAGCCAGTTGATCCGGCCGATGCCCGGCGGCGGGCCGATCTCGACCTCCCGGCCGTCGAGCCGGGTGCCGGCCTCGGTCGCGGTGGAGCGGTAGGTGGCGCCCTTGCGCAGGGAGCGCTTGTAGGAGCGGTTGATCTCGAACCACTTGTAGAACGTGCGGTGCTTGTACGGCACGTACACGGCGGCGAGGGCAATGGCCGGGAACCCGGCGAGGGTGGCGATGCGCAGCGGCAGGACGGGGACGAGCAGCCCGCACATCATGCCGAGGAACGCGCCCGCGATGATCAGGGCGATCTCGCCGGTCTCCCGGTTCTTGCCGACGATCGCGTTGGGCCGGGCGCGGCCGATGAGATACGTACGGCGGGGCGCGATCGGGTGGGACTGGGTCGTCAACGCCGCTCACCTCCAGAGGATGTGCTGTTGTTGCCGGCCCCGGCACCGGTGCCACGGTCGTGCGTACGGGGTGCGGGGGCGGAGGAGGCGGGGGCGTTGCCGCCGCCGGAGGTGCGGACGGGGGCGGAGCCGCCGCGGGAGCTGTGGGCCGCGACGCCGCCGGAGACGCCGCCGGCCGCGGCGGGCGCGGTGGACGGCCGGTCGTTGCCGCCGCCACCGCGGCTGCTGTGCGTCTTGATGCCCTGCTTCACCAGGGCGGCCGGGGAGGAGATGACCGCCGCCGCCTGGCTGCCGTCGGTGGCGGCCTTGCGGTTGCTGCGGGCGCCGGCGATCTCGTCGCCGAAGCCGGGCACGAAGCGGTAGATCATGGCGCTGGCGAAGATGGCGAGCAGGATGATCGCGAGGCCGGAGACGACCGCGGAGAAGGCGTCGGGGCCGTCGTCGGAGGCGGAGAGCGCCCCGGCGAGGCCGAGCACGATGATGATCACCGGTTTGACGAGGATCACCGCGATCATGATCCCGGCCCAGCGGCGGACGTGGCCCCACATGTTCTTGTCGACGAGGCCCGCGTAGACGGCCGTCCCGAGGAGCGCGCCGGCGTAGAGCAGCGCGGCCCGGATGACCAGTTCCAGCCAGAGGACGCCGGCGGCCAGGATCGAGACGAGGCTGACGACGATCAGCATGATCGGACCGCCGCCGATGTCGTCGCCCTTCTTCAGGGCCTCGGCGAACGAGCCGAAGTAGGTCTGGGTCTGCGAGCCCGTGCCGGCGGCGATGACCTCGGTGACGCTGTCGGTCGCGGAGACGACCGTATAGAGGATCAGCGGGGTGAAGGCCGAGGCGAGGACGGTGAGCCAGAGGAAGCCGACGGCCTCGGTGATCGCCTCGGTGAACGGGACGCCGCGGATGGCGCGCTTGGCGACGGCGAGCAGCCAGAGGAGGAGGGTGAGGATGGTGGAGGCGGCGAAGACGACGGCGTACTGGCGGAGGAAGGCCGTGTTGGTGAAGTCGACTTCGGTGGTCTCGGTGACGGCTTTGGAGAGCTTCCGCACGATCCAGGCGGCGGCGTCGGCGCAGCCCTTGGCGAGGGAGGAGAGGGGGTCGAGGGGGCTGTCGCTCAGGGGGTCGCCGGGGCCTTGGCCGGCTTTGCTGGGGGCGCTGTCGCCTCGTTCGCAGTAGTCCTTGGCGGGGCCGACGATGAGGTCGCAGTTGTCCTTGGGGGACGGCGCCGGGTTCGGAGTAGGTGCCGCCACTGCGCGAGTTGCGAACAACACGGCAGCTGTCTGGACTGCGGCGAAGGCCGCGGAGAGGGTGAGCGTGCGACGTTGGGGCTTACCGGGCATAGGTGAAGCCTCCGTACTCCTTGACTGCCTTGGCGATCTCATCGGCGTTGGAGGCGCGGCGGTCGGTGTTCACAGGGGCCGGGCCCTCCTGCTGAGAGAAGCTTTCGATCTTCCAGTCCCCGTTCGACCAGAGCAGGTTGACGGTCATGGTGAACCAGTCATTGGCCACCGGGTTGGTGGACTTCACTCCGGCTGTACCGAAAGCGCCGGTGCACCAGACATCCACTTCGGCACGGGTGTTGTCGTACTCCTTCGTCCTGGTGCCCACAGGAGCGGTCCGGGAGACGTAGGTCATGCCCGCTTTGGGGTTGCCGTCGGCATCCAGCCCGAGCTTGTTGAGGAACGCTCTGGAGTAGGCCTTGTCGAACTTGGCGTCCAGCTCGTCGACTTTCTCGCTGACGAACAGCTGCCGGACGATGCCGGTCCGCCGGTCGGGCTTGAGGATGTCGGAGGAGACGAGCGCCACCGCATAGTTCGCCGCCGCGCTCTGTGCCCCCTGCTTCGTCTTCGGGAAGCCGGAGGCGATGCCCGCCTGCGAGCCCGTCACCGGCTTCTCGCCCGTGGGGGCCGTCGGCTGCGACTGGGCGCCGCCGCCCCCCGGGCCCTCGTCCGACTCCTTCTTGCCGCCGCCCCGGTTGGCGAAGGCGATCGCGGCGATCAGCAGGACGACCACGCCCACGACGGTGATCATGCCCTTCGACGGCCGCGCGGCGGTGCGGGAGCGGCGGCCGTCGTACCCGTCGTCGCCCGCCCCTTCCGGCAGGCGGGTCCGGGTCTGGCGGCCGGCGCCCGGGCCGTCGTCCGGGTAGCCGGTGCCGTATCCGTCGTCACCGAGACTCATGCTGGGCGTGCCCCCTCGAACTCAGCCTCCGTCGATGCCTTGCCGTATGCATAGTCGCAGCGGCCGCAGTGCGACGGTAGGCGCACGGGTTCGTGGGTGGGCACGGAGGGGTGACACGACATCAAGGGGACGCAACCTCAGCCGGTGGGCACGACGGACGGGTGGGGGAGGGACGGCTGGGGCTCCGGCCGCCTCCGCCCGTCGAGGGCGGAGGGGTGGACGACCCGTGGCCTGAGCGGATGGGGACGGGCCGCTAGACCGCCATGCCGTAGACGATGGTGAACAGCGTGCCGAGGGATCCGATGATGAAGACGCCGGTCAGCCCGGCGACGATCAGCCCCTTGCCCTGTTCGGCGCTGAAGGTGTCGCGCAGGGCCGTGGCGCCGATCCGCTGTTTGGCCGCGCCCCAGATCGCGATGCCGAGGCAGAGCAGGATCGCCACCGCCATCACGACCTCGACCATGACGCGTGCCTCGTTGCCCAGGCTCCCGAACGGTCCCCAGTCCGGGGCGATGCCGCCGATGATGGTGGTGATGTCGCCCTTGTCGGCTGCCAGGAACATTGTGAAACTCACCGCCCCTAATTGGGTAGTTGTACGCCGCCCCTGCCGCGCGGCACGGGTCGGCCTCTATCTTCGCCGAAGATGCCGCTCTCGCATGTCGACTTGGCGGCCAATTTTGGCGGATCTCGTGCGTGTTGCCGGTCACAGGTCCGGGACGGGCGTCGGCGCGGCTGTTGCGGAACGCGCTGTCACTGTGTGTATCACGGGGTGTGACGCCGGGCAACGCCGGTTGACGGTGGGGGAAGTGGAGGGAAGCGGAGCAGGGGGCGGAGAGGGAGCCGAACGCCGGGCGGTGGCGCGGGGTCGGCGGGGCACACCGGGGCGGACGGTCTCCTCCGGCCTCTCGGCGGAGGCGCCGCGTCGGGTCGGGCTGCGCCTCCCGTGCCCCGCACCGCCCTTCCGTGCCCCGTGCCGCCCCTCCGCGCGCCGCCCTGCCTCTGCCCGAGGGCGGCCTGCTTCGTTCCGGGGCCCGGCCCCGGAGCCCGCAGGGCACCCGACGGGCGGTGCGAGGGCCGAACGGGCCTCGGCAGCACCGGGATTCGATCACAAGTCACCCATGAGCGGCCGGGCCTGACGCCGGTTGTGACACAGTCTGGTGCCGTGGAAGCTCTGCGCTCTCAGGACCCCTCTCGGATAGGCCCGCACACCCTCCTCGCCCGGCTGGGGGCAGACGGCATGGGGCAGGTGTTTCTGGCCAGGTCGCCCGGCGGGCGGCAGGTGGCCATCAAGGTCATCCGGGACGACTTCGCCGACTCCCCCGAGGCGTTGCTCCGGTTCCGGCGGGAGGTGGAGACGCTGCGGGCCGTGCGGAGCGCGTACACCGCGAACCTCGTCGACGCCTCGCTGGACTCCGCCCCGTACTGGCTGGCGACCGAGTACGTGCCCGGGCCGACGCTGGTTCAGGCGGTCGGCAGCCGCGGGGCCTTCCCGGCCGGTACCTGCTTCCGGCTCTTCGCGGCGCTCGCCGAGGCGCTGGCGGAGGTGCACACGTACGGGGTGACGCACCGGGATCTGAAGCCGCACAACATCATCCTGTCGCCCGTCGGCCCGCAGTTGATCGACTTCGGTATCGCGCGCGGCGCCGAGCAGACCGCGCTCACCCAGGTCGGACAGGCTCCGGGTACGCCCGGCTACACCGCTCCCGAGGTGATCACGCACAACCGCGTGAGCGGCGCGGCCGATGTGTTCGCGCTGGGGGCCACGATGGCCGCGGCCGCGACCGGGCGGCGGCCGTACGGCGAGGGGTCGATGGAGTCGGTCACCTACCGGGTGGTGCACGGCGAGATCGATCTCGACGGGGTGGAGCCGGGGCTGGCGGAGCTCATCAGGGCGTGCGTGGCCCGCGATCCGTCCGACCGCCCGGAGCCGTCCGGGATCATCGAGCGGTGCGCGGTGACGTCGTCGCTCGCCGACGACCCCTGGTACCAGCCGGTCACGGCACCGCCGGACGGCGCCGCGGCCGCGCCGCACGATCTGGAGACGGCGATGGCCGCCGGGCTGGTGCCGCCGGGGCACGGGTACGTGCCGACGCTGGCGCCCATGGCGCAGGCCGCACCGTCCCGCCCGCCGTCCGCGCGTTCCCGGCGCACCCGGTGGCTGGTCGCCGTCGGGGTGCTGGCCGCGCTCGGACTGACGGCCGGGGCGGTGATCCGGCTGCTCCCGGACGGTTCGGGCGGTGACGGGGAGCGGGGCGGCCGGGCCGGCGCGGCCCCGGCGGACGGGAAGGCGAAGGATCCGGCCGCACCGTCCGGCAGCGCGTCACCGGGCGAGGAAGGCGGGACCGGGACGGCGAAGGCCCCGGCCTACATCGAGACGATCGAGCCGTCCCGCGACTACTGGACACCGGCGGCGGACGGTCCGGTGCCCGGGGCCGGCACGTGCAATCTGCCGGCGAAGGAACGGAACGAGCACTTTCAGACGTCGATCGCGGACGTGGACGACCCGGAGGCCGAGACCGTCTCCGGCAAGGGAAAGATCTCGTTCCGTCTCAAGTTCGCCGATCCGTCCCTGGGGAAGCCGTACTACGTGTCCGTGGCGGTCAAGCCTCCGCACGAGATCGACAAGGACACGGGCAGGCCATTCGAGGGGCTGGTCCAGCAGAATCTCGATCTGGGGTACACCAGCAAGCCGGTCGACGTGTTCGCCGGGGACGCCTCGGAGTTCGTGGATCTGACCTATCCGGACGACTTCCGGCAGTTCGTCCGCGGCAAGCCCTACAGCGACGCCATTCCCCTGGCGAACGACCCGGGGGACTGGACGGTGACCTTCCAGCATGTCCAGGAGCCGAAGAAGTACGCGAGCATCGCCTGCAGCGGGTTCACGGTGCGGTAGGCGCCGGGCGTCCGCCGGCTCCGCCACGGCGCAACGGGTGATCCGCCACCGGAGGCGGCGTCCGCCGCGGGCGGTGGGCGGCCCCGAAGCACGGCGCTGTGCGAGCCTTTTCGGACACGTGTGGCAGTCGTCGAGGGTGGCCGGGGAGCGCCGTGGGTGCTGCCGTGCGCCGGTCCGGGCCGTCGGGCGGTGCGGGGAACGCGGGTTCGGGTTCCGGACGTTCCGGAGGCCGACAATGATGCAGTGAACTCGCGCCGGATGGGGGAGGGTTGAGGGGTGCGGAAAATCTGGGTCGTGAGCGGACTGGGGATCGGGCTGTGCCTCTCCTTCCTCGGGCTCCTGGTGGTCGGTACGTACACGGCGGCGGCGAACCTCGCCGGCGGTGGCGGCAGCGCGGGCGGTCTGGCGAAGGGCGCGGTCCCGGCCGCGTACCAGGGGCTGGTGCAGAAGTGGGGGAACCTCTGCCCCGCCCTCTCCCCGGCGCTGCTCGCCGCGCAGCTGTACCAGGAGAGCGGCTGGAATCCGGAGGCGCGCAGCCATGCTGCGGCGCAGGGCATCGCGCAGTTCATCCCCGGAACGTGGGCCACGCACGGCATCGACGGCGACCGGGACGGCGACCGTGACGTCTGGGACCCCAAGGACGCCATTCCGTCGGCGGCCTCCTACGACTGCGAGCTGGCGCGGTACGTCAAGAACGTGCCGGGGGACCGGACCGCCAACATGCTGGCCTCCTACAACGCCGGGGCGTACCGGGTGATCAAGGCGGGCGGGGTGCCGCAGATCCGGGAGACCCAGAACTACGTCAAGATCATCACGACCCTCTCCAAGAGCTTCGAGGCGCCGGTCTCCCGGGTCCCCGCGTCGCGGCAGGCCGCCGGAGCGATCTACTACGCGCAGAAGAAGCTGGGCACGCCCTATCTGTGGGGCGGCACCGGCACGGCGGGGCAGGGCGGGCGGTTCGACTGCTCGGGGCTCACCCAGGCGGCGTACAAGTCGGTCGGCATCGAGCTGCCGCGGGTGGCGAACGACCAGTACAACGCCGGTTCGCACCCGCGCCGGAACGAGCTGCTCCCGGGGGACCTGGTGTTCTTCTCGGACGACCTCTCCGACTCGCGCGCCATCCGGCACGTGGGGCTCTACGTCGGCGGCGGCTACATGATCAACGCGCCGTACACCGGGTCCGTCATCCGTTTCGACAAGATCGATACCCCGGACTATTTCGGGGCGACCCGGGTCACGGAGGATGGCGCAAAGGCGCTCCCCTCGGCCGACTCTGCGTAAGGCTGTGCCCCTGCGTCGCGTCCGGCCGGTGGGCGGCCCGGTGTGCCCTTCGGCTGTACTCCGGGTGAAGCCCATCCCCTGAGCTGCGATGATGGATCACCCTTGGGTAACGTCCTCGTGATCATTCAGTGGAGAGAGGAACGCCTGCACGGGGATCTGACGTTCCCTTCTCCGGGGACGCAGCTTTCAGGAGACCGCGGGTTCTCAGCAGTTCACATCGAGCACAGACAAGGGGCGCGCCTGATGGCCGGAGTCGAATCGACCGGGTCGAACCCCGATGTATCCCTCCTCTACGACATCAACGGGCTGGCCGCCGACGCCCCGCACTGGTTCGACCGGGTCATGGAGTGGACCGGCGAGTACGGGATCCTGGCGGCGATGGCGCTGCTGATGGTCTGGTGCTGGTGGGGCGTCAGGCGGCGGGAGGACGCGCCGTCCGGCGTGGCCGGGCTGGTCTGGGCGCCGCTCGCCGCCGGTATCGCGGTGCTCCTCAACGTGCCGATCCGGGGTTTCGTGGAGCGCCCGCGGCCTTTCGTGGACCACCGCGGCCTGGAGGTGCTGGTCGACGGCAAGACCGACTTCTCGTTCGTCAGCGATCACTCCACGATGGCGATGGCGCTCGGTGTGGGCATCTTCGTCGCCGACCGCCGGTTCGGACTGGCGGGCATCGCTCTCGCGTTCCTCGAGGGCTTCTGCCGGGTCTACATGGGCGTGCACTACCCGTCGGACGTCATCGGCGGGTTCGCGCTCGGCACCGCGGTCGTGCTGCTGCTGGCGCCGGCGGCGATGGCCCTGCTGACGCCGCTGACCCGGGCGGTCGCGGACACCCCGCGGGCCGGATGGCTCGTGCGGGCGCCGGGGCCGGCGTCCCCGTCGGCGGGCTCCCGGGCGTCCGGCCCGGCGGATCCGGGACGGGCCGGGGAACCGGGGCACGGGGACGGCACCGCGTCCGCGCCTCACGCGCCGGGAGGCGGCGACAAGGACCTCGCGGCCTGACGCCGACGCCCCCTCCGCCGTGGCGGCGGCGGGGAGCGTACGGAACAGCACCTGCTACCACGGCATGAGGTCCCGCCCCCCGGACACCGGGAGGCGGGACCTCATGCCGTTGCCTGCGGCCGGGCCCCGGAGAGCCGTGGCCCCGAGGGTCAGAGCGCCTGCGGGAAGTCGAAGAGGCGCTCCGGGTCGTACTTCTTCTTCAGCCGCGTCAGCCGGTCCGCGGCCGTGCCGTAGTAGGCCCGGCGCCAGTCCCCGAGCCTGGCGTCGGTGTAGTTCTGGTACGCCGCGCCCGAGGAGTGCCGCCGCATCGCCCCGTGCAGGTCGTCCAGCCAGGCGGTCTGGGTGGAGCCGCTGCTGTTCGCCGGGTACGAGGTCAGGTACTGCGCGAGGACCCGGGAGTCGCGGTGCACGAACGACGTGGCGCCCGTCGGCACGCGGTTGATCGCCCCGCCGAGGGCGGTGAGCTGGATGCTGCCGGCGCCGCGGCCGCCGGACCGGCTGAAGCGTTCGGTCCGGTCGGTCAGGACCCGGATGCCCGCGGCGCTGAGCGAGCGGTCGTAGAAGTCCGAGCGGGCGGTGTAGGTCTCGCGGGCGAGCTTGCCGCCGGCGCGGCGGCCCGGGGTGGCGCCCGGCAGATGGCACTGCTCGTTGCTGTAGTCCGCGCAGCCCGCGTACATGTTCATCGCGTCCCGGTACGCCCGGCGGCGCACGGACGTGGTGGTGGTCGGGGCACCCACCCGGTCGATGAGCCGGTCGACGGCGTTCTTGAGCCCGCTGTACGAGCCGATGGAGAACGCCGAGACGGTGACGCGCGGCGTGCCGCCCGCGGCGGCGCTGAGGTGGGCCGCGGACCAGATCTCGTCCGCCTGGCCCGGGCCCCACTCCTGCCAGGCGCGGATGACCTTGGCCGCCTTGGACCACGGCCAGCTGAGGTAGGCGCTGGCGGCGTCCGGGGTCTTATGGGTGCGGAAGCGGAGCTCGGTGACGACGCCGAAGTTGCCGTTGCCCGCGCCGCGCAGGGCCCAGAAGAGGTCGGAGTGCTCGTCCTTGTCGCACTGGAGGGTGCGGCCGTCGGCGGTGACGAGGGTGGCGCCGACGAGGCTGTCGCAGGTGAGGCCGTAGGCGCGGGAGACGACGCCGTGGCCGCCGCCGAGGGTGAGCCCGGTGATGCCGACGGTGGGGCACGAGCCGCCGGGCACGGTGCGGCCGTGCGCGCCGAGGCGGTTGTAGACGTCGATGAGCTTGGCGCCGGCGCCGATGGTGGCGGTGCTGCCGGAGGTGACCCGGTTGAGCTTCGAGACGTCGATGACGAGCCGGCCGTTGCCGCTGGAGTAGCCGGCGTAGGAGTGGCCGCCGTTGCGTATGGAGACCGGCACCTTGTGGCGGCGGGCGAAGGCCAGGCACTCGGCCACGTCGGCGTTGTTCGCTATGTAGGCGACCGCGGCCGGACGGAGGGTGTCGAAGCGGGTGTTGTAGAGCTGGCGGGCGGTCGACCAGTGGGCCTCGCCCGGGCGTATCAGGCCGCCGCCGAGGCCCCGGTCGAGGGCGGCCCAGTCGGCGTCGGCCGGTCCGCGGCGCCCCGCCGCCCCCAGTCCGACGCCGGCCAGGGACCGGCCCACCGCCGCCCGTGTGGTACTCACGGCCGCCTGGCCGGTCTCCGCGGTCACGAGCCAGGCGGCGGTTGCCGCGGCTCCGGTGCCTGCTGCCAGCAGCGTGCGCCTGTCCATCCCGAATCGAACCTTCCCGTAGGGCGTTGATGCCCTGCCAGACGGTGTTCCGGGGGCCGGGGTTCCGTTCGCCGGCCGAGCGATCTGCGTCACAGGGCGGACCGGCCCGCCGGTGTTTCCGCAGGTGATCACGGGGTTTCAAAGTAGTTCGAAATTCAGGCAGTTACGGAAAGTCCCACCCTGCCCGGACTGATCAGTAACATCCGTTCGACCAGTCTTCGGGCCTTCGCCCACCCCACCCCCGAGGGGAACTCCAGAATTGAACAGGGTTTCGCGCCCCGCGGTGTTGTCCGCGATATGCGTCTCCGCGCTGCTGGCCACGGGCTGCAGCAGTGCTCCGCCGCAGTCCGGCGGAACCGGCTCGGCGGCCGGTGGCTCCGGCCGGTCCGCCGTCCAGGCCGAGGCGTCCACCGACCCCTCGCCCACCCTGCCCGTCTCCCCCGCCGGCCCCGGCGACGACGGCTCGGCCAAGGTCACCCGGACCACCGGCACCACCCGTAACGTCACCGGCAGCGGCGTCCAGCTCTCCTCGTACGACGCCGGCAAGCGCCGCGCCGTGCTGAGCGGATCCCGGGGCCGCGCCCCGAAGGTGCGCACCGGTGACGTGATCGCGAGCCCGGCCACCCGCGAACTGCCCAAGGGTGCCCTGGTCAAGGTCACCGAGGTGCGCTCCACCGACGGCGAGCGGACCGAGGTGGCCACCGCCCCGGCCAACCTCACCGAGCTGTTCGGCAACGCACAGGCCCAGGGCGCCGTCCCCGTCGACCCGGCCGCCTGGAAGGTCGAGCCGCTCGTCAAGGGCCTGGACGTCAAGCGCCGCCCGGGTGTGGCGGCCGGCGGCGGTACGGGCGGCAGTGGTACGGACGGCAGTGCCGCGCCGTCGGCCCCGGCGAGCCCCGCCGGCACGCCGAGCGGCAACGGCCCCTCCGCCGCCCCCGGTCCGGAGGCCGCGCGCGGCAGCGCCACGCCGCAGCCCGGCGGCACCGCGAAGGCACCGGCCGGCAAGGAGTACCGCCACCGGTTCGGCACCCTGCGCCTGGGCATGGACACCCCACTGCCGCTCCCGGAGGTGCCCGGCGCCCCGAAGCCCGAGGTCGAGCTGGGCGGCTTCGTCGAGCTGAGCCCCGAAGTGGCCTTCTCCTACAGCCGCAACAGCGCCACCGACATCATTCCGGCCAAGGCCTCCGTCGAGCTGAAGGGCGGCTACAAGGCGGGCTGGCGGCTGAAGGGCGAGCTGAGCGCCAAGACCGGCCCGCTCCGCGTCCCGTTCGCCAAGCTCGCCGCCAGCCCGGTCATCATGGTCGGCCCGGTGCCCGTCGTCGTGAACGTCGGCCTCACCCTGTACTACGAGGTCAACGCCTCCGGCGAGGTCAGCCTGCGGATGAGCCAGGACGTCAAGGGCGCGGTGACCATCGGGGCGCAGTACGTCAAGGGCGACGGCTGGAAGCCGGACGTCCGCGCCGACGGCACGCCGACCCCGGTCTCCGCGAAGCTCACCGGCAAGGGCGAGGTCCGCGCCGCCATCGCGGCGGAGGCCGGCATCGGCCTCTACGACTCGGTCGGCATCTCCGCCACCTTCACGCCGTACCTGCGGGGCGAGGCCGAGGGCACCGTCACGCCCCGCTCGGCCCGCGGCAGCTGGGCCCTGTACGGGGGTGTGGGGCTCGACGGCGCGCTGTTCGCCCGGCTGGCCGTCTTCGGTACGCCGCTGTTCGAGCGGCGCATCACCATCCCGATCTTCCACCGCGAGTGGCCGATCACCAAGGGCCGCTTCCCCCGGGCCTGACCGGGTTCGACCGGACCTGACCGGGCCGGAGCGCGGCGGGCGTGCGGGCCCGTCGCGCGGCTCCCGGTGGTCCACCCCGCGCCCCGGCGTCGTCCGTTCCCCGGACGGCGCCGGGGCGCGGTGCTGTTCGGGCGGTCATCGCCGACGGGCGCCGGGACGGTGGCGGGACCGGAGGGTGAATTTCAGCGACAGGCGGGACATTGAAGGGCATTCCGGGCGGCTGTGCGGCTGCCGTCGGAGGAGCGGCGCTCCGGCACGCCCTCAGAAGACGTCCGGTGCGTCCCCTCTGCCGCGAACGGATCGCCGTCGGAAGCCGGTCCCGCCGTCGGAAGCCGGTCTCAGGGAGCGGTGTGGCCCGCGGCGTCCTCGCGGGCCAGTGCCCGGGCGCGGCGCGCCGGGCCCGACCAGCCGCAGGAGCAGCGGGCGATGCTGAAGGAGCCACGCTCGACGGTGCGGGTGTCGTGCCGCTCGTCGCGCGCGGCGTCGTCGTTGCGGGCTGTCCGGTGCACCGACACACCGTACCGGCCGTGACGGGGGGCCCGTCACTGTCGTTAACCGGAACGAGCTTTGGACCGGCTCATTTCCGGCTGGGCGTCTACCCGGGGGTACGCGCGATGGTGGTGCAGCGGCACAGAGGGCGGGGCGGTGCCGTCGCCGCCGCGAGCGGCTTGCTGGTGGGTCTGGGGCTGGTGTCGACGGGCTGTTCCGGGATGGGCGCGGCCGCCGACGACCGGGGGTCCGGCCAGGCGGCCGGTGCCGCCGCGGTGCGACGGGCCGCCGATGTCCTCGCCCGGTCCGGCAGTTCCCGGGTGCGCACCTCCATGGAGACGGCCACCGGCGGCACCCGGGTCACCATCCGCGGGTACGGGGCGTTCGACTACGGCCGCCGGCTCGGGCGGCTCCGGGTCGTGCTGCCGCAGGACGCCGCGGGCGGCGCCGAGCACCGGCCGGTCACCGAACTGCTGGCACCGGGCGCGCTGTACATGAAGGACCGCGGTGCCGGGGTCCCGCCGGACAAGTGGGTGCGGGTCGACACCACCGGCCTCGCCGACGGGAATCTGGTCACCGGCGGGGCGACCGATCCGCTGTCCGCCGCCGAGCTGCTGCGCGGGGCGCGGGAGGTGACCTTCGTCGGCGAGGAGCGGGCCGGGGAGGGCGGCGTGCCGGTCCTGCACTACCGGGGCACGGCCGACATCGCGCGGGCCGCCGCGGCGGCGTCCCCGTCCGCGCGGGGAGCGCTGCGGGCCGCCGCGCGGGGCTTCTCCGAGCGGAGGGTGCCGTTCGACGTCTTCCTGGACGAGCAGGGCCGGCTGCGGAAGGTGCGGCACCGCTTCACCTTCTCCGGCGGCGGCGGAAGCGCCGGTACGGAGGTCGTCTCGACGACCGTGCTCTACGGATTCGGCTCCGGGGCGACGATCGAACTCCCGGCCGAGCGTGATATCTACGCAGGGAAGATCACGGTGCCGGAGGCGTAGCAGGTCACCCTGTCGGGGACGAGGCGGCGCCGGCGGACAGGCGCACGGGGGAAGGGGTGGGTGTCATGGGGCACCACAGGGGCAGGGGGCCGATCGGGCCCATGGAAATGGTCCGTCCGTGCCATGCGCGTGCTGTGCCGGGGTCCCTACGCTGGGCGGTGTGTGCTGCCCACGGACGGACGGCGCACGCGAAGCTCGCAAGGAGGAGGTGACGCACGTGTCCGTGGCCCGTGGTTCGACGGTGCAGGATTTCGTGGCCCTCGCCGAGATCGAGCTCTGCGGCGAGTTGATGATCGCGGCGTCCGACGCCGACGAGGAGCGGCTCAGCCCGGACCGCATCGACGAGGTGCTCCGTGGGGCGGTGGAGTGCCCCGAGGTGGCGGCGTCCGTCGGTGGAGGACGGTGCCCGGGCGCCTGATGCCGCCCGGCCGGACATCGCCGTTCCTCGGCAGCCGCCGGTGCGCATGCACCGCCGTCCTGTTGTCCGGTACACAGAGCCGTCCCTGTCCGGTACACAGAGCCGTCCTGTTCGGGTACGCACAGCCGTCCGGTCCGGACGCAGAGCCATCGACTCCGGTACGCAGAGGCATCAGGTCCGGTACGCAGCGCCGTCCGGTCCGGTACGCAGAGCCATCAGGTCCGCAGCAGCCGGGCGATCGCCGCTGTGGCTTCCGTCACCTTGGCGTCGATCTCCTCTCCGCCCTCCTCGCCCTCTCCGCGGGCGGCGCTCTCCACCGCGGCGCTGGCCACGCAGTGCCGCAGATGCTCCTCCAGCAGCTGGAGGGCGAAGGACTGGAGGGCCTTCGTGCCCGCCGACACCTGGGTGAGTATGTCGATGCAGTAGACGTCCTGCTCGACCATCCGCTGCAGCCCGCGGACCTGGCCCTCGATCCGCCGCAGCCGCTTGAGGTGCTGGTCCTTGCGCGGGCTGTAGCCGTGCGGGCCGGTGCCCCCGGCGGGCTCGGCGTCCGGGGTGTGGCAGGCGGCGGGCTCGGTGGTCGTCATGGGGTCCTCCCGTTGTCCGCTGCGATGTCCTGGGCCGTGGCGTATACCCCTGGTGGGTATATGTTACCGAATGGGGCGATAGCGCCCGGGGGCCCCTGACGGGCACCGCGAGCGATGGGCCACACTGAGGGAACGCCGGTTAGCCGTGGCCGGATGATGCGCCTAGCATCACCCTGACCGAATCCGATGCACCCCGAGGACCCCACGTGCGCTTTCGTCTGACCCCCAGGGAGACGAGCTTCTACGACATGTTCGCCGCTTCCGCGGACAACATCGTCACGGGCTCGAAGCTCCTGATGGAACTGCTCGGGGCCGACCCCGCCGCCCGGGCCGAGATCGCCGACCGGATGCGGGCGGCGGAGCACGCGGGTGATGACGCGACTCACGCGATCTTCCACCAGCTGAACTCCTCCTTCATCACGCCGTTCGACCGCGAGGACATCTACAAGCTGGCCTCGTCGCTCGACGACATCATGGACTTCATGGAGGAGGCCGTCGACCTGGTCGTGCTGTACCAGGTCGAGGAGCTGCCGAAGGGCGTCGAGCAGCAGATCGAGGTGCTGGCGCGCGCGGCGGAGCTCACCGCCGAAGCCATGCCGCACCTGCGGACGATGGAGAACCTCACCGAGTACTGGATCGAGGTCAACCGCCTCGAGAACCAGGCCGACCAGATCCACCGCAAGCTGCTCGCACAGCTCTTCAACGGCAAGTACGAGGCCATCGAGGTGCTCAAGCTCAAGCAGATCGTGGATGTGCTGGAGGAGGCGGCCGACGCCTTCGAGCACGTGGCCAACACCGTCGAGACCATCGCGGTCAAGGAGTCCTGACCCGAGGTGGACACCTTCGCTCTCGTCGTGACCATCGGGGTCGCGCTGTTCTTCACGTACACCAATGGCTTCCACGACTCCGCGAACGCCATCGCGACGTCCGTCTCGACGCGGGCGCTGACCCCGCGGGCCGCGCTCGCCATGGCGGCGGTGATGAACCTCGCCGGCGCCTTCCTGGGCAGCGGGGTCGCCAAGACCGTCAGTGAGGGGCTGATCGCCACGCCGACCGGCCGGTCGGGGATGGGGATCCTGTTCGCCGCGCTGGTCGGGGCGATCGCCTGGAACCTGATCACCTGGTACTTCGGGCTGCCGTCGTCGTCCAGCCACGCGCTGTTCGGCGGCATGGTCGGTGCGGCGCTCGCCGGAGGCACCGAGGTCATCTGGACCGGCGTCGTGGAGAAGATCGTCCTCCCGATGTTCCTGTCCCCGGTGGTGGGGCTGGTCCTCGGCTATCTGGTGATGGTCGTCATCCTCTGGATGTTCCGGAAGGCCAACCCGCACCGGGCCAAGCGGGGCTTCCGCATAGCCCAGACCGTCTCCGCGGCGGGCATGGCGCTCGGGCACGGCCTCCAGGACGCCCAGAAGACGATGGGCATCGTCGTGATGGCCCTGACCATCGCGGACGTCCAGGGGCAGGGCGACCCGATCCCGGTCTGGGTCAAGATCGCCTGTGCCGCGATGCTGTCACTGGGCACCTACGCGGGCGGCTGGCGCATCATGCGGACCCTGGGCCGGCGGATCATCGAGCTCGACCCGCCGCAGGGCTTCGCCGCCGAGACGACGGCGGCCTCGGTGATGTACACCGCGTCGTTCATGTTCCACGCGCCGATCTCGACCACCCACGTCATCACGTCCGCGATCATGGGTGTGGGCGCGACGAAGCGGGTCAACGCGGTCCGCTGGGGCGTCGCCAAGAACATCGTGGCCGGCTGGTTCATCACGATGCCCGCCGCGGCGCTGGTGGCCGCGCTGAGCTACTGGATCGTGAACCTGGCCTTCGGCTAGACACTCCGGCCCTCGGACCGAGGCCGAAGCCCCCTGCCCTCGGGCCGGAGGCTTCGGCCTCGGTCGGTTTCGGCCCGTCCTCGGTCACTCCGCCGTCGGCCGGTCACTCGGGCCCCACCCCCGGTCACTCGGGTCTCGGTCACTCGGCCCCGGTCGGCCGGTTCGGCCCGGTCACTCCAGCCCCGGCCATCGGCCCCGGCCACCCGGCGCAGGGCCCGGGACACCGCGCCGCACGTCGCCGGCCGCCCGTCCGAACGGGAAGCCGCCACCCGAACAGGCCGCCCGTCCGAACAGCGAAGCCCCCGAACAGCGAAGCCCCCGAACAGAGGCCGCCCCCGAACAGAGGCGCCCCCGGACAGAGAACGGGCCCGCCCCCGGGAGCCAGGGGCGGGCCCTTCGCCGTGCGGTGGCACCGCCATGCAGCACCGCAGGACGCTCGGTTCTCCGAGCCGTCAGCCGAAGCGGCCGGAGATGTAGTCCTCCGTGGCCTGCACGGACGGGTTGGAGAAGATCCGCTCGGTCTCGTCGATCTCGACCAGCTTGCCCGGCTGCCCGACGGCGGCCAGGTTGAAGAAGGCCGTGCGGTCCGAGACCCGCGCCGCCTGCTGCATGTTGTGCGTCACGATGACGATCGTGAACTGCTCCTTGAGCTCCCCGATCAGGTCCTCGATGGCGAGGGTCGATATCGGGTCCAGGGCGGAGCAGGGCTCGTCCATCAGCAGGACCTGCGGCTCGACCGCGATGGCGCGGGCGATGCAGAGCCGCTGCTGCTGGCCGCCGGAGAGGCCGGAGCCGGGCTTGTTCAGCCGGTCCTTGACCTCGTTCCAGAGGTTGGCGCCCTTGAGCGAGCGCTCCACGACCTCGTCGAGCTCGCGCTTCTTGTACGAGCCGTTGAGGCGCAGGCCCGCCGCGACGTTGTCGTAGATCGACATGGTCGGGAACGGGTTCGGGCGCTGGAAGACCATGCCCACGGTGCGCCGCACCGCGACCGGGTCGACACCGGCGCCGTAGAGGTTCTCGTCGTCCAGCATCACCTTGCCCTCGACGCGGCCGCCGGGGGTGACCTCGTGCATCCGGTTGAGGGTGCGCAGGAAGGTGGACTTGCCGCAGCCGGACGGGCCGATGAAGGCCGTCACGGAGCGGGGCTCCACGGTCATCGAGATGTCCTCGATGGCCTTGTGGCTGCCGTAGAAGGCGGTGAGGCCGCTGACGTCGATGCGCTTGGCCATGTGAATCACTTCCTTGCCGTGGCCTCAGCGGCCGGTCTTCGGGGCCTTCCAGCGGGCGACGCCGCGGGCGACCAGATTGAGGATCATGACGAACGCGATGAGGACGAGCGCTGCCGCCCAGGCGCGGTCGAAGGAGGCGTCCGTGCCGATCTTGTACTGCTCGTAGACGAACAGCGGGAGCGAGGACTGCGCTCCGTTGAACGGGTCGTTGTTGATGAACGCGTTGCCGAACACCAGCAGCAGGACGGGCGCGGTCTCACCGGCGATCCGGGCGACGGCCAGCATCACACCGGTGGTGATGCCGCCGATCGCGGTCGGGAGCACCACCTTGAGAATGGTGCGCCACTTCGGCACGCCGAGGGCGAGGGACGCCTCGCGCAGCTCGTTCGGGACGAGCTTGAGCATCTCCTCGGTGGAGCGCACCACGACCGGCATCATCAGGATCGACAGGGCCAGCGCGCCGGCGAAGCCGGAGAAGCCCATGTCGAAGGTGAGGACCCAGGTGGACAGGATGAACAGGCCCGCGACGATCGACGGGACACCGGTCATGACGTCCACGAAGAAGGTGACGGCCCGGGCCAGCCGGCCCTTCCCGTACTCCACCAGGTAGATCGCGGTGAGCAGACCGATGGGGGCGGCGATCAGGGTCGCGATGCCCACCTGCTCGAGGGTGCCGATCAGGGCGTGGTAGATGCCGCCGCCCGCGTCGGTGTTGGCCAGGCCCGCCATGGAGTGGCTCAGGAAGGCGCCGTCCAGCGCCTCCATGCCGCGGACCACGGTGGTCCAGGCCAGCGACACCAGGGGCACGATCGCCAGCACGAAGGAGACCCAGATCAGGCTGGTGGCCACCCGGTCCCTGGCCTGGCGGCGGCCCTCCACCTTCGCGGTGACCGTGTAGCTGGCGAGGACGAAGAGGAGCGCGGAGATCAGGCCCCACTGGACCTTGCTCTGCCAGCCGGCCGCGAGGCCGATGCCGCAGCCGAGGGCCACCGAGACGGCGGCGATGCCGGCCGGGGCCCACCGGGGCAGCCGGGCGGTGGACAGCGAGTCCGGCGCGGGGGCGTCCGTGACGGGGCGGGAGGTCGTGGTCGCGTTGCTCATGCGTTGGCCCCCGAGTACTCCTTGCGGCGGGCGATGATCATCCGGGCCGCGCCGTTGACCAGCAGCGTGATGGCGAAGAGCACCAGACCGGAGGCGATCAGCGCGTCCCGGCCGAAGTCGTCCGCCTCGTTGAACTTCGCGGCGATGTTCTGGGCGAACGTGCCGCCTCCGGGATCGAGCAGATGGCCGGAGAAGAGGAAGCTCGGGGAGAGCACGGTGGCCACGGCCATCGTCTCGCCGAGCGCGCGGCCGAGGCCGAGCATCGAGGCGCTGATGATGCCGGAGCGCCCGAACGGCAGCACCGACATGCGGATGACCTCCCAGCGCGTGGCGCCGAGGGCCAGGGCGGCCTCCTCGTGCATCCGCGGCACCTGGAGGAAGACCTCACGGGTGACGTTGGTGATCACCGGGAGGATCATGACGGCCAGCAGGATGCCGACGGTGAACAGCGAGCGGGCGGGCCCGGTGCCGTCCTTGTCGAAGATGTACGTCCAGCCCAGGTAGTCGTTGAGCCAGCTGTTGAGGCCGCCGAGGTAGGGCACCAGCACCAGGGCGCCCCAGAGGCCGTAGATGATGCTGGGCACCGCGGCGAGCAGGTCGATGACGTACGCCAGGGGCGCGGCGAGCCTGCGGGGCGCGTAGTGCGAGACGAACAGCGCGATGCCGACCGCGACGGGGACGGCGATCACCATGGCGATGATCGAGCTCACGACCGTGCCGTAGGCCAGGATCGCGATGCCGAACTCCGGCGGGCTCCCCGCCGGGTTCCACTCGAAGGCGGTGAGGAAGTTGGCCTCGTCCTTCGCGATCGCCAGGCAGGCGCGGTACGTCAGGAAGCCCGCGATGGCCGCCATGATGACCAGCAGCAGGATCCCGGAGCCGCGGGAGAGACCGAGGAAGATCCGGTCACCGGGGCGGGTGGCCTTGCCCTGGGGCAGGGACGCGGGCTGTGGCGGTGGGGCGGTCGCGTTGGGTGATATGTCCATGGATGGCTCCGGTCTGATTGGGGGATGACCCCTGGCGGCGGTGCACCGGATGTGGGGTGACCCGGTCCGGCCGGCCCCGCCCGGTGGTGGTGGGCGGAGCCGGCCGATGGGTCAGGAGAGGGTCGGCACGGTCTCCCGGACCTTGGTCGCGATCTCGGCCGGCAGCGGGGCGTAGCCCTTCTCCGGGAGGATCTTCTGGCCGTCCTCGCTGGCGGTGTAGTTGAGGAAGGACTTCACCGCGTCGAGGGTCTCGGCCTTGTTGCCCTTGTCGCAGGCGATCTCGTAGGTGACCAGGATGATCGGGTACGCGCCCTCGGCCTTGGTCGTGTAGTCGAGGTCCAGGGCGAGGTCCTTGCCCTTGCCGACGACCTTGGCGGCGGCGATGGCCTTGGAGGCGTTCTCCGGGGTGGCCTCGACGGGCTTGGCGGCGCCGGTGTCCACCTTCACCGTGCTGATCTTCTGCGAGGTGGCGTAGGACTGCTCGAAGTAGCCGATGGCGCCCTCGGTCTGCTTGACCTGGGAGGCGACACCGGAGGAGCCGCTGGCGGACTGGCCGCCCTGGGCGGGCCAGGACTTCTCCGGCTCGTACTTCCAGTCCTTCGGCGCGGCCTTGGCCAGGTACTTGCCCAGGTTCTGGGTGGTGCCGGACTCGTCCGAGCGGTGGAAGGCCTGGATCTCCAGCGACGGCAGCTTGGCGTCCGGGTTCAGCGCCTTGATCGCCGGGTCGTTCCACTTCTTGATCTTCGAGTCGAAGATCTTGGCGATGGTGGGGCCGTCGAGGACGAGGTCGTCCACGCCCGGGACGTTGGCACCGATCGCGATCGGGCCGCCGACCATCGGCAGGTTGATGCCCTGGCCCTTCTTGCAGACCTTCTTGGACTGGGCGACCTCCTCCGGCTTGAGCGCGGAGTCGGAGCCGGCGAAGGCGGTCGAGCCCTGGAGGAACTCGGTGATGCCACCGCCGGAGCCGATGTCCTTGTAGTTGATCTGCAGGTCCTTGCAGGCCGTGGCGTAGGTCTGCACCCAGGCGTCCATGGCGTTCTTCTGTGCCGTGGAGCCGGAGGAGAGGAGCTGGCCCTTGCCGCCGCACTTGATGTTGCTCGCGGCCTGCTTGTCGACGCCGCCGTTCTGGGAGTTGTCGTCCGATCCGCAGGAGGTGAGGACGAGTGCACCCGAGACCGCGACCGCGCCGACGGTCAGGGCCCGCAGTCCGCGGCCGTTCTTACGCTGAAGCTTCACCTTGGAGTGTTCCTTCCTGAGGCCCGCCGGTGGACGGCGAAGCAGAGGTTGGGGTTCTGCATCCACCCGGCGGCACAGTGCTCACCGGTACGGCTGAAATTAGGGAGAGCAGATGAATCGGCCGACGGGGCCGAGTGAACGCGAGGTGAACCTCATCCGTCGGTGCGGCGACCGGGGGTCGGGGCCGGACGGGTGACGCGGGGTGACGAGCGGTAGCCCGGTCGCCGTACAGGTTCAGTCTCGTCCGGATCCGCCCCGGGCGCGCGCCGTGACCCGCACAGCCCTGTGCTGACGGGCCGGGAGCGGTCCGCGGGGGCCCGGAGCGCCCGGTGCGGCGTCCGGCCCGGACGGTTCCCGGGTTGCGCACGGGCCGTGTCCGGGTGAACATCCGGCGGCCGTCCCCCGGTGCCGCCCCGGGGGCCGGGCCGAGGCGGCGCGCCGACGGACATCAAAGTTTGAACCTTTGGCCGGAACCTTTCGGGCCTTCCGTGCCTCTGTCGGTTTGCGGAGAGGCGTGGCACCATCCGCGCGGGGGAATCGGGTTGTCGGAAGCAGCAACTGCTGGGCGGCGAGAGGACGGTGGCGGGTGACGCGGCAGGGGGGCGGTTCGATGGGAACGCGCGCGGGGGCTCGTGGGGCGGTCGTCACCGCGACCGCGGTGGTGTGCGGGATCGTGTCACTCGTGGTGCCGGGCGTCGCCCACGCGGACCCGGCCGACCCGGCTCCCCGGAGCGACAAGCGCCTGGAGGAGGTCGCCAAGGAGGTGAACCGGCTCTACCGCAAGGCGGAGGCCGCCACCGAGGCGTACAACCAGGCCCGCGGTGAGTCCCGGAAGCAGTCCAAGGAGATCGTGCGGATCGCCCGGGCGGTCGTCGACGCGCAGAAGCGGATGGACCGGCTCAAGGCCCAGGCCGGGGCGCTGGCGCGGGCCCAGTACCGGGGCGGCAGCCTGCCCGCCGAGGCGCAGCTGCTCCTGCGGAGCGACCCCGAGGAGTTCTTCCGGGACGCCGGCACCGTCCGCAAGAGCCATCAGGCGACCAAGGGGCTGATCAGCTCGCTGTCGACGACGCAGCGGGACCTCGACCGGTACGCGAAGTCGGCGAACGAGCAGTGGAAGAAGCTCGAGAAGAACCGGAAGCGCAAGGCGGACGCGAAGAAGAAGGTCAAGGCGCGGCTGGCGGAGGCCAAGGAGCTGGAGTCCCAGCTCCGGGACGAGGAGCTGGAACGGCTGCGCGAGCTGGAGCGGGAGGCCGCCCGCAAGGCGCAGGCGAAGTGGATCGGCTCCGGCGTCCTGGACGACGCGGGCGGTGAGGCCTCGAAGCAGGGCCGGAAGGCGATCGCCTACGCGACCCGCCAGATCGGCAAGGACTACGAGTGGGGAGCGGAGGGCCCGCGGACGTACGACTGCTCGGGGCTCACCTCACAGGCCTGGCTCGCCGCGGGCCGGGGCATACCGCGGACCTCGCAGGAGCAGTGGCGGCAGCTGCCGCGGGTGGACATCGAGGACATGCGCCCCGGCGACTTGATCATCTACCACCGGGACGCGTCCCACGTGGGGATGTACGTCGGTGACGGCACGATCGTGCACGCACCGCGGCCGGGGCGTCAGGTGACGCTCGCCGGTGCCGGGTCCATGGAGATCCTCGGCGTGGTCCGGCCCGACAAGTGAGGCCGCGGGCGGTCACGTCCGTGGCTCCTGTCCGCGGTTGCCGCCCGCTTTCCTGAAGGCGGCGGCCCGATTCCTTAAGTCAGTGGCCCTGTTACTGAAGTCGGTGCTTTCTGTTCCAGAAGGCTGTGGTCCTGTTCCCTGAAGTCGGTTTTCCTGAAGATGTGGTGGCGGCCCGTCAGGTCTGCGTGACGACGGATCAGTGACCGGATTCCAGGGTGCGCAGGGCCTCGGCGAAGACGTCGTGGGCGTCCTGGCCGAAGAGCACGAAGCGGGCTTCGGTCACCGAGTCGGTGGGGGTGTCGCGGACCGTGGAGAGCGCGATGCGCGCCGCGTCCGCGAGCGGCCAGCGGTAGACGCCCGTCGAGACGGCGGGGAAGGCGACCGTCCGGGCCCCGAGCCCGTCGGCGACCCGCAGCGACTCGCGGTAACAGGAGGCGAGGGTCTCCGAACGGTCCTCGGTGCCCGACCAGACGGGCCCCACCGTGTGCACCACCCAGCGGGCCGGCAGCCGTCCTGCCGTGGTCGCCACGGCCTGCCCCGCGGGCAGCCCCCGGCCGTACTGTGACGCGCGCAACGCCCGGCACTCCGCCAGGATCTCGGGCCCGCCGCGGCGGTGAATCGCACCGTCCACACCGCCGCCGCCGAGGAGCGACGAATTCGCGGCGTTCACCACGGCGTCCACCGCCTGCTCGGTGATGTCGCCCATGATCAGCGTGATGTTCGTCATTCCCCTATTGTCTCGCTTCCGGTCAAAAGCCCATTCCGGAGGGGCATATGACACTGGCCGTTTGCGATACGGCATTCCGCTCCGCCGTCGGCTAGCGCTATGGTCGCCTGTCAGTGCCCGGCGCCGCCCCGAAAACCTTGACCAGACACGGCGCGCACCGGGTCCGCAGCGTGACCGATCGGCGGCCGCCGCACCCTCGGGGGGAGGGAAGGAAGCAGAGCAATGCCCGTACCCGTACCGCAGCAGAGGGATGCCCTCGTTGCGGCCGGTGCTCCGGCTGACCTCTCGGCCCGCTCCGAGGCCGGGCGGTCGGCCGCGCCCGTGCCGCACCAGTCCGGCCCCCTCGACGGCGCTGTGCCCGCAGGCGGCACCGCGCTCCGGGAGCAGGCGCCCCCCGCCGCGTCCGCGCCGTCCCCCGAAGGGACGAACGGTGCCGGTCTGACGCTGCTCGTCATCGAGGACCACCCGGCCGTCCCGCTCACCATCCCCGAGATGCTGGACACCGAGGGCAAACGCGTCCGCATCCGCACCGCGCGGAACCTCACCGAGGCGGAGCGGCTGCTCACCGACGACGTCAACTGCATCCTGCTCGACCTCGCCCTCGCCGTCCCCGGCAAGGAGACGGGTGACGAGCTGGACACCCTGCGCCACGTCCTGCGGCTCGCCCCCACCACCGCCGTGCTCGCGCTGACCGGCATGGCCGACGCCGAGCGCGGCGCCGAGGCGGTACGGGTCGGCGCCCAGGACTACCTCTTCCGCGACGAACTGGACGGGCGGCTGCTGAACCGGGCCATCCGCTACGCCGTCGAGCGCAAGCGCGCCGATGTCGCGCACCGGCAGCTCACCGAGTCGCGGCTGCGGGGCCAGGAGAACTCCCGGCTGGAGCGCGGACTGCTGCCCAAGCCGCTGCTGGACGGCTCCGACCTGCGGTTCGCCTCCCTGTACCGGCCCGGCCGGAGCCGGGCGCTGCTGGGCGGCGACTTCTACGACACCGTCCGCACCCCCGACGGCACCGTGCACGCCATGATCGGCGACGTCTGCGGCCACGGCCCGGACGAGGCCGCGCTCGGGGTGGAGCTCCGGATCGCCTGGCGTGCGCTGACCTTCGCCGGGCTCTGCGGCGACGAGCTGCTCGGCACGCTGCAGAAGGTCCTGGAGAACGAGCGCGCGGACGAGGAGATCTTCGCGACGCTGTGCACCGTGGACATCGCGCCCGACGGCCGCCGCGCCGGGCTGTGCCTGGCCGGTCACCCCGCGCCGCTGCTCGCCCGCGCCGGGCGGGCGCCGCGGCTGATGCCGTTCGAGGACGGGGGCCCCGCGCTGGGGCTGCTGCCGCGGGCGCGCTGGCCGCGCCGCCAGGTGGAGCTGGGCGGGGCGTGGAGCCTGATGATGTACACCGACGGCCTGATCGAGGGCCGGATCGGGCAGGGCACGCAGCGGCTGGGCCAGGACGGCATGGCCGAGATGGTCGGGCGGCAGCTCGCGGAGGGGCTGCGCGGCGAGGAGCTGCTGGATGCTGCGGTGACGGAGGCTCGGTCGCTCAATGGGGGCGAGCTGACGGATGACGTGGCGGTGTTGTTGCTGGACCGGGGGCTTTGCTGAGGGCGCTGCGGTGGGGGTTTCCAGGGTGAGCGGGGTTCCGGGTGACCGCCGGGTTCCGGGTGACCCGGTGTGCCGGGGCCGGGGCCGGTGTGTCGGGGCCGGTGTGTCGGTGTGCCGGGGTAGCGGGTGGTCCCCGGGTGGGCTGTTTCCGGGGTGACCTGGGCGTTTGCCAGGTGCGGGTGTGTGGGTGGTTTCGGGGGTGGGGGGGGGGGGGGGGGGGGGGGGG
>NZ_JBYITE010000066.1:0-30606 GCF_057709105.1 Streptomyces sp. bgisy100
CCGGAACCCCCACCCCTGCGGCCCCGTCCCCTCCCGCCGGTGGCCACCTCCAGGGGCATCGACTGCCACTCGGTGGCCTGCACCGCGATCCCGGTCCTAGCGTCGTTGGCCCGCCCCGCCGGCCTTGGCACTTCCGCCGGTGGCCCCTCCTGCCGGTGAACCACATCTGCGGCCCGGCCTCTGCCGTCGGACCGCATCCGCGTCCCCCGCCCCCGACGGGTCGGTGGGGCTTTCTGGAGGTCCGACCTGGGGGCTGGGGTGGTGGTGCCCGGGGGGACGGGAGGGGGGTGGGGCGATCGTAGAATCGGAGGCACTGTGCTTGAGTCCGACAACACTCCCGTGTCCGCCGGTGGCGGCCCGCAGGGCGCCTCCGGCCGCCCCGCCGTGCCCGGAAGCCCCGACGAAGCCCCGGCCGGGGGCGGTGGAGCAGCCGTCGCCGGGCAGCGTCGGCTGCACTTCCCGGAGGGGCCCGCCGCGGACCCGGCCGGGTCGCACCACGAGCGCCGGATCCGGAGCTTCCGGCCCCGGCGCGGGCGGGTGACCACCGGGCAGGGCGAGGCGCTGCGGCGGCTGTGGTCGACCTGGGGCCTCGACATCGACGGCCGGGAGAAGCTGGACCTCGGTGCGCTCTTCGGGGACCCCGCCATGCCCGTCGTGCTGGAGATCGGCTTCGGGATGGGCGAGGCCACGGCGCAGATGGCCACCGCCGACCCCGGCACCGGCATTCTCGCCGCGGATGTGCACACCCCCGGTCAGGGCAATCTGCTGAGCCTGGCCGAGCGGAACGGGCTGGCCAACGTCCGGGTCGCCAACGGTGACGCGATCATCCTGCTCCGCGAGATGATCGAGCCCGCCGCACTGGCCGGGCTGCGGGTGTACTTCCCCGACCCCTGGCCCAAGAAGCGCCACCAGAAGCGGCGGCTGATCCAGCCCGAGTTCATCGAGCTGGCCGTGACCAGGCTGAAGCCCGGCGCGCTGGTGCACTGCGCGACGGACTGGGAGCCGTACGCGGAGCAGATGCTCGAGGTGCTCTCGGCCAGCAGTGAGCTGGAGAACACACAGCCCGACGGCGGGTACGCCCCCCGCCCCGCATTCGAAGGCCCCAACGGCCGGCCGCTGACGAAATTCGAGGGTGCGGGTCTCAACAAGGGGCACGTCGTGCACGATCTGTTGTTCGTCCGCCGCTGAGCGTCCTGGCGATAGTTCGTCGCGCCCGCTCCGCGGCGTGGTTAGGGTCGACAGGTGTATCCGTCCCCGCACCCGCCGCAGCAGCCGCCGGTCCCGGCCTATGAACCGCATCCGCAGTTCGCCGCCGTGCCGGACCGGAAGCAGTGGCGCTACCGCCCGGGCCGAGGGCTGCGGCACAGCAAGGCCTTCCGCCTCGGCACGCTGATATCCCTGCTCGTGCTCTCGGGTCTCGTCATTCTCGCCCTGGTGCGGGAACAGACCGGGACCGAGGGCTTTCTCGTCGGTCTCGGGCTGGCCGTGCTGCCCGTCCCGCTGCTGATCGGCGCCTTCCGCTGGCTCGACCGGGTGGAACCGGAACCCTGGCGGAACCTGGCGTTCGCGTTCGCCTGGGGCGCCTGCGCCGCGACCCTGGTGGCGATCCTCGCCAACGGTTTCGCGACCCAGTGGCTGGTGGCGCGGATGGTGAGTTCGTCCAGCGAGGCCGACACCTGGGGGGCCACGCTCATCGCGCCCGTGGTGGAGGAGAGCGCCAAGGGGGCCGCGCTGCTGCTGCTCTTCATCTTCCGCAGACGGGACTTCGACGGCATCGTCGACGGCGTGGTCATCGCCGGGATCACGGCGACGGGCTTCGCCTTCACCGAGAACATCCTCTATCTCGGCAACGCCTTCGGTGAGGACCAGGCCGTGGGCTCGTCCGGCTTCCAGTCGGTCACGGCCGCGACGTTCTTCATCCGGATCGTGCTGTCGCCGTTCGCGCACCCGCTGTTCACCGCGCTGACCGGTATCGGCTTCGGCATCGCGTCGCTCGCCGCGCAGCGCCAGCGCGCCCGGCGCGTTCTGCTGCCGCTGGCCGGTCTGCTGACCGCGATCGTGCTGCACGCCGTCTGGAACGGCTCGGCCACCGTCGGCGGCTACGGCTTCATCGCCGTCTACGGGATGTTCATGGTGCCGGTGTTCGGGCTGCTGACCTGGCTGGTGATCTGGTCGCGCAGCAGTGAGCTCAGGACGGTCCGCAGCCATCTGCCGGCCTATGTGGCGGCGGGCTGGCTGGCGCCGGCCGAGCCGCACGCGCTGTCCTCCATGAAGGCGCGGTCGATCGCCCGGACCGTGGCGCGCCGCACCCACGGCGCGGCGGGACGCCGGATGGTCGTCGAGTACCAGGTCTGCGCGACGGCCCTGGCGTTCCTGCGGCAGCGCGCCCACCGGGGAGCGGCGGGCACGGACTTCGTCGCCCGGGAACAGGAGCTGCTGCACCATCTCTGGCAGCGCAAGGACATGGCGCAGCCCGCGCTGGCCCACGCGGCGCGCATGACGGCACCGGCCTGGACCGGGCCCGCGCCGCAGCCGTGGACACCGCCGCCGCCCGGGTACGGATACGGGCCGCCGGGCGGGACGCAGCCGTCCGGCCGGCCGTATCCGCGGCAGGGCCAGGGGTACGGGCAGGCGCCGGCTCAGGGGTACGGGCAGGGCCAGGGGCCGTACGGGCAGGCCGCGGGTCCGTACGGGCCGCCGCACGGACCCGGCAACCGCCCGTACGGCCCCTGAGGGCGGTCGCAGCCCTCGGACCCCCGGTACGGAGCCGTCGGGCAGGGCACTCCGGTTCACTGCGGAGCTCCCGGGCTGCGGCAGCCCGCGCCCGGCCGTGCTGAAGGTGGCGGTCCGGGACGATCAGGAGCTCCGTCAGGCGGAGGCCGTCGTCAGAGCCGCGAGTTCGTGCTCGTCCAGCCGGAGGCCGGCGCCCGCCAGCAGGGTGCCGAGCTGCTGCACCGTGCGGGCGCTGGCCAGCGGTGCCGCCACGGTGGGCTGGGCGGCGAGCCAGGCCAGGGCGACCGCGGCCGGCTCGGCTCCCCGCGCGGTCGCGACCCGGTCGAGGGCGGCCAGGACACGTTCGCCGCGCTCGGTGCCCTGGTACTCCGCCGCCCGGCCCGCGCGGGCGCTGTCCACCGTGGTGCCCGGCCGGTACTTGCCGGTGAGGAAGCCGGCGGCGAGCGCGAAGTAGGGCACGGCGCCCAGGCCGTGCCGGGCGGCGACCTCGGCGAGCGGGCCTTCGTAGGTGTGGCGGGAGACCAGGTTGTAGTGCGGCTGGAGGGCCACGTACCGCGCCAGGCCCTCCCGTTCGGAGCAGAGCAGCGCCTCCTCCAGCCGCTCCGGGGTGATATTGGACGCGGCGATCTGCCGGACCTTGCCCTCCCGGACGAGCGCGTCCAGGGCGGTGAGGAACTCCTCGACGGGGAGGCCGGGGTCGTCGTAGTGCGTGTAGTAGAGGTCGACGTAGTCGGTGCGGAGGCGGCGCAGCGACTGCTCGGCCGCTTCCTTGACGGTCTTCGCGGAGAGCCCCTTGTAGTCGGGGTGCGCCCCCACCTTCGTCGCGATCACGACGTCCGCGCGGTTGCCGCGGGCCGCCATCCAGTTGCCGAGGACCGTCTCGGACTCGCCGCCGACGTGGCCCGGCACCCAGGCGGAATAGGCGTCGGCGGTGTCCACGAAGTTGCCGCCGGCCGCGGTGTACGCGTCGAGAACGGCGAAGGACTCCGCCTCGTCCGCGGTCCAGCCGAAGACATTGCCGCCGAGGCAGAGCGGGGAGACGGTCAGGTCGCCGAGGGACTTGCGCTGGTCAGCCATATCAGGCGTCAACTGGGGGGCGGCGGGGGCTATTCCGTCGGCAGCTGCGGTACGGCGGAGGCTGCTGCCGTACCGCGGGCGGTTGCGCCGGGGCGCCGCGGACAGGCCGACAGCCCTGGTGTCGGGGGGACGTCACCAGGGCTGTCGGAGGCTGCGGCGGCGGGCGCCGGTGGCGGGAGCGGCCGTCAGATGGAGAGGCCGCGGTCCCGCAGCCAGGAGGCCGGGTCGATCGGGGAGCCGCCGTCGGGACGGACCTCGAGGTGGAGGTGGGGACCGGTGACGTTGCCGGTGGCGCCGACGCGGCCGATGGTCTCGCCCGTGGTCACCTTGCCGGAGGTCTTCGTCATCGAGGAGAGGTGGCAGTACCAGACCTCGGTGCCGTCGTCGAGGGTGAGCACGATCCGGTAGCCGTACGCCCCGGCCCAGCCGGCCTGGGTGATGGTGCCGCCGTGGACCGCCTTGGCGGGGGTGCCGGTGGGGGCCGCGAAGTCCTGGCCGGTGTGGTCGTTGGACCAGAGGTCGCCGGCCTGGCCGAAGCTGGAGGTGAGGGTGTAGGAGGAGACCGGGACGGTGAACTGCTTGGCGAGCTTCGCCAGCCGCTCGGCCTCGGCCTTCTCACGGGCCTCCCGGGCCGCCTCCTCCGCCGCCTTCTTCTTCGCGGCGGCGGCCTCGGCCTTCTTCCGCTCGGCCTGCTCGGCGGCCCTCTCCGCGGCGGCCTTCTCGGCGGCCTTCTCCGCGGCCTCGCGCTCGGCCTTCTCGGCGGCGCTCTGCTGCTGCTCGGCCTGGCGCATGATGCGGGCGCGCAGCGCCTCGCCCGCGCCGGTGCCGTCGGCGGCCTCGTCGGCGGTGAGCCCGGCGTCACTCAGCGGGGCGGCGGAGGCGACGGCGACCGGGGCCTGCTCCGCGTCGTCCGCGACCAGGGAGCCGATGCCGGGCAGGGACGCGGCGTCGGGAAGCTTCTCCGAGACGGAGGAGAGGTCCGGCATGGAGATGGAGACCGGCGGCTTCTCCTGCGCGCTGGCCATGCCACCCGCGCCGACCGCGGCGAAGACGCCCACGCCGAGGACGGCGCCGCTACGGGCCATGCCGCCACCGCGCTGCTTGACGACGCGGTGCCGGCCGCGCACCGGGGCGACGGATTCCTCGGTCGGATTCCACTCACCCGCCGCGGCCGGGGGTTCCTCACCGAATCCGGGATCGAAACTCTGGGGTGTGTACGGGGATTCGGGGGCAGGCCTGTTGGACGCCACGCGGGCGCACTCCTTTCCTTCCTTCTCGCCTACCGGGTTAGCTGACGGGTTCGGAGCAGGAAGGTCTCCTACGGACCCCTCTGGGAGAGACGCCCGATTCACCCCAAGGTGTTGGTTCCCCGGTTCCCTGGGTGCAGGTGGTGCAGGTGGAGCTGGTGTGTCCGGTGGTGCAGGCCCTGCGGGGTGGTGCTGTGTGTGCGGGATTCGGCGATGGCGCACGGTGCCGTCTCTTGTGACGGCTGGGACGACCGCGCTGCGTTATCGAACGTTAATAGGGCCGGGGCCGGATTCCAAGCGGTTCTCGTTGATCGTTAACAGATTGGAGTAGGATCAATCCGGACATGTGCCGCCCAATAGGGGCGAGTTGAGCGGGCCCGCGAAACACGTTCCGGCTGATCGTGCGTCACTTGTTATGCGAAGTGATGCATTCCGGTCACGGACCGTAGGGTGCCGGGGCGGCGGCCCTGCCCTCGTCCGGACCACGGGTCAGCCCCACGGTCCTCCGGCGCTCCGGCTGCCGCCGCCCCGGCCGGCTGACCGCCAGCAGCGCCATGTCGTCCGCCGGCTCGCCCCCGGTGTGCCGGGCCACGTCCTCGACGAGCGCGTCGAGGAGGGCGTCGGGCCCGGGGAACAGCCGGCCGTCGAGCCGCTTCGCCGGGTCGTAGAAGACCCCCTTCTCGTCCCGGGCCTCGGTCACCCCGTCGGTGAACAGCAGCAGGGTCGAACCGCGCGGGAAGTCGAAGGTGTCGACCTGCTCCGGCCAGGCCCCCAGATCCCCCATCCCGAGCGGCAGCGAGGCCACCCCCGGCTCGACCCCGCACACCGAGCCGTCGGCGGAGAGCAGCAGCGGCGCCGGGTGGCCGCGGTTGAGGACGCGCAGCGTGCCCTCGGGCGGCGCCCCGTCGGTGGCGGAGGGGCGCGCGGCGCCCACCTCCGCCAGCACCGCGGTGGTGAAGCCCTCGAACCGGTCCAGGTCCTCGCCCCGCGCCTCGCGGGCCAGCGCCCGCTCCAGCCGGGCGGCGACCTCCACCAGATCCGGTTCCTCCTCGGCCGCCTCCCGGAAGGCACCGATGACCACGGCGACCGCCGCGACGGCCCCCAGCCCCTTCCCCCGGACGTCGCCCACGATCAGGCGGACCCCGTGCGGGGTCTGCTGGACGGCGTAGAGGTCCCCGCCGATCCGGGCGTCGGCCAGCGCCGCCTCGTACCGGGCGGCGACCTGGAAGCCGCCGATGCGTTCGTCGGGCGTCGGCAGGACGGCGAGCTGGACCGCCTCGGCGATGCTGCGGGCCGACGCCAGCTGCCGGTCCCCGCGCCGCACCACCCGGTTGATGAACAGCGCGAGCAGGGCGACGGTCAGCACGGTGACCAGCTCCGTCACCGACTCGATGTCGCCCGCGTCGCCGTT
The DNA here is from genome assembly GCF_057709105.1 of Streptomyces sp. bgisy100. Taxonomy (NCBI): domain Bacteria; kingdom Bacillati; phylum Actinomycetota; class Actinomycetes; order Kitasatosporales; family Streptomycetaceae; genus Streptomyces; species Streptomyces sp. bgisy100. The sequence goes on from NZ_JBYITE010000066.1 coordinate 6,469, forward strand.
GTAGAGGTGCAGGGCGACGACCGCTCCCCCGGCGGCGATCCCCGCGGCAGCCGTGGCCCGCAGCGAGAAGAACGGCGCGGCCACCAGCGGCGCGGCCGAGAAGAAGGGGGAGCCGGTGAACCGGGCCGGCGTCGAGAGGTCGAAGGTCAGCCCGCCGATGATCAGCAGCGCGGGCATCCAGCGGGCGACGCGGGACCGGCCGGCGGAGCGGTTCTCGTCGTCGCGTTCGCCCGGAGCCCGGTCCGTGCCGCGGAGCCTGCGGCCCGTGCGGCCAGATCCCCCGACTCGCATCCCCACCTCGTGTCTCCTACCGTCCATGGCGCGGGAGCGGTACGGCACCGCCCCCTCAGGCTCTCCGGTGACCGGCCGGACGGCGAATCGGCGTACGCCACGTGATGGACACCGGCCCACCCCATTCCCTGCCGCTATATCCGATATGCCTGAATAGCCCATTATTCCGCCTTTGGGGTTAGCGTCGTAAGTATGAAGAGCGCAGTACGCCGCGCGGCCTGCTGGCCGGTGCTGGCGCTGGTGGCCGCCGCTCTCGTGCTGGTGGCCGTGATGGCTCCCGGCGCCCGGGCCGCGGACGGACTGGACAGCGCCGCCGCGGCCCTGAAACAGGGCCCCGTCTACGTCGATCCCCGGGCCGCGTCCCAGCTGCCTCCCGCGGACGCCGACGCCCTGGCGGACAAGATCAAGAAGGCGGACAAGCCGGTCTTCGTCGCCGTGCTCCCCGCCACCTCCGAGTTCCCCCCGTCGACGCTGCTCCAGGACCTGCGGACCAAGACCGGCATCACCGGTGTCTACGCGGTCGCGCTGGGCGACCGGTTCGACGCCGGCGCCGACTCCTCCGTGATGTCGCGCAACACGGTCGACAACCTCACCGGCGCCGCGGCCCGCTCCGGCGACGGCAACGTCAAGGCCACGGTCACCGGCTTCGTCGACCAGGCCGTCGAGCAGGCGAACGGTCACGCCCCCGACTCGTGGAGCGGTGGCTCGAACACCGACACGGGCACCTCGACCGGCTACAACAAGGTCGGCGGCGCGGGCCTGGCGGTCACTTTCGGCATCCTCCTCGCGGTCGCCGGCGCCACCGTGTTCCTGGTGTCCCGCCGCGGGAAGAAGCGCCGGACCGAGCGGGAGCGGGCGCAGCTGGCCACGCTCCGTCCGGTGGTCGACGAGGACATCACCGCGTTCGGCGAGGAGCTCGAACGGATCGACTTCGCCCCCTCCGCCCCGGCGACGGACGACGCGATGCGCGAGGACTACGCCCGCGCCCTGGACTGCTACGACCGGGCGAAGCGCGCCATGGACGGCGCCCGGCGGCCGGACGACGTCCGGGGCGTGACCCAGGCGCTGGACGACGGGCGGTTCGCGCTGACCACGCTGGAGGCCCGACGGGACGGGAACCCGCTCCCGGACCGCCGTCCGCCGTGCTTCTTCGATCCGCGCCACGGCCCCTCGGTCCAGGACGTGCAGTGGGCGCCCGAGGGCGCGGGCGAGCGGAGCGTGCCGGTGTGCGCCGCGGACGCCGCCCGCATCGCGGACGGCGAGGAGCCGATGGGCCGCACGGTGGACACCCCCTCCGGCCGGCGGCCGTACTGGGAGGCCGGGCCGCTCTACAGCCCGTGGGCCTACGGCTACTTCGGCGGCGGCATCCTCCCCGGGCTGCTGGCGGGCACGCTGCTGGGCAGCATGCTCAACGCGCCGTACGCGTACGGGGCGGACGGCCTCGGTGACGGCTGGAGCGGCGGCGACTACTCCGGAGGCGACTTCAACTCGGGCGACTTCGGCGGCGGCTTCGGCGGGGACGGCGGAGGCTTCGGCGGCTTCGGGGGCGGCGATTTCGGTGGGGGAGGGTTCTGAGCGCGTCGCGTGAGGTCCGGGGCCGCCGACGCGCGACCCACCCCGGCCCCTCGGCAGCTCAATCCGTCGGAAGCGGTGCGCCGCAGGCCTCGCAGCGCACCACGCCGGCCCGCTCGTTCATCCGCCCGCACTCGGTGCAGACCCGGTGCAGCAGACAGGCGGCTTCCCCGCCCTCTTCCCGGACGGCCGGCCGCGGCCGCTCCGGCTGCTCCGGACCGGGCCCGGTCGCCGCCCGCGCCTCGTCGTCCATGGCTGCCATGGGGCCATGAAACGGCACCCGGGCACGCCCCGGCAACGGCCGCGGGGCGCCCCGGTGGACACGGTCCGTACGCGAACACGGTCCGTACGCGCAGGCCGGTCGGCCCACCGGGCCCGCAGCCGGTCAGCCGCCCACCGGAACCGCCGACGTCAGCCGGACGGGAAGGCTCCGGTGGCCGTTGGAGATGAACGACTCCACCGGCTCCAGGGCGTCCGCCGGGACGGCCAACGCCAGATCCGGGAAGCGGGAGAAGAGGGCGGGCAGCGCGATCTCCGCCTCCAGCCGGGCCAGCGGCGCCCCCAGGCAGTGGTGCGCGCCGTACCCGAAGGCGAGGTGCTCCTTGTCCGCCCGGGTGGCGTCGAAGCGGTCCGCGTCCGGTCCGTGCGAGACGGGGTTGCGCCCCGCCGCGGCGTAGGCGGCGAGGATCGCGTCCCCCTTGCGGAGGGTCACCCCGCCGGCGTCGATGTCCTCCACGGCGTACCGCAGCGGCAGGCTCGCCACCGGGGCCTCGACGCGCATCGTCTCCTCGATCACATCGCTCCAGCTCGCCCCGCCCGCGCGGACCAGTGCAAGCTGGTCGGGACGGGTGAGCAACGCGTTGATCGCGTTGTCGAGCAGGTTGACGGTGGTCTCGTGCCCGGCGCTGATCATCAGCAGCAGGGTGTCGACGAGCTCGGCCTCGGTCAGCCGCGAGCCGTCCTCCTCCCGCGCCGCGATCAGCACGCTGGTCAGGTCGTCGCCGGGCTCCTTCCGCTTGACCGCCACGAGCCCGGCGAGGACGGTGCGCACGCTCTGGAAGGTCGCCGCCGCCTCCTCCGCCGTCGCCGCGGTGTTGAAGATGCTGTCCACCAGGCGGCGGAGCTCCGCACGCATCACCGGATCGGAGAGGCCGAAGAGCTCGGAGATCACCTGGATCGGGATCGGATAGCAGTACGCCTCGCGCAGGTCGACGGTGTCTCCCGGGCGGGTGGCGGCGAGCCCGTCGAGCAGCTCGGCGGTCATCGCCTCGATCCTGGGCCGCAGGGCGGCGGTGCGGCGCGCGGTGAAGGCGGCGGAGACCAGCTTCCGGAGCCGCCGGTGCTCGGCCCCGTAGGCGGTGAACATGTTCGTCACCGCGACCCAGGTGAACAGCGGCCACTCGGGGGTGATCTCCCCGTTGATCCACAGCGGCCAGTGCCGGCGCGGATCCTTCGAGACCCGCGGGTCGGTCAGCAGCTCCTTGAGAACACTGTGCTCACTCACCGCCCACGCCCGGATCCCGCCGGGGAGCTCCACCGGGGCCACCGGGCCCTGTTCCCGGATCCTGGCCGCCTCGCCGTGGATGTCACGGCCGGAGGGATCTATGACGACGGGGCACGACTGGTGCTGCATCCGGTCTCCAGGGGGTGTCGCCGGCCGGCTCCCCGAGTCCGGGTCCCGTACGGAGGCGGAACGGCGCGGAGCGGTACGGGCTGAGGGGGCGGGCTCGGGCAAGGGCGGTACGAACGGGGGTCGGGCACCGTGGGCGCGAACCCATGGAATCCCCAACTGCCTTACCCAGAACACCAGTTCTCTATCCGGAGCACGCTCCGCCGGATCGGTTCCACGGGAGAGGGAGGGCACCGTCCGCAGCGCTCACAGGCTATTGGCGGCACCTACGTGTTCAGGACCACACGGGGCGGCCCGTCTCCCACAACGCCTCCACATGGGAGGCGAACCGGTCGTACAGTCCGTCGTCGCCCAGCCGCCGGAGATGCAGCATCGGCGACTCGTGCCCCAGCAGGTTCGCGATGTGTGGCGTCACCAGCATCTCGTCGTCGAACATGAACACACTCAGCGAGATGTGCTGGTCGCTGAAGCGGGCCGCGACCCCGGGCGCCTCCCTGATCTTCTCCAGGGCGTCCAGCGTGATGCGGATCCGCGTGCCCACGGTGAGCGGTACCGCCTCCGCCTCCTCACGCCTGCGCGTGACCTCCGCGTCGGGATCGCCCACGAGGAAGCGCACCGAACAGCCGTCCTCACCCTTGCGCTTCAGCCGCTCCCCGAGCCGCGGATGCTCCTGCCAGACGAAGTAGTTGGTGTAGCCGGCGAAGCAGATGCGTTCCGAGGCACCGTCAATGAGCGCTGCCCACACGGACGTCGGACAGGCGTTCCGGTAGGGGTAGGCGGAGACGATCTCCCGGTCCGCGCCGAGCTTCATGGTGGACCTGAGCGCTTTGGGCCACAGCACGTCCGCACTCACTCCCAACGCCGCCCCGACCGCCTCCCTCGTCTGCGGGTGCGGGACGCGGGCAGGGTCGGACAGCCACCGCTCGGCCGTCTTGCAGGTCACTCCGACTGTACGGGCGAGCCGTCCGACGGTCATGCCGGCTCCGGCCATAGCGTCGCGCAGCGCGGCATTCAAAGTGCTCCCCAGGGGCATTCGGGCTTTCTGGGACGGTAACCCGAAGCGGCCCGAGCGTCCCCGCCATATGCGTAGAAACGTCCCCCGTTCAGGGCCAAGTTGACGACATGGCTGACAATACCGACCAACCCCAGGCGTCCCCCTCCCGCGCGGCCCTGCGCCGCTTCATGGCCTCCCGCGACGGAATGGTCCGCGGCATGAAGGAGAGAAGCGACCCCCAGGGCGTGTACACCGCGCACCTCGCCCCGGGCTCCATGGAGTACCCGCCCTGCCGATGCCCGCGCTGCGGTCCGCCGGACTCCGGCCGACAGGAACGGCGCCGCACCTGAGACAGGGGCCGTCGGCGGCTGATCCCCCTCGCCGCCGACGGTCCGCGAATCACCGCACACGCGGCTCCCGCCGCTGCGTTGCCATGCCCGAACGCAAAGGAGCGCTCATGAGTGACTACAAGGAGTACAGCGACAAGACAGAGATCGAGGTCTCTCCGGCCGGCAGTCGGCTGAGACAGCCGTCCGCAGGCCTTCGATCGAACAAGGGCCCTGTCTCCCAGGAGGTAACTCCCGGGAGACAGGGCCCTGTCTCGGGTAGGCCGTGTGGGACTCGAACCCACAACCAATGGATTAAAAGTCCTGGCCAGGGGCGGGTGGGTGGTGCCGGACCATGTTGTTCCATCCGGGGCAGCCTTCTCGGGCAGGCCAAAGAGCGCCGCGTGATCCCGACGAATCCGGGCTGTGCCGGAACATCCGCTCACGCATCGCTCACGCACAGATGGTGCCGCGGTCCACGGTCGACGTCGATGCAGCGAGACACCCCACCGCATGAATCCAGCGTGTGGAACTTAGCGATTCCACTGATCACGCCGGCACCGTCGGCTGCAACCGGTCCGCGGAGACCCGGAGGACGTAGCGGGTTGCCTCGTTTTCCTGGCTCGTCCAGGGTGCGGCGCGCCCACTCCTCAACTCCTCTCATGTGCCTCCCGATGTGCGAGCACTACCCGCCACCGCCCTACCTGGAACTGATAGACAGTCCGAACGCGCCCCGTTGGCCCTTGCCTGCTTCAACACGGAACGCTGACCGCCCCTCGGCTGCGATGGAGGGCCTGGCAAGCTCGCTGAAAGCGAGGTCTCGCTCGGAAACACATCTGAGAGCGCCACTTGGCAGGTGCCACAGGTGGTAGCCCAAGCGCTCCTCAGACCGCATTCCGGGGAGTGGGATGCGGACTGACTGCCGACTAGGCGGAGGGCGACGTTGTCGCAGGCACTGATGATCAGCACGAGGTGATCAAAGCGAGGGGAGGTGTTCAAGCGCCCGTGGGGCGATGGCACTGGTCAGGCAGTTCCTACATCCTCACCTGAGCATCAGAAAGAGACTGGTCACTGATGCCCCAAGGGTCATAGTGCCCGCGAAGGCGATGCCCCCACGGCTGATCGAGGTGGGCACTGTGCGCCCTTCCCAGCGAGCAAGAGCCACCGCCGCACCGGCCACCCCCACGGCCAGAAGGGTGATCGCCACGAGGGTGACGAGGAGTAGTCCAGCTTGCGTGAGATGCATGCCCAGTCTCCGTTTTCGATTCGTACGTCGGCTTCTCGCTTGAGGGTGAGTACACGATCCCGCTGCGCTGTGGCTGGTCGTGCCGCTTGGATGTTGTTCTGGCGACAACGGCGGGTTGTCGCGGAACAACTTGGGAGTAGCGATGGGGGAGAGGCAGAAGCGCCCGGGGCGTCCCTGGTCGGCGCCCAAGGGAGCCAGTGTTGAAGCCAACGCGCTGGTGCGCATGGTTCGGTCGTGGATCGACGAAGCGGGACTGAGTGTTCGTGGCGTCCACGGTCGCTTGACCGTGGAACATTTTGAGGGAGGGAAGGTCCCAGACCTCCGCCGCTTACGCATTCACTTGTCAGGAGAAGACCTGAGTTGGGACGCGATCGAGGCCGTCGCAGATGTGTGCTTTCCGGATGAGTCGGGCGAGCAAGCGCTGGGCCGAGTAAGCAAGGCTCGAGCCCTCTGGGACGAGGCGAACGACACCCCGACCTTGGTCGGCATAGACGGTCACGCGGCGGTTTCGCCCCGCGAACTCATTGAAGAGAAAGAACGCACGATCCAGGTCTACAGGGATCTTGTGCGGGCACGCCAGGCATACGAGACGAGCGAGCAAGGGCGTCAGCAGGCCCTGAGGATCGCTTCGATGCTGTTCCTTGTCCTTGGCCAGGTGCAGGCCAAGGCGGCAGAGTTGTCGCGGCGCATCGATGCGCTCATGGGCGTCAGCTTGACTTCACCGGACCAGACGCATGCGCTTCAGCCGCAGCTTGAACGTGCCAGAGGCCAAGAGCTTCGCCTGAGCGCCCAGCTTGAACGTGCAGTACGGCAGCGTGACGAAGCCCAACGCATTGCTGACCTGGCTGCCCGCCGTGTGCAGACTCTGGAGGCATACCTGTTGGAGATCGGCCAACAGCCGATGGCGGGCGATGCCGGAGTCCTGCCTACTACCCCCTCAGACGCCGTGGCTCCCGGAGTGCGGGGTGAGGACAGGGCCCTCGAACAGATCGACGAGATCCTGGCACGGACGGACTATGCCTTGGACCGCGAACAGGAGGCCGTGCAGGACGCCGCAGACGAATTGGCCGTCGCCTCGGAGCACGGGGGCCTCTCCGGAGCACAGGTCATCTCCGGGAACGTGCTCCCCCGACCCAGGCCACTCGAAGAAGAGACCAACACCGAGTTGTTCCGAACAACCGTGAACAACCCTTACGAGCAGAGCGGAAGCAAGGCTACCGGGCAGCGCGATTCCCGCTCAGACGAGATCGTCGCGGAGCTGCGTGAGAAGCTCGCGCTTGTCGAGCAGGACCAACGCGCGACCGCCGTCACTCTCCAGCGCTCCCTGCTACCCCAAGAGCTGGAGCAGCCTGATGACCTGCTCATAGCCGCCGCCTTCCAGCCTGGCAGCACGGAGGCCGGGGTCGGCGGCGACTGGTACGACGCCATCGCCCTAGGTGCCGGTCGCACTGCGTTCGTCGTTGGAGACGTGGTGGGCCGCGGGGTCCGTGCCGTCGCGATCACGGGCCAGCTTCGCGCTGCAGTCCGGGCATATGCCCAGCTGGACCTGTCGCCGCACGAGGTTCTCCAACTGCTCGACGGTCTCGCCGCCGAAATCGCCGCCAGTCAGATTGCCACCTGCCTGTATGCCGTCCACGCCCCGAGCGAGGGACAACTCATTTATGCTTCCGCCGGGCACTTGCCGATCCTGATCCGCGACACCGACGGCACTGTGCGCACGGCCGCCGAACCCACCGGCCCGCCACTGGGCACCGGTGGCTGGCCGTACTCCTCTGGCGCCATCAACCTCGGCCCTGGCTCCACTGCCGTCCTCTATACGGACGGCCTGGTCGAACGCCACGGTGAGGACATCTACGAAGGGGTGGCTGTACTGAAGCAGGCCCTCGGTGGCGCCCAGGGCACTCCCGACGTCATCTGCGACCGGCTCGTGCGGACCCTGGGTGCTGATGCCGACCATGACGACGATATCGCCGTGATGGTCCTCCAGCGCCCCACCCGCACCGGCGCGGACGCCGAGCTCTTCCATGACGCAGCCCTGGACCTCCTCGGCGGCATGGAGACGGCCCCGCGCGCCAGAGTCTTCGCCCAGGGCGTGCTTTCGTCCTGGCGCCTCCCCGTCGATGTATACGACTCCGGCGTCCTGGCCGTCAGCGAGCTGGTGACAAACGCCCTCCTGCACGGCACCCCGCCCATGTGCCTCCGGATGCGTCGCACCGACCGCCGGCTGGTCATCGAGGTGACGGACGGGGACGACCACCTGCCGCGTCGGCGGCGGGCCGGGCAAGATGACGAGGCTGGCCGCGGCATGTTGGTCATCGCCACGATTGCCTCGTCCTGGGGGGCACGCCGCACCTCGGTCGGCGGCAAAGCTGTCTGGTGTGAGCTGTCCTTGAGTTCCTAGAACAGGTCACACCAGAAAGCTCTTTCGGATCTTCCCGACAGACTGCCTGCGTTGCCCAGGAGGAGGGAAGCAACAGCTCCTGGTCATCCCGGGCACTGCAGAGCGAAGCGAAGTGTGGCGGGGGCGGCAGCAGGTTCACGGCATTATCTGTCCACTACAGGGCAGCACGCACCATTCCCAGTAAGCCCGCTCACACGCTGGTTCCTTGCTGCGTGGTTGAGATCCTGCGCTGAGTCTCGAATACTTCCGCGAGGAGCCAGAGGCAATGCGGTCACGCGTGTCCATGTCCCAGGCTGACCATCGTCGGAATCTCCTCCCGGCCGGCGCCGGTTCCGCTCAGGGCACTCCGGCGACTCCCCCTCCTCCCCCGGGGCATGACGAGCACCTCAGCGCCGAAGAGATCTCGCCGCTTATGTGGCTGGATCCGGTAGCCAAGCGTCTTCGGCAGCGGGCTGCAACTAACCTTGGCGTTCGCCGTACTGCTGGGAACGTTGCAGTTCGGCCAACGAAGCTGACGACCTGATCACTAACTAACGGGGAAGGTCTTGGAAGCCGCCTATCCGATTCTCGCTGCTGTCGGCGTGGGCTCATTGATCACGCTTGCCGGTGTTTCCGGTGGAGTGTTCCTTGTTATTGCGTTCCAGCGAAGCGCTCGTCCGGTGCAGCACGAGGGGGATTCCGGCGTCCTGCCAGGCGGCGTAATGGCGGATGCATCGGCGAGCCGCAGTCAGGGCCCTATGCCCGATCCGCCCCCCGCGGTTCAACCCCTATGGAGAGAAAGGTTAGGGACGATGGAGGTCGCTCCACAGGACACGGCGGAACGGGTGGATCGCCTAATTGGACACAGAAAGGGCATAGCTGAAATCCGGGTCGCCTTACGGATCAGGACCGCCCAGACAGTAATCCGTTGGCTATCCGGCGCCCTTGCTGTCACCCTACTCTTCACCTTTATCGTCGCGAACGTGGCCGTTGGATGGTCAGCAATCGCCTTAGCAAACAAGATCGCCATCCCGATCTTCGCCCTCAGTGCCGGGACCTTCTGGGTGATCCGTTCCATAGAAGAGCGCGCAGAGGGCCACTACGAAAAGACGGCGCGCGAGCTAAAGATCGAACTTGAAGCGGCAGAAGAACTGCGCCTCCTGGACGCCGCTCGCCTCGGACTCCCGGTCCCAGACCGCCAATACTCGTACAAGGACTCAATCCCGGCGGAGCTTGAAGGTCTTCGCAAAGACGGGAGGAAATATCGGAGGAAGCACAACGTCGCCCAATCCGTCATCATTGTCGGGTCACTGGGTGCAACGTCCGTCTCTGCCCTCGCCGACACGCCGCCTCCCCTCAAGTACTGGGCTATGGGCATCACGTTCGCCGTAGGTGCAGCAGCAGCCTTCACTGGCTACTACAAGTGGCGCGAGCGAGCCTTCTACCTCCAACAGACGGCGGACGACATCGAACGCCATGCTACGGCTTTCGACTTGGGTATCTACCCCTATGACGAGGGTGAGGAGCACTTCAGGCTGGCCAAGCTCGCCAAGGAGATCGAACTCCTACGAGTCGAGCAGCGCAAGCGCGAGCAGCAGCTTGACCAGCCACACGAAGGGAGCGCCGAAGTTGTCTAGGGCATCTCACAGGTTAGTGGGATTCACCATCAGTCGCTGGCTACTCGCCCCTGTCACGACCTGGCGCGCTCTCCGTATGACCAGGCAGCATCCAGGCTTAGATCCACAGACGGCGTGGATGGTCGCGCGCCTTGCGGCACATCCAGATGAGAAGGGCCTGGCTCGTGCGCATTGGTTGAAGATCCGAGCTGATCGAACCGCCAACATCCCGGGAGTCCCTGGGCATTCGTGACAGCAGTGGAATTCCCGGTTGTGGCAGCGAGCACGCTCGCTGTAGCCCCCTATTCGCCAGTTAGCTGGGATTCAACAGTCGACGCGCGGCATTCATGACAACTTCGTCGCACGTCCGACCGAGCCAGTAGCCGGCTTCCCGGGAGGCGTTGACCGTACGGAAGCCCGCGTTCTCGTAGGCGAATGCCGACCTTGTCGGGGCGAGGCGCTTGAGCCAGACCATGCGTAAGTTGGTGATGAGGAAGGCGAGTTGAGGGTCAGGCGCGTGGCCCGGGTGCCGCGTCCTGGCCAGGGGCGGGTGGATGGTGCCGGACCATGTTCCTCCATCCGGAGCAGCCTTCTCCGACAGGCCAAACAGTGCCGCGTGATCCCTCCGAAACCAGGCCGTGCCGGAACGTCCGCTCACGCACGGACAGCGCTGCGGTCCACGATCGACGTTGATCCGGCGAGACACCCCATCGGACGAATCCGGTGTGTGGAACACAGCCATTCCACCGATGCAGGCGCGGACGGTGTGGCAGCGGCTGGGCGAGGAGCCGGCCGATCGCCGCGTGACCATCCTTCACCGGCCGGGAGAGGAGATGCTGCTCGACGGCTACCTCCAGACCCGGTGTGTCGAGCTGGCGAGGCACCTCGAGGACCTGGCACTGAGCGTGGGTGAGCAGTGTCGGGCTCCCCGAGCCACGCTCGCTCTCGCCATCGACCTCCTGTCACAGCTGCCCGTGACCGGCACGGCGATCAGGTGGTGCTCCATGCGCTGGCCAGGCGCAAGCGTGACAGGAAGCAGGCCATGCGCGTGCTTGAAGGGGTCCTTTCAGAATGACCGTTCGTGCGCAGGGATCTACGTGGCCAGCGGTTCTCCGAGAATGCGGATGCGCAATATGGGTCACGCAGAGGAACATCGTGCCCCATGAATGAGATCCGAATCGAGGCCGTCTACCAAGCCTCCAGCGAGCCAACCGTCGGCCGCATGTGCGACATCGACCCCGCTCTCGCGGCTCAGCCTCTCACAACCACGGTCGGCGCCTTCGATGTGACACTCGCGTTCCCGAGATTCGAAGGTCAGTTCCCCGCAGAGGGGTACGTCAGCTGGTCGGGCGACGATGTCAGCGCGCCGGTGGCGCTGGGCCCGGCATACTTCACTGCACACACCGTGTTCGCGCTGGCCTCGGGCCTTGATGACCGCGCCCTCCGCGCAGAGCTGAAGGCCGCGATCGCGGCCATCAGATTCGCTGCCGCACGCCTGTCTGACGCTCTGCGGGTCGAGCAGCCGAGCGTGGGCATGGTCGGGCATATCCCGACGGTGCTATCACTCACGGCGACGGACATCACCCAAGGTCTGGAGTTGAGGCTTCCTGAACCGCTCAATCCCGGATACCCCATTGTCAGGGGCTTGCCAGCGCTCACCATAGATGCCGCCACGAGCGCGCTGCACGACGGTGTCTCGCCGGCACGAGCGCTACTCTCGCAGGCCCGGTATCTGACACAGTCGACCAACAGCCCACAGCCAGGGATGGCGATCTTGCTGGCTGCGGTGGCGGCAGAGACCTATGCCAAGGAGTCACTCAAGTCTTGCCGGCCTCCCGGCTCCACGCCCAGCCTACGGTCACTCCAACGAATCCACGGCACTGCCGTCGACCTCTACGGTCCGGTTGCGAAAGCAATAATGGGCCGTTCCCTTGAAGACGACGACCCCGCGCTCTGGTCGGACCTCGGATCGCTCTTCAACACTCGAAATAAAATGGCTCATTGGCTGAAGACTCCTGTACATCAAAAAGCGCAACAACTGGTCGTCACTGCGATGCAGGCCATGGACTGGCTTGGATAAACGTGGCCCTTCGATTCCGCCGGAACAGGGTGCGCCCATGCTGTGGATCGTAAGGCGAAGGTCGTCCTCGCGCCCCGGCTCGCACATAGGCGAGCCTGAATTATGCAGCGAGGTGGCGTCGTTCCTGTCGCATGCCTAAATGAGGGCGCCGAGCAGGCCCGTAGCCTCGGATTTCACCACAGGTCTACGACGTCAAGACCAGCGTCGTCCTGTTCTTCATTTTGAGCACGGTGCCGGTCCGCCCAAATTGCTAGTCTGCGGCTGATCTTGTCGATGTGGGATCGAGCACCGTCGATTTCCTTGGCATCCCAGCCCTCGCGCCGGACGAGACTGTCACCCCCCTCGTATGTGGGGACAGCCGCCATGTTGCGTACGGCCTGGTTAAGGTTCTCCACGCTTCTTGCCACCGTCGACCATTGGGCCCGTGCCGCGGGAAGGCCCACGGCCGCTGTGGCCAGCGCTTCACCATTGTATGTGTGGCGAATCAGTGCGTCCGTCAGCTCACGGTAGCTGCCATTAGTCGTACGTACTGCCTCGCCATTCTCATCTACCTCGTGCAGTGGCCCACCACGACGGCCAGCGCGAACGACCTCGTAAGCCTGAATGATCCCGCGCCGCTGGGAGAGCATCGCCCTCAACACTCCGACTGTGCTACGGCTGTCTTCGGCGCGAGCTGCTCCTGATCCTTCCGTTTGCAGTGCCATGGTGTCGGCGGTAACCATGTAGTAGGCGGCTTTCACCGCGAGTTCGGTCTGTGCCACACCGAGCCTGCCTCCCGCACCGAGTCCTTCCGCCGCTTCCTTCAAGGCCGCGTCCCGCAAGTCTTCAAGCGACGTGCTGCCGCCGGCTGCTCCCTCCAATAGCTTGTCAGAAGGCAGCTCGGCGATCTCCGGGATCCGATAGGCCCGCTGTAGCACAGCGCGCCGGGGCCGGACGTGTGGGAGAACGTCGTTCTTCTCGGTCCGGACCGGGCGAAGGATCAGTTCGACAGCGATGTCGACGCGATCTTCTCGCTTAGGCCGTTGCTTCGCAGTCAGGGAGCGGATTCCTGCGTTAACTCGTCGTGTGGTGCCGTTTCCACCGCCGAGCAATGCTTTGACGATCTCCATTGCGCGTACATCTCGGTATCGACTGAAGCCTTCTGCGACTGCGTCCTTTTCGGTGATCACACCAGCGAACCAGCGCTTCTCCTGCAATGTGATTCGAGCTGGTCGACTCCGAGTGGGCTCGACCAGCGAGTCGAGAACAGCGTCACCCTTAGCCTCATTTTCCACTGCTGACCCGTACGGCTTTGGTGGCCGGATGTGAGTTAGCCCAATGAAGTTTCGGACTGCAGTGTGGAAGCGGACATCAGATCCGGAATCTGGGGTGAATCCCACCACCACGCGTGCAGGAACGGTAAGTGCGCGCATTTTCCCTTGCTCCGCTGGGCTGAGCTTCTCCCAGCCCTGCCTCTGAGAAAGGCGAAGCCATCGATTGATCTCTCGCCTGAACGCGCGGGCATCGCGTCCCCATTGATATGCGATTACCGATGGGGCATAGCCGAGCAGCTCATGCACAGCACTAATCCGGCTGGACCCATCAGCGGTGATCAGCAGTGCGGTGGGGCGATGCGCGGCACTTTCGTGATCAACGGTCATGGGAACTACAGTCAGAGGTTGGAGAACGCCTTCGATCGCGATGTCCTCGTCGAGAGGATTCTCTTTGACTAGGCGTTGCTCGGCTTCCTCCAGGCGCTGCGCCAGTACGTCAGGATGCTGCACCCGGAGCCGAAGCTCGGGACCGCCCCCCGTGGCAGACTCTGGCTCCGGAGCGGCTGCTGCGCCGCCTCCCAGGGCGTAGCTCCGGCGGCCGTACTCACGAGGGTTTGCGGGGTGCGGAACCACTGAGGCTGACCACAGGCGCGTTTCGACTATGTGTAGCGTTCCGCCCTGTACCCGCAGCTTGTTGATGTCTGCGAGCTTGCGTCGCATGTCTTCGGGCTGCACAGCCGCCCGGGCTAGGACCTCAACTGCTTCCTCGCTCAGCCCTCTTCCGAACAATGCGGTGGCGAGTTTGTCGACCGCACTGGCACGGGGTAGAGCGTAGGGGTCAGGCTGCCACCCCAAACCGTCACCAGCGTCTACGGTGACCTCATCGGTCATTGGTGGCCTCCGCGATCTTGTGTGCGAGGTGTAGTGCGCGATACATCCGCACCTGGTGGGGGGCTCCGACCGGAGTGCTGTCGTCCAACTCAGCAGAAAGCTGTGCGACGCAGGCGCTTAGCGCCGCGCGGACCTGATACCAACTTTCGGAGGTCAGCGGAACCGCAAACAACCGCTCCCCGTGGAGCCTCACGATCGCGCAGTGCAGTTCATGGTCCGCGATTTCCGTCCAGTGGGCGGTCAATCGCCCCAGAGTGACGCAGGTGTGTTGGGACGTAGGGGTGTCGGCCGGGGTTGCGGCACGACATTCCTCGGCTGCTTGCTGCAGCACTCCGACGACCAAGGTCACTTCTTCCTGGTCGAGGTCAATGGCGATGGTCAGGGCGTCGTCAATAGGCACGGGGAGTGCTCCGGCGTAAGGCCGATGCCCACGGGCATCGTCGCGTTCGTGCTGCATGGCGCGGGGTGCGCCAAGCAGAGCGAGAGCGCGGACAAGGTGCCTGCCGCAGACCTCCACCCGTGTCCGCCTGCGGAAAGATCATCCCGAGACATCTGGTGCAGTTCGGACCACACATTGTCCGACCCGGCAGCGATGGAGGTGCCCGAAGCTGAGGGAGTACGGCCAGGGCGACCGCTGCCCGTTCAACCAAGGACAACCTGGATGAGGGGAAGCGTGCACCCACAATGTGGGAGACCCGAACAAGTCGCTGCGACGTAGCGTATCCATCTCATCACATGGCGTGCAACGCCTTCATGTGGTACTCGCTCAATCGTGCGGATCACCCGAAGATTTGGTATCGGAAGGCGTTGCGGATGTCAGTCAACGGTTCCCGGTCGCGGGTGTAGTAGAGCTTGTTGGTCAGCAGCACTGCCCATGTTCCCGTCTTGGGTGACAGCCACATACCGGTGCCGGTGAAGCCGTAGTGGACGTAGATGCGGTCGCCTGGGTCGGTGCCGGGTGCGGGGTGCCAGAAGAGGCCGCGTACGGGTTCGAGCGCGCCGGTGTGAACGGTCAGGGACTCCTCGACCCAGTTCGGTCCGAATCCTGGGGTGGTGGGGGTAGTGCTGGGGTCGAGCATGTACCGCAGGAAGCGGGCGAGGTCTTCCAAGACAGAGAAGGTGCCGGCGATGCCGCAGACGCCGCCGAGGAGGCGGGCGGAGAAGTCGTGTGCGACGCCCTTGAGGTGGTGGCTGGTGTCCTGGTCGAGCTCGGTGGGTGCACAGCGGGCAGCCAGTTCGTGGGGCAGCGGGCCGAAGCGCGTCTGGTTCATGCCCAACGGGTGCCAGACACGGCTTTCGGCGAGCTGGTCGAGGCTCTCGCCGGAGAGGTGTTCTGCGAGGTAGCCGAGGATGAGGGCTGCTCGGTCGGTGTATTCGACGGCTTCGCCGGGCGGGCGGTTCAGGGCTTCCTGGAGGACTCCGGCGCGGATGGCGGCGGGGTCGGTGCCGTAGAGGTTCTTCAGCTGGGCCCGCAGCGGGATTCCGGCGGTGTGGGTCAGTAGCTGCCGTGCGGTGATCTGGCTGAGGGGGTGGCCGGCGACCTCGGGCCAGAAGGTGCCGAGGGGCTGGTCGAGCGGGAGCCGGCCGTCCTCCCAGAGAGCCCCGATGGTGGCCCAGACGGCGACGATCTTGGTGAGGCTGGCGATGTCGAAGACCGTGTCCGGTCTCATGCGGGTATCCGGCTCAGTGGGGTCCAGGACGCCTGTTGTGCCACCTGCCGTCATTCCGGCGGCGTCGCCGGTGGCCCACACCGCGCCGGGATAGATCTTGTTGCGGACACCGTCTCCCACGAGCCGTTTGATCCGATCGGTGCTGTCTGCCATGGAGCATCTCCGATGTCGTGGTGCGGGCCCGCGGCCAGCGTAGTGAGGTGGCGGGCCGGTTCGTGGAACGTGGCGGTGATCTTCAGCTGATCCGGTGGCCGAGTTCGGCCAGGGCCTTTGCCGTGGCGCTGAGCGGGTAGCGCGTCGCGTTGTGCAGGCCCGCTTCGCGCAAGGCCGCCAGCAGCCCCGGTGTGGTGCGGAGTCGGTCGATGTCGCGGGCGAGGGCCGCGGGGCGGGTGAAGTCGGTGGCGGTGCCGGAGGCGGCTAGCGTCTCTGCCAGACCCGGGACGGGCTGGTAGAGCACGGGCAGGCCACACGCCTGGGCTTCGAGCGCGACCAGACCCATGGCTTCGAGGGTGGTGGAAGGCATCACCAGCAGATCGTGCTCGGTGAAGGTTCTCCACAGCTGCTGCCGCCGCAGCCAGCCGAGATAGCGGACCTTCACGCCTGACCGTCGCACCGTGGGGGTAAGCGTGTGGAACTGGTCGTGCGGTGCGGCGATGCTCAGTTCCACGCCGGTGACGCGCGCCAGGGCCCGTAGGAGGTTCTCGGCGCCCTTCTCGGCGGTCAGCCGTCCGGCGTACAGCAGGCGGAAGGGACCGCGCGCTGGGATGGCCCGTCGGCGGGGTGGGCAGGCCAGCAGCCGGTCGGGCACCCCCCAGGGGATGTGAGCGATCTTTCGGCGGTCGGTGGTCGGGGCGACTTTCAGGAGCCGGTCGGCCATGGCGGGTGTGGGCACGACGATGGCGTCGGCGCGTCGGACTGTGTTGGTGAGGACCTGGTGCTGGTCCCGGTGAGCCTCGGCGAAGAGAAGGTCAGTGCCGTGGACGAGCGCGATCCGCGGATGGGCGGGCAAAGCCCTGATCAGCGCGGGGGTGGCGCCGAACGTGAGGTGCTGCAGGTGGACGACACCGATCCGGTCCGGCTCGATCGCCTCGATCAGGGCCTGTCGGAGGGATGTGACGTAGCGGTGGAAAGCGCGGCCCTCCAGGCACTTTCCGGCGACGGGCAGAAGGCCGAGCCCCATCGGACAGCGGGGCCGACGTCCGACAGGGGCGAGCATGAATGGGCAGGCCGGGAGCAGCGGCTGGGGACCGGTGTAGAGGTCGAGGAAGAGTTCGACGCTGCCACCGGGGCTGCCGACGGGCAGGTCGAGGGCGGTAGCCACCAGCCGGGGGGTGGGGTTCACGGGGAGCCTCCGGCGATCTCGGTATAGAGCCGAGAGATGTCGATGCCGCTGCTGGCCGCGTACTTCGCGTCGCTGTGCTGATAGCTGGCGAGGTCACCCGCAGTGGTCAGGAACACGAGCTTGCCGAAGGTCATCCGCGGATAGACCCGAACCGGCTTGGTTGCGCGGATCTCCAGCGTCCAGTGGATGGCGTGCCCGACGTGCCCGAGGGGAGCGGAAACGTGCACCCAGATGCCGAGGGAGCCGGTGGTGCGATCGCCATTGAGCATCTGCGCGTAGGTCTCCGAGCCGGTCCTCTCGTGGGTGACGCCGAGGTAGAGGGTGCCGGGCTGCAGGACGATCCCGGTGGACGGGATGGTGGTCTCCGTGAAGGCGGTAGGGCGGGCGGCGTCCAGGTCGCCGTCGCAGATCCGTAGGGACTCCCCCAAGCGCCAGTCGTAGGCGTTCGGGGAGAGTTGAGACGGGTCGAACGGGTCGATGCAGATCTCACCGGCTGCGATGGCGGCGGCGATAGCGGGACCGGTAAGGATCACGAGGCTGCTGCCTGAACCGGGACGAAGTCCTGCCAAGCTCGGGAGGGCTGGGGGCCTCGGGATCCCTGGTACTTGCCGGTGTAGAGATCAACAGGCCCGCTGGACACAAAGAACATGACCTGTCCGATCTCCATGCCCGCGTATACCCGCAGGGGGCGGACAGGGGTGAGCATGAGGGTCCACTGGCCGTGGAAGCCGATGTCGCCGATCGGGGCGGTGATCTCGACGAACAGCCCCAGTCGGCCGACGCTGGAGCGGCCGAACAGCAGCGGGACGAAGTGGTCGGAGCCGACCTGTTCAAAGGTGTGGCCGAGGTAGAGCTCGCCGGGCCTGAGGACGAAGCCGCTGTCGCCGATGGTGAGGGTGGTCGTGGGGTTGGGCCGGTGGGCGTCGATGACGGCTGAGGTGTAGGTGGTCAGCGTGGCGCCGAGGCGAACGTTGTAGCTGTTGGGGTTGACCTGTTCCGCGTCGAAGGGATTGATCCGTAAGCGGCCGTCGCAGGCGGACGCGGTGATTTCGGGTCCGGTGAGGATCATCAGGAGTGGCCTTTCATGTCCGGGGGCGGCGAGTTCGTGAGGATGTGGCGGACGGCCTGGCCGAGGGAGAATCCGGCCTGGTGGGTTCGGCCGCCGAGGAAGTTCTGGGCGAGGAACTCGGTGGTCAACACGCCGCGGAGCCCGTTCGGCAGGGGGTCGGGAGTCGTGACCAGTGGGCCGACCCGCTGCGTCAGGTTGGCGATCAAGCTGTTCGGGTCGTGGAGGTAGGGGTCGGGGACCCGGGCGTGGACGAGCTGGTTGGCGAACGGCTCGATGGCCAGGAGGTCACCAAGGGTGAGGAGCGCGCCTAGCTTCCGGGGGCGCAGAACGGTGTCGTTGAGGATCACTGCCTCGGCCCCCAGCCCGGTGTGGAGGCGTGTGGCGATGTCGGTGAGGACTGCATGCCGGTCGGGCACGGAGCCGCGATAGCGCTCGGTGGTGTTGCCCAGCGGTGCGGCGAGCTTCCTGCGCAGGGCTGCGATCTGTCGGGTCACTGGGGCGAGATCCCTCGGTGGAACGGTCGTCCCCTCCGGGAAGGTGCAGGTGTGTGCGGCCCAGCCGGCGCCGACCGGTTCGGCCAGGGCGAACCCGGCCCCGAGTTCGCCGCCCTTGACGACGAGAGTGTCCCCGATCGGCTGGGGCGCGTAGTTGTTGCTGTGGCAGTGCCCGGCGAAAATGACGTCCAGGAACGCGCATTCGGCCGCCAGACCCAGGTCCTGCTCGAAGCCGGAGTGCGACAGCAGCAGCCAGGAATCGGCCTCGTGATGGTGGGCCAGTATGAGCTCACGCAAGGCGCGTACTGGGTCGGTGACCAGCTGGCCTTCCCTCTGTGGGGCCGGGATGTCCAGGAACGCATCCGGCCCGATGACCGCGGTGACAGCCACGCGTCGGCCGCATATGCGGAAGGTCCGCAGCCGGCGGAAGAGCGGCTGTCCGGTGGCCTCGTCGATGACGTTCGCGCAGACCGTCAGCGGGTGGAGTTCAGGTTCGAAGTGGTGGGGCCAGCCGTGGTTGCCGGGGGCGAGTACGTCGTAGAGCGTGGCGAGTACGGACCGCTCGATGGCGCCGCCCGCGAGCCGGTAGTAGCCACTGCCCTCGAAGAAGTCCCCGCAGTCGGCGATCAGCGAGGTGGGCCGGACCTGATGGAGGTGGGCGAGCATGCTCCCGGCGGTCTCGAAGGCGGAGTGGAAGTCGGTCGTCACGACGACCCGTTCCAGGGCCCGAGCGGCAGTCATGAGGTGACCGCGGTGAGGTCGGCGCCGAGCGCACGAAGCTTGGCGGGGAGGTCCGCGTGTCCTCGTTGCAGTTGGTCGAGGCCGGTCATCGTGGTGACGCCCTGGGCGGTAAGGGCGGCGATCAGTAGCGCGGAGCCGGTGCGGATGTCGGTGGCTTCCACGCCCGTGCCGGTGAGCCGCTGTGGTCCGGTCAGACGGCACTGGGTCGGCGACAGCGCTTCGATCCGGGCGCCCAGACGACTGAGCTGCGGCAGGAGGTTGCTGTGGCGGCCGGGGTTGATGGCGTCACTGAACAGGTGAGTGCCTGGTAGTCGCAGAGCCAGGGCCATTAAGGACGGTTCGAAGTCGGCGTCCAGGCCGTGTGGAGCGAGGGAGGCGATGGCCCGCAGCGGGCGGCCGGTCGGCTGGGAACCGGGCTGAACGGTGATGGCATCGGGGCCGACGGCGACGGGTGTGCCGGTCTGCGCCAGCAGGTCGGCCAGAGGGCGGACATCCGCGCCCTGCACGCCCTCGATGCGTCCGGTGCCGCCAGTGGCCGCGATGGCACAGGCCAGCGTGCCTGCCTCGATCTTGTCTCCCGGTACCCGCCAGTCCAGGCCCCCGCCCGTGCCCTCCCTCGGCGGGGCGAGAGTGAGCTTGTCCTCGTCGGCGGTGACGTCCCAGCCGGCTTTCCGCAGAGCGACCAGGAGGGCGTTCGTCTCCGGCGAGAGGTTCGGGTTGCCGAGTTTCAGGCGGCATCCTGCGACGATGGCCCGGAGAACTGCGGCGATGCTCGCCCCGCGCGAGCGGAACGGCAGATCGAACGAGACTGCGTCGAGCTTCCGCCGGGACGCTGTGATGGCGTAGTGGCCGTCATCGGCCTGGACGGTGTCCCCGAAGATCTCGTACACCCGAAAGTGCTCGCTCATGCCGCGGGCTCCGATCCGGCAGCCTCCTGGCCACGGCAACCTCGCGTAACCGTGGACGGCCAAGAGAACGGGGGCGAGGTAGTAGGAGGCCCGGATGCGGCCGGCTTCTGCCAGGTCCGGGGCGGCGTTCCCGAAGTCGCCGGGCCACAGGAACAGGCTTCCTACCTCACTGACGGGATACGAGAGACGGAAGCCGATCCGCTGAAGCAAGCCCAGCAGAGTCCGCACATCCGTGCTGGCGGGCACGTTGCTGACAGTCACCTGGCGTCCGGTCGCTGCCGCAGCGGCAAGCAATGGCAGGCAGGCGTTCTTCGAACCGTCCACCGTTACGACACCGGCCAGCGGGCGTCCGGGGCGGATAATCAGCCTCTGGGAGCAGAGTGCGGCAGGGATGGTTTCGGGGAGTGTGGTCACCGAGTCTCCTTGTCTGGGAAAGTCCTGGGGCTGCTCGGCGCGCGAGGGCCGGAGCTTGCCAGTGGCGCCGTGTGCGGGAAATCGGCACTCACCGCTGCCTCGTTGAGGCGGGTGGCGCGGTGCAAGAGCGGACCCGGAAGGACGAGCTCCGCTCGCTGAGTGATCTACAGCGGCAGCAGAACCGTCACAGTTTTGCCACCCCCGTCTGCGTCCCTGGGGACGTACGTCCTGCCGCCTGCCTCCCGTGCGAGGGACTCCACCAATCGCAACCCCCATCCACCACTGCCGTCCGCGTGGGGAACGTCGGCCCGACGGGGCATCTGCGGGTCACGGTCGTGGACGGCGACCGTGAGGTGCCGGCTGTCCAGGCCGATACGGATGTCGGTCCGAGCAGACGCCTGCGCGGCATGCCGGACGGTGTTGGTGACCAGCTCGCTCACGGCGAGCACGGCCGTGTCCACCAGGGCAGCTCCTGGACAGAGACCCCAGAGGCCGAGCTGAGCAGCGACTTCACGGCGGGCAGCGGACACGGACGCCGGAGCGGTCGGGACGGTGAAGTGCAGCGAGCGGTCGGTCACCAGCACTATCCGGCCGTCGGCGGTCCCGTACTCCGGTCGGTCACACGATGAGCCAGGCACTACCTGCATCGCCGGGGATCCTCCCGTCCGAATCGGCATCCGAGCACGCCAGCCACTGACGATCAGCGACAGCGGAGCTACGGATCGTGAAGCGCCCCCAGGATGACCCCGTGCACTTCTCTCACGCAAGTGCGTGGAGCAAGTGGGCATATGCCTCGGCGCTTGCGAAGGACGCGGCGTCAAACGCCCTTGCGAAGGTAGGAGTTGACGGTGTTAGGGCACACTTGCGTACGGCAATCCGCCATCGCGAGGGCTTTGAGGAGGGGTGGGATGGCCACGGCGAGCGGTCCGACCGTTCGAAAGCGCCAGCTCGGTTCCGAGCTGCGGCGACTGCGAGAGAACGCGGGCAAGCGGATCGAGGACGTCGCCGAGCACCTGGAGTGCTCGATGTCCAAGATCAGCCGGGTCGAGACCGGACAGGCTCCGATCAAGGCGCGGGACGTGCGCGATCTCCTTGAGTGGTTCGGGGTCGAGGACCCCGCCCAGGTGGAGGCTGTGATGCAGATCCACAAGGACGCGCAACAGCAAGGCTGGTGGGCCCACTACGAAGAGGTGCTGCCATCGGGCATGGCTACGTACGCAGGACTTGAGTCCGATGCCGTGGCCCTTCGCTCCTACGAACCGATATTCGTTCACGGCCTGCTCCAGACTGAGGACTACGCGAGAGCCGTGATCGCCGCCGTCCGGCCGAACGAGCCCAGCGAGGTCGAGCGGCTCGTGCGCTTCCGGATGGAGCGACAAGACCTGCTTTCCCGCAAGCCCGACCCGTTGGAACTGTGGGTGGTCGTTGAGGAAGCCGCCCTGCGGCGGCCGGTCGGCAGTGCGGAGATCATGGCGGCCCAGATCAAGCACCTCATCCACGTCGCTGCCCTGCCGAACGTGACGATCCAGGTCATGCCGACATCCAAGGGTGCCCACGCGGCGATGGCCGGGACGTTCTCGCTGCTGGAGTTCGGGGCCAAAGCGCCCACCATCGTCTACGTCGATTCGATCGCCGGGAACGTGTACTTGGAGAAGGAACGTGATGTCCGCAAGTTCATCCAGACCTTCGACCTCGTACGGGCCGCCGGGCCCGACCCTCTGGAGACCCCCGCCATCCTGGAGAACATCGCAAGGGAGATGCTGAAACCATGAGCACCAACGACAGGCGACCGGACCGTGAGGTGGGACTCAGCGAAGCCGCCTGGCGCAAGAGCAGCTACAGCTCCGGCAACGGAGCCTGCGTCGAAGTCGCCACTGTCGGTGACTACGTCGCTGTCCGGGATTCCAAGGACCCCGATGGACCCGTCCTCCAGTTCCGCCCCGATCAGTGGGCAGCCTTCCTCGGTGGCGCAGTTGAGGAAGGCATCAAGCAGGTCTGACCGGCCAGGCGCGGTCCGCGGAGACAGCGATGGCCGGTCCGAACGAACAGTGGTCGCTCGGACCGGCCATCAGCTCTGATCCCTCCCCATCGAGTTGGTGAGTCCCCACCGGAGCTGTTGCTTCTGTCCCGACGCACGGCCGAATTCCGACGGGTCATGCTGGGACGACAGGGCTGCTGTCAGCGACGGCGACTCCGTGTCTCTGCAGTGGTCGGCTGGTGCGCGAGAACCGGTGCCGCCTCACTGTGCTGAGCCGTCCGTGTACTCGATGCTGTGCGTGCTTGGGCAGCGCGGGCACGAGCGCTCGGGAGCTGCCGAGTGACGCGGTCCACGCGCCAGAGGAGCGTTCGTGCCGGCGATCGGGCGTCGTCCATCGTCCTTTGGTCGGCAGCCTGCTGGAGCAGGCTGCCGGGTCGGTGCCCAGCGGCTTCGGCCTCGACGAGGGCGGTGGTCAGCGCTGGCCAGGCAGCATCGTCCAGGACCTGCTCGGCATGCGAGGGCACGGCCTCGCGGACCAGGCGTGCGAACCGTTCGACGGTGGGTGTCGGCGGCTTGCGCCGGGCGAGAGCGGCCAGCGGGGCCACGGCAGCCTGATCGTAGGCGGCCTGGAGGTGGACGAGAGCCTGGCGCGCGGCGACGATCTGTTGGTCGTGTTGGCGGAGGCGGTGCCAGCGGGCAGCGGCGATGACGACGAGGACCGCCGCGTCGAGGAACATCGCCAAGGCCGCCCCGTCGCTGGAGGCGGGCCGGCTTCGCATGGCCCGTATGGCGCCGCGCAGCACGCGGGCGTGGTGGTCCTCGGCTCGTATGCGCGAGCGGCTGGCGCGTTCGAACGCCATCGCTGCTTGCCGGAGCTGAGGCCGGATCGTGTCGGGGGCGATCCGAGGAAGCGCGTCGAGGGCTTCACCGAAGGCCACGATGTGGGCCTGGGCGGCTGCGTCGTCGCCCCACTCCAGGTGATGGGGGATGCGTTCGGCAGCAGTGGTGGCCTGATACCACGGGTCGAGGCGGCGACGGCCCGTCGGCTGATCGAAGGTCTCCACATCGGTAGCGGCCAGCCGCTCGCTGATCTTCGGAAGGGACAGGTCGGGAGCGAGTTTGGAGCCGGCGAACCAGATGGGCTCACCAGCGGCGTTGGTGTCACCAGCGAGGGCGACCTTGTAGCCGCGGATGTCCCCGGAGGGGAAGCGCTGGATGTCGACCAGGATGCTGTCGCTTCCGT